>NZ_JARESQ010000030.1:0-67795 GCF_046028085.1 Paraburkholderia sp. RL17-380-BIE-A
CACCGAACCAGCACCGTACTTCCACCTAACCGGCACCGCTTCGTTCTGCGTCGCTGCATCAGCAGCAGAGAAACGAGATTATGGAGAGCGAGAGACATATCGTCAACCCCCTTCGCGCAATATTTTTCAAAAAGTTGAGGAGCACCGAAACAGACCTCACAGCGACACCGCCAATTTAGTTAGCCATCCGATCTAATTGGCCGCTCGCGGAACAATTCTACTTGCGGCAGCGAGACAGTGACCCACGACCGCACCTCTACCAAACCCATCTGGCAATGACCAACCTCGCTATATATAGAGCACTCGCCGCCCAACATAAAGGAGCGCCGGAAGAAACCAAAGCCGAGTCAGCCGAGAAAACTAAAGTTTCCGCCTTGCCGGCCGTCAACCAAGATATCCCGTCACTCCAATTACCGCCGACCATGGACAATCCAGTCGAGGAACACGTCGACGAACGCTCACTCGCCGTGCAAACGCCAGCACTCAATCTGGATAACGTCCCGGTGGGCAGCGCTCTCGACTGGCCGATCGTCGACGCCGACGGCACGCTCCTTTTCACGAGCGGCACCATCCTCGCGACCACGGACGAACGCACCTTCCTGTTCAACCACTTCCGTCCTCAACGGGGCGACCTGCTGGATGCAGGCACGCAAGCGCCACCTCACCCAGACACTCAGGCAGACCCTGGCGGCCCATTGACGCTAAAGGACATGCACCTGGAAATCGGTGCATTGATCGGTGTGCGTCCGCAGCTCGGCAGCGGCGCTCCGATGCATCCATGCCGCATCATTGGCTTCGCGCCGAATCACGCGCTCTTCGTCACGCCGCCAATGCACGACGGTCGCATGCTCCCGCTGGGCCTCGGCGAAAACATCGAAATCGTCGCGATAGCCAGTCATGCCGTGTTTCGTTTCGTCTGCACGATCGAGGCAATCTGCCGCTCGCCGTTCGACTACGTCGTGTTGTCGAAGCCCGGCGTGATCCGTCGCCTGCGCGAGCGCAAGTCGATCCGCGTCCGCACGCACCTCGCGGTGCGTTTCGGCATCGGTGAAAACGGGGACTCGTATGAGGGGCTTGGACTCGCGAAAGGCATTAGCGCACTGGGCATGTCGCTGGCCGCTTCCTGGACGCTGGGTGCTGTCGGCGACCGGTTGCGTCTGGCATTCCGCCTGAAATCGAAAGATCTGGATACGGAGATCGAAACCACGGCCGTGATCCGCAATGTGCACAAAGGCAACGGACCGGGCGAGCCTTCGACTCATGGGCTCGAACTCGATCAGCTCGACGCGACCCAGCAAATGGCGATGAAAGTCTTCGTATTCGACCGCCAGGACGACGTGGTGTATTGGTCGAACGGCTTGAAATAAATCAGCGCAGGACGGCGAGCGGCGCAACGCACCTGCCGCTCAGCCCATCAATTCTTCCGGCGTACAACGTCGCGCGCCCCACGCATCGGCGAGCACTTCGCAGCGGCCCACCCGTATCGCCTCACGCTCGAAATCGACGAACACGACTTCGTCCACGTCGAGCGGGCGCACTGGCGTATCGTGCGTGCGCCCGTCGGTGAGGATCCACAGCCAGCGTTGCTGCGCGGGTTTGCGGCGCGCGCTGCGCTCCAGCAGCTGGGTCGCTCGCTGAATGCCGGCCGAAAGCGGTGTGCCGCCGCCGCCGCCCACCGGACTCAACCACCGCTCGTTCCACCAGCGCGGCACGGCCGGACCGAATCGCACATCCGCTCCCGCACCGCCGAAACAGACTAGGGCGGCCTCGGCACGCGCGGCGCTCGCGTGGTCGAACAAGGCGACCAACAGTCCCTTGGCGAGCGCGAGGCGCTGCCCGACCAGCATGGAACCAGAACAATCGAGCACGAAACAATGCAGCACGCCGCCACGCGGCGCCTCGCGCATGAAACGCAGATGCCCGGTTCGTAAAGCGCCTTGGCCCTTCGCCGCGAGTGTGTGAGGCCACGCGATGCGCTTGCCCAGCGTCCCATGCAAGCGGCTGTACGCACCCGCACCTTGCCGCCATCGAAAACCGCTGCGCGAGTCAGCGGCGGCGCCCTTCCGATGGCTCAGCGTTTTTTTGCGCTGAGCGGTATGACGCCTTTGACCTGCGTGGTGGCGGCCGGCTCTGGGGCAAGGTAGCCCCACTCGCTGTCGCCCGCCGCGTCAGCCGGCGGCGCATTGCCTTCCGCAGACGCAGACGGCCGCCCCGCGCCGCCGCCTTGAGAAGCGCCACTCTCACGCGCGTCACGACGCGCATGGGAATCACGAGAATGTCGCCGATGAATCAACACCGCCTCGGCAACCCGATCGACATGCTCCGTCGTCACCGCAGCCGCCTGCTCGAACGCCGCCAACGCCCGCGCCGCGCGCAGCATCACGAGATCGGCGCGCAAACCGTCCACGGCGGCGTCGATGCACAACGTGCTGACACGCGCGTGCACCGCGTCGTCGAACGCGAGCTGCGGCAGCGCGGCGCGCGCCGCTCGAATCTGCTGCACATAAGCCGCCTGCTGCTGCGCATAACCCGCACGAAACCCCTGCGGATCGAGATCGAATGCCAGCCGGGCTTTTACGATAGCCTGCCGCACATGCTGCTCGAAGCAGTTCTGCAACTCGACCATCAAGCCGAAACGGTCGATCAGTTGCGGCCGCAGCTCGCCCTCTTCAGGATTCATCGTGCCGATCAGCACGAAGCTCGCGTCGTGGCTATGCGACACGCCATCGCGCTCGACGGTATTCACGCCGCTTGCCGCCGCATCGAGCAAGGCGTCGACGAGCGCGTCGGGCAGCAGGTTGACTTCATCCACATACAGCACGCCGAGATGCGCTTTCGCGAGCAGACCCGGCGAGAAGCGCACCGAACCGTCACGCAGCACCGTTTCGATATCGAGCGTGCCGATCAAGCGGTCTTCACTCGCGCCAAGCGGCAAATTCACCAGTTGCCCCTCCGGCAACAACTCGGCGAGCGCCCGCGCCGCCGTCGACTTGGCGGTGCCGCGCGGCCCCGTCACCAGCACGCCGCCCAGCGCCGGATCGATAGCGGCCAGCAAGAGCGCCTGCTGCAAGGGCGCCTGGCCGATCAGCGCGGCAAAAGGAAAAACAGGCCGCCGGGCTGCTGAGTTCATGTTTGCATTCCTTCAATCTGTTGCTCGCTCGCGAGCAGATGCTGTTCCACTTGCGCGCGATAGTCGCCGGGCGTCTGCCACAAACCGCGCTGCATCGCTTCGAGCAGGCGCTCGCAAATCGAATGCAACGCGTGCGGGTTGTGCCGCTGCAAGAACGCGCGGGTGTCAGCGTCGTTCAGATAGGCATCGGTCACGAGCGCGTACTGATGATCCGCGATCACGCGCGCGGTCGCATCGTAGCCGTACAGATAATCGACGGTCGCGGCGATTTCCGCCGCGCCCTTGTAGCCGTGACGCTTCACGCCATCGAGCCATTTCGGATTGACCACCCGCGAGCGGATCACGCGGGCAATCTCCTCATGCAGCGTGCGCACGCGCGGCGCGGCCGGATTGCTATGGTCGGCGTGATACACGCTCGGCTGATCGCCGGCCAGATGCCGTACCGCGGCGACCATGCCACCCTGAAACTGGTAGTAGTCGTTCGAATCGAGCAGATCGTGCTCGCGGTTGTCCTGGTTCTGCAGCACCACGTCCAGCGCCGCGAGGCGCGTGCCGAACGCGTGACGCGCTTCTTCGCCCGCGCTCTTTTGCGTGTACGCGTAACCGCCCCACGCCTGATAGGCGTTCGCGAGATCGGCGTCGGTCTGCCATTGCCGCGAGTCGATCATGTCCTGCAGTCCCGCGCCATACGCGCCGGGCCGTGCGCTGAACACGCGCCAGCCGGCGCGCTTGCGCGCCTCGGCGGCGTCCATGCCGCGCGCAATGAGCGCATCGCGCTCACGCAGCACGCGCGCGCGAATCGGATTCAGGTCTTCGGGTTCGTCGAGTTCCGCGACCGCCTGCACGGCGGCGTCGAACAGATGCATCACGTTGGCAAAGGCATCGCGGAAGAAACCGGACACACGCAACGTGACGTCGATGCGCGGCCGGTCGAACACCTCGATCGGCATGATTTCGAAATCGGTCACGCGATGGCTGCCCGGCGCCCACTTCGGCCGCACGCCCAGCAACGCGAGCGCCTGGGCGATATCGTCGCCGCCGGTGCGCATGGTCGCGGTGCCCCACACGGAGAGGCCAATGGCGCGCGGATAGTCGCCCTTCTCCTGTAAATGCCGTTCGATCAGTTGCTGAGCGGACTTCAATCCCAGCGACCAGGCCGCTTGCGTGGGAACCGCGCGCGTGTCGACCGAATAAAAGTTGCGGCCGGTGGGCAGCACATCGGGGCGTCCACGCGATGGCGAACCGCTCGGTCCCGGCGGCACGAAGCGCCCTTCGAGACCGCGCTTCAGATGAAGCATTTCCTGCGGGCCGCAGGCGTCGAGCCGCGGCAGCACATCGGAACGCAGTCGCCCGATTACGCGCGCCGCTTGCGGCAATCCGGCAGCGAGCGGAGCCGAAGAGATGGCCTCCTGATCGCCGCACACGCCGCGCAACAACTCGGCCGCCAGCAACTCCAGCCGTTCACGCGTGTCGCCGCAGTGCCGCCACGGCGCATCGCTGACAGTGCGCAACGCGTCGGGCCGCGGCCCGTCCCACACCGCCGACCAGTCCACCGACAACGGATCGAACAGATGGTCCATCTGCAGATCGCGCGCCAACGCATCGATCAGGCCGGCCTTCGCGCCTTGCCCGTCGCCGACAGGAAAACGCCCAAGCGCCAGCAACGTATCGCGCCGTTGCACACCGTCCGGCGATTGCCCGAACGTATGCAAGCCGTCGCGAATCTGCGCTTCCTTCAACTCGCACAGCCATGCATCGACGCGCGTGAGGAGCGCGTCCTCATCGTCCTGCCCGGTCGGCGCCGCGAGGCTCAACTCCTCATGCAGCTTATGTTCGACGATGGTCGCCAGAATCGTGCGCCGCAACAGTTTCGAGCGGCGCGGGTCGACCATCAGCGCTTCATAGTATTCGTCCACCTGCCGCTCGAGGTCCTGCAACGGCCCATAGGTCTCGGCGCGCGTGAGCGGCGGCATCAGGTGATCGATGATCACGGCCTGCGCGCGGCGTTTCGCCTGGCTACCCTCGCCCGGATCGTTGACGATGAACGGATACAGATGCGGCATCGGCCCGAGAATCAGATCAGGCCAGCAGGCAGCGCTCAACGCGACGCTCTTGCCGGGCAGCCATTCCAGATTGCCGTGCTTGCCGACATGCACGATCGCGTCGATGCCGAACTGGTGGCGCAGCCAGAAATAGAACGCCAGATAGGCATGCGGCGGCACGAGGTCGGCGTCGTGATAGCTGGCGTAATCGCCCTGTTCGCGCGAACGCGCGGGCTGAATGCCGACGAACACCTGCCCGCAACGCCAGCCCGCGATCATGAAACGGCCGCGCCGCAGCGTCGGATCCTGCTCAGGTGGGCCCCAACGCGCGTTCAACGCCTGCCGCGCCTCGAGGGGCAACGCATTGAAGTGCGCGAGGTAATCAGCGAGCGCGAGGCTTTGCAGTGCGGGACGCAGATCGCGCACCACCGGATCGTTGGTCACACCCTCGGTGAGCTTCTTCAGCAGCGCGTCGCCGTCGGCGGGCAAGTCGGCGAGACGATAGCCTTCGTCGCGCAGCATCGACAGAATGCGGACCACCGAGGCCGGCGTATCGAGTCCCACGCCGTTGCCGATGCGCCCTTCGCTCATCGGATAGTTGGCGAGAATCAACGCGACTGTCTTGTCCGCGTTATCGAGTGAACGCAGACGGCACCAGCGTCGGCTCAATTCCGCGAGAAACGCCACACGCTCGGCGTCCGGCTGATACCGCACCACGTCGACCTGAGTGTGCGGACAACGGTATGCCAGCCCCTTGAAGCTGATGGCGCGCGTAATGATGCGGCCGTCCACTTCCGGCAGCGCGATATGCATGGCGATATCGCGCGAATTGAGGCCGTGATTGTCCTTTTGCCAGTCTTCACGATTGCCGCCGCTCAGAATCACCTGGAACACCGGCGCGTCGCCGGCGAGCGCGAGCGGCTCCGGGTCGTCGATCGCGGTCGCGGCGAAGGCGGTCGTATTCAGCACCAGCGCGGCATTGTGCTCTGCGCACAGCGATTGCACGATTTCGCGGCTGAACACGTCTTTGAGCGAGGTAATCGCGATCGGCAACGGATTCAGGCCTTGCGCTTCGAGCGCGTCGATCAGCGCGTCGAACACGGCCGTATTGGCCGCCTGCAGATGCGCCTTGTAGAACAGGATCGCCGCGACCGGCGCGTCTGGTTGCCAGCGCGCCTGCCAGTCGGCGATAGTCGGCGTGTCACGCCCGGGATGATAGAGCGTCGCGGCAGGCAACGCGCGCGGCGGCGCAGGCTCGCGTCCCCAGCCGAAGGTCCGGTGCGCGATACAGCGCAGGAACGCCTCGGCATTCTGCGCACCGCCCTCGCGCAGATAACGCCACAGTTGATGGCACAGATCGGCGCTTGCAGTACTGCGCGCGAGCAGGTTCGGATCTTCCTGCAAATCGCCGGAGAACATCGCGAGCGTCTGCTGCTTGCGCTCGGCGAGCGCCACCACCTGCTCGATACCGTAAGGCCAATACGCTTCGCCGCCGAGGTGATCGACCACCACCACACGCGCGTGCTGCAAGACGTCTTCGACGTAGAAATCGACCGAGGCCGGTTGCCGCAAATACGTGACGTTCGCGAGCCGCACGCTCGGGAAACCTTCACCCATGCGCGCAATCACGCTCGCGAGCAGCGACAGCGTGGTATCGGCGGAGCTGAGCACGACGATGTCGGCGGGCTGCTGATCGATACGGATCACGCCTTGTGTATCGTCGACGAAACCGCCCGGCGTGGTGCGCAGCAGATGCATGAGCGCTTACGCCTGTTGCGTTTCGACGCTCGACGGCACGCCGAGCGCCACGTCGAACGCACGCTGCAACGCGGCCTGATCGAGATCCTCGCCAATCAGCACGAAGCGGCTCGGGCCGCTTTCGCCAGCCTGCCAGCGTCGATCGAAATAGCTGTCGAAGCGGCGGCCCACGCCCTGAATCACGAGGCGCATCGCCGCGCCCGGCAGCGCCGCGAACCCTTTGACGCGATAGATCGTGTTCGTTTCGACGAGCCCTTGCAGCGCGGCGATCACTGCTTCGCGCGAGAGCGCATTCGCCTGCACGACCACCGAATCGAATTCGTCGTGATGGTGGTCGGCGTCTTCGGCGGAACCGTGGTGATCGTGGCGCAGGTGAATCGTGTCTTCCGAGGCGGCTTCGAGCCCCAGTAACGTATGCAGATCGAGCCGGCCCATCTGCGCGCGCACGATCTTCACTTGCGGCGGAATCTCTTCGCGAATCACCAGCTCGACCGCGTTTTGCTGCGCGTCGTCGAGCAAATCGGTCTTGTTCAGAATCACCAGATCGGCGGCGGACAACTGATCTTCGAACAGTTCGTGCAACGGCGATTCGTGGTCGAGATTCGGATCGGCCTTGCGCTGTGCATCCACGGCGACGGGGTTGTCGGCGAACTGACCGCTTGCCGCAGCCGGGCCGTCCACAACGGTGACCACGGCATCCACGGTAAAGCTGTTCTTGATCTGCGGCCAGTTGAAAGCCTGCACCAGCGGCTTGGGCAACGCGAGCCCCGACGTCTCGATCAGCACGTGATCGATCTGATCGCGGCGCTCGACGAGTTTTTCCATCACCGGAAAAAACTCTTCCTGCACGGTGCAGCACAGGCACCCGTTGGCGAGTTCAAACAGTTGGCCTTCGGTTTCGACGCCGTTTTCATCGCAACCGATTCCGCAACCCTTGAGAATTTCCCCGTCGATACCGAGTTCGCCGAACTCGTTGACGATCACCGCGATGCGCTTGCCGCCCGCATGCTGAAGAATGTGCCGCAGCAGCGTGGTCTTGCCGCTGCCGAGAAAGCCCGTGACGATGGTGACGGGGATCTTGCGCATTTGAGTTTGCATCGTGAGGTCCATCCGTAGGAGTTGCACGTGCACGCCGGCGTGTTTTTGTGTGTCTGTCTGCGCGTCTGCGTGCATCGGCCGGGTAGCCAGGTAAGCGGCGCGTAAGCCCAGCGAGCCAGAACGACAACACAACACGGGGACGAACGACGGGTTGCCGCGACAACAGAAAAACAGGAAGCGGGAATGAGATCATGAACGCACCGCCGCATCCCCGCGGCGTTCGCCCTTCGTATTCTGGCCGGTATCCGGGCTGGCGAAAGCGCCGCTTCCCCTTCCCGGGCGAGTGATTTCTCGCCCAGTGGTGATATGCCGACGCGGCCTTGCGCGTGGACATCGAAGCCGGCTCCGTGGCGCTAAAGAACTTACCGCAGCACCACATTTCGCTTACCGTTGCGGGGGCAGCACAGGTTGACCCGATCCATGGCAGGCGGGCACCCTGTTTCCCGTTTAACTGCATGCGCACGAGCGCGCACACGAGCACCAAAGTGCGTGCGAGTGTAGGCCCGCGGCCCGGTGCCGTCAAGGAAACGCAAGCCGCAAGCGCTTATCGGGCGGGACGCCATGTGCTATCGTATGCGCGCGTTTGGTGCCCGCACATGCATTCGCGTGTGCAGTTAAACGGGAAACAGGCCGCGCTTTACGCGCTCAACCTGTGCTGTCCCCGCAACGGTAAGCGACCTGCGGCGCGATGTCTTTCATCCCGCGCCGCGCATGCGTTTTTTCGATGCCACTGTCCATGACATTCCAACGAATGAATGCGGACGGGAAGGCAAAGCGCATGAGGCCGCCAGCCCGGATACCGGCCAGACGCGGAGGCGGCGAACCTCAGGGCAACATCACGCCGCCGGCCGCCGGAATCCGCGAGGGACGGATGTGAAGGCGCTGAAGCACGACGTGGCGCATCCGTTCGTCGATCCGTTCCCAAAGGGACCGTGGCGAGCCGCGCGTTTCGCCGTGCCTGAATCCGTAGCACTGCATGCCCCCAAAGTCCGTCATCCGGCGCGCCTGCGCGCTTCGCCCCTTTCCGCCCGTCACGACATGGCGCTCGCCATGCACGTTGCGATGACCCGCGCCTGGCTGATCGGCGCCGGCCCCGGCGACGTCGAACTCATGACCCTCAAGGCAACTCGCGCATTGGCCCAAGCCGATGTGGTGCTGGTCGACGACCTGGTGAATCCCGACGTGCTGCAGTTCGCGCGCGCCGACGCGCAGGTCGTCTACGTCGGCAAACGCGGCGGCCATCCGTCCACGCCGCAGGCCGGCATCGTCGCGCAGTTGCTCGAACACGTGCGGGCCGGGCGCAGCGTCGCGCGCCTGAAAGGCGGCGATCCGTTCGTGTTCGGCCGGGGCGGCGAAGAACAGCAGGCGCTGCATGCGGCGGGCGTCGAGGTGGAGGTCATCAACGGCATTACGGCGGGCATCGCCGCGCCCGCGGCCATCGGCATTCCCGTCACGCACCGCGATCACGCGCAAGGCGTGGTATTCGTCACCGGGCACGGCGCGGGCAGCGGCGAACCCGACTGGGCCGCGCTCGTCGCTACGCGCATGACCCTCGTGATCTATATGGGCATGCGGCGGCTGCACGATATCGTCGACGCGTTGCTCGCGGCCGGCATGAGCGCCGACACGCCATGCGCGGCGATCGAATCGGCCACCCGTCCGGAGCAACGCCATGCGCTCGCGCGGCTCGGCGAGTTCGCCGACACCGTCGCGCGTGCCGGACTCGGCTCGCCGGCGATCGTGGTGATCGGCGGCGTGGCGTCGCTCGCGCTGGCGCGCGCAGCGGCGCGGGCCGATGACGAAGCGCCTTGCGCAGACGGCGCGGCTACACAATGAAGACGCTGAGCGTGGGCATTGGTTGCCGTGCGCACAGTTCGGCCGAACAGATCGACGCGGCGGTGCGTGCCGCGCTCGGCGCGCATGCGTTCGATGAAATCGGCACCGTAGCGTCCATCGATACCAAAGCCCACGAAGCGGGCCTGCTCGAATTCTGCGCGCGTCATGCGCTGCGGCTGACATTCTTCAGCCGTGAACAGATTGCTGCGATGCCCGTGGCGGAGCCTTCGGCGGCAGCGCGTGAGCACCTCGGCGTGGATGGCGTGTGCGAGCCGTGCGCGCTGCTTGCCGCGACGGACGGACTCGGTGAATCCACCACGTCCGCAGCGCCTCGAGCACGGCTCCTCGTGCGCAAGACCGTCCATGCCGGCGTCACCGTGGCGATCGCCTCGACCACGGCCTAAGCCCAACGCGAACATCCAAACAACGACACTCAGGAACAGAACCTGCCATGAAGACCGATCCCGAATCGCATCAACGCATGACCGAGCGCCGACGCGAAGGCCACGAGAAGAAACAGGCCAACGCCACCGTCGAAAAAGGCCTGCTGATCGTCAACACCGGCACCGGCAAGGGCAAAACCACCGCCGCATTCGGCATGGCCGTGCGGGTGTTGGGCCACGGCATGCGCCTTGGCGTCGTGCAGTTCATCAAGGGGGCACTGCACACGTCGGAGCGCGACTTTCTCGGCGCGATCGCCAACTGCGATTTCGTCACGATGGGCGACGGCTACACCTGGAACACACAGAATCGCGACGCCGATATCGCGACCGCGCGCAAAGGCTGGGACGAAGCGCGCCGCATGATCGAAAGCGGTGAGTATCAGATGGTGATCCTTGACGAGCTGAACACGGTGCTCAAGTACGAATACCTGCCGCTCGACGAAGTGCTCGCGGTGCTGAACGCGCGCGCGCCGATGCTGCACGTGGTGGTGACCGGCCGCCACGCGCCGGACGCGTTGATCGAAGCCGCCGACCTCGTCACCGAAATGCGCATCGTCAAGCATCCGTATCGCGAGCAGGGTGTGAAAGCGCAGCGCGGCGTGGAGTTCTGAGCAATGTCCGCGTCCCCCGAGGGCACCTCCGCTGGCGCGTCTTCAAAAGAGACGTCCTCCGGTGCATGCCCCGCCCTCTTCATCAGCGCGCCCGCGTCGGGTCAAGGCAAGACCACGATCACCGCGGGTCTGGCGCGCTACCATCGGCGGCTGGGGCGACGCGTGCGCGTCTTCAAGACCGGACCGGATTTTCTCGATCCGATGATTCTGGCGCGCGCAAGCGGCGCGCCCGTCCTCTCGCTCGATCTGTGGATGGTGGGCGAAGCCGCCTGCCGCAGCCTGCTCGCGCAAGCGGCCGCCGAAGCCGACCTGATCCTGATAGAAGGCGTGATGGGTTTGTTCGACGGCACGCCGAGCAGCGCCGATCTCGCCACCACGTTCCGCGTGCCCGTGCTCGCGGTGATTTCGGCGAAGGCAATGGCGCAGACCTTCGGCGCGGTCGCCTTCGGTCTTGCGCAATTCCGGCCGCAAGTGCCGTTTTACGGCGTGCTCGCCAATCGCGTCGGCTCCGCGCGGCACGCGCAGATGCTCGAAGAAGCGTTGCCGCCAGGTCTGCGCTGGTGCGGGCACATTGCCGCCAGCGATGAAATCGCCTTACCCGACCGTCATCTCGGCTTGCACCAGGCGGACGAAATCGACGATCTCAACGCGCGCCTGGATCACGCCGCCGATACGCTCGGCCGCACCGCGCTGTGCGAACTCCCGCCGCCGGTCGAGTTCGGCGCGCCCGTGCCGGACGTGCTGCCGCGTCTGCTGGAGGGCAAGACGATCGCCATCGCGCGCGACGCCGCATTCTCGTTCATCTATCCGGCCAACGTCGCGCTGCTGGAAGCGCTCGGCGCGCGGATCGACTACTTCTCGCCGCTCGCCGACCAGCCACTGCCCGAACACGTGGACGCGCTGTACCTGCCCGGCGGCTACCCCGAGCTGCACGCGGCAACGCTGGCGGCCAACACGCGCAGCGCCGCGAGCATTCGCGCGCACGCGGCCGCGGGCAAGCCGCTCGTTGCCGAATGCGGCGGCATGCTCTATCTGCTTGACCGCCTCACCGACACGCAAGGCGTCAGCACGCCGATGCTCGGTCTGCTGCCCGGCCACGCGACGATGCAAACGCGCTTCACCGCGCTCGGCATGCAACGGATCGACAGCCAGCACGGGCCGATGACCGGCCACACGTTTCACTACTCGAAGCTCGACACCTCGCTCACGCCTCTGTGTTCGGCGATCCGGCCGCAAGGCGATGCGCCCGGTGAGGCCGTCTACCGCACAGGTTCGATCGTGGCGAGCTACATGCACGCTTATTGGCCCTCCAACCCGGCCTTCGCGGCCGCCCTGTTCCATGGCGAAGCCTTTTGACGATTTCGAGCGCGACGCTGTCTACCGCGCCATTTACGAACGCCGCGACATGCGCCATTTCGTGCGCGATCCGGTCGACGCCGCCGTGCTGCAGCGCCTGCTCGACGCGGCGCATCACGCGCCGAGCGTCGGCTTCATGCAGCCGTGGCGGATCGCGCGAATCACCGATCCAGCGCTGCGCATGGCCTTGCACGACACGGTGGAAACCGAACGCCTCGCCACCGCCGACGCGCTCGGCCAACGCCGCGAAGCGTTCATGAAGCTGAAAGTGGAAGGCATGCTGGACTGCGGCGAACTACTGGTGATGGCGCTGATGGACGGGCGCGAGCGTCATATCTTCGGCCGCCGCACCTTGCCGGAAATGGACCTCGCGTCAGTGGCGTGCGCGATCCAGAACATGTGGCTGGCGGCACGCGCGGAAGGTCTGGGAATGGGCTGGGTGTCGCTGTTCGATGTCGACGCGGTTCGCCAACTACTGCACATGCCGGAGGGCGCGCGGCCCGTGGCGATTCTGTGCCTGGGTCACGTCGACCAGTTCTACAACGAGCCGATGCTGGAAACCGAACGCTGGGCGAGCCGCCTGCCGCTCGCCGACTGTGTCTTCGAAAACCGTTGGCCGGAAGACCGCGACGCGCCGGAGTGATCCTGGCGCACTACGGTTGCAGCGGCTTCACCGACATCACCGTCGGCACGCCACTCGTCTCGTCAGCACGCAGTTTCACGCGCCAGTCGCGCGGCGCGTCGAAGGGAAACCTGGCCAGCGCGCTTTTGACGAGCGCCGGCATGGCATGCAGCGGATCCGCGTCGCGATCGCTGCTCGACGCGCTGACTTTATAGACCTCCCGCCCGCTCGCGCGCTCGAAAAACCGCAGCGTCAGCGCGTGCCGATAGACAGGGCCGCCGAACAGCGAGAACGGTGCATCGGGCGCTCGTTCGCAGGCGCCCGGCGCGCAGCCTTTTTCACTGACGCCGATCGTCGCCGGCCGCGTGTCGTAAGCAATCGAGAGCAGATAACGCGCGGATCGATCCGCCATTTCAACGAAGCCCTGCTTTGCCAGTTCATCCGCCAGCAAGCTTTCGAAGCGCGGATGATCCGCGCCGGCCTCTTGCGACGGCATGCGCGTGATCGCATAGGTCCGTTCGCCTTGCAACGCGGCGGCGGCGTTCGAGGTGTCGGCGGTATGCACGTCGGCGCTCAGGCCGGTGCAACCGGTCAGACTCGCCGCGGCCAGCGCGGCACAGAACAGGATGGCTTTCACGATCTTCTCGCTTCGATAAGGTGCATAGTCATACGTCACGTGCGCGGCGTGAGGAAAGCGCCGGATTGCGCGTCTTCGAGCACCGGCAGACGGATCGTGAACGCCGTGCCCTGACCGGGTTCGCTCGCCACCTCGACATCGCCGCCGTGGCGCGTGACGACCGTCTTGACGAAGGCCATGCCGAGCCCCGCGCCGCCCACTTCCGGGCGCTCGGCTTCGTGAAAGCGCCGGAAGCGCTCGAACAGGCCCGCCTGCTGTTCCTTCGGAATGCCGTAGCCCTGGTCGCGAATCGTGCACGACACGCGCCTCGCCGCACCCGGCACCGCCTTCTGTGTCGGGCTCGCCACGCTGCATACGATCCGCGTATCCGGCGGACTGTATTTGACCGCGTTGTTCAGAATGTTGACGAGCGCGCGCGTCATCAACGAACGGTCGGCGCAGATCCAGTGGTCGTCGTCATCGGCGCCGGTCCCGTCGGCCGCGGCGGTTTCGGTGAGCAACGTAATACGCTTGGCGTGCGCCTGCGGCCAGACTTCGTCGCTGGCGTCGATAAGCAATTCGGTCAGATTCACCGGTTCCAGCACATAGGTTTGCGATTCGGCGCGCGCCAGTTGCACGAAGTCGTCGGCCAGCGTGAGCGCGCGCTGCGCGTAGCGCTCGATGCGCTCCAGCAAACCGCGCGCGAGCACCGGCTCGCTACGGGCGCGCTCGATCTCCACCAGCGCGAGAATCGATGCCTGCGGCGAGCGCATGTCGTGCGACAGGAGCCGCAGCGCATCTTCCCGTTGACGCTCGGCCGCATGCAGGGCCGACACGTCGACGAGGCCCGCAATCCAGCCGGTGGTCTCGCCCTGCTCGTTGGTGCAGTTCGCGTAACGCAGCAAATGGTCGCGCTCGCGCGCGTCGCGCACTTCCACGCCGTGCGCCATCAGCGCGGCGAATTCATGGCGCGCCGGATCGAGCGGCGCCGGCCAGTGCGCGCGGGCGAACAGGTTGTTTTCGGCATCCGACGCCGCGTCGCTGTCGATCGTCTTCACGAGCGTCAGGCCGCCCAGCACGGCCTGCATCGGGCGGCCTTCGGGCAGCGGCGCGGCGAGACGCGCGAAATGCGCCTTGGCGGCATGGTTAGCGATCAGCACGACGCCGCGCACGTCGCTGACGAGGATCGGCTCCGGCATGCTGTCGAGGCTGTCCCACACGAAGCGCTTCATGTCCTGCACACGCTGCGCGGCCTGCGCCATCAGCGCCATGTGCTGCTCCAGCACGTCGCCGCCGAACTCGCGGCGGCGCTGCGGCGTTTCCGGCAGCAGATGGGGTTCGTCGGCGAGACGCTGCAGTTCTTCGCGCAGATAGGCCATGGTCATTTCAAGCCGCCGCCAGTTCCAGATCGGATAGACGACCACCACGCCGACGATCGCCGGCACCGGCGACATCCAGAGCCGCGCGCCGTAGAGCAAGGCGGCGCTGCCGGACGCCGCGAGCAGGCACAGCGCGCCGGTCAGCAGCAGCGAACGGCGCGGCGACAACACCAGAAAACCGGCCAGCAGCGCGGCGAGCGGCACCAGCGACACCGCGAATAGCGCCCAGCGCGCGGCCGGCTCGATCTCGCGGCCGGTCAGCAGCGTGTCGAGCACGTTGGCATGGATATACACGCCGGGCAATGGCCCGAGTTCGCCCGACACCGGCGTCGCAAAGCGGTCGTACAAACCGGACGCGGTCACGCCGATCAGCACGATGCGGCCGCGCAACTGCTCCGGCGACACGTCGCCGGAGAGCACGCGGGCAAAACTCAGCTTCGGATAGTTCTGGGCGTTGGGACCGAAGGGAATGAGGAAACGGCCGTCGTCGTCGCTGTCGGGCGAGGCCACGGCGGAAGCACGGGTGGGCTGTCCGCCGTTCAGGTGCAGCACGCCATGCTCGACGGCCTGGGCGACCGGCACCATCAATTGCGGCCAGCGCGCATCGGCGTCGCCCTCATATTGCGCGACGCTGCGCACGATTCCGTCGCTGTCGACTTCGAGATTGATATGGCCGAGCCCCGCCGCCGCATGCGCGAGCGGCGCCACCGGCTCGACCACGGTGCGGCGCCCGGCGCTGTCGGGCGCGCCGAGCAGTATCGGCAGATAGGTCGGACTCAGCGCGATAGCGGGGGCCAGTTCGGCATCTTGCGCATTGGGCTCGGTGAACAGCACGTCGTAGATCACCGCGGCGGGATTCGCTTTCGCGATCTGTTCGAGCAGCTTCGCATGGACACTGCGCGGCCACGGCCAGCGGCCCAGTTGCGCGATGCTCGCGTTGTCGATTTCGAGCACCACGATATCGTGCAGCACAGGCTGTGCGCGCAGGCTCAGAAAGCGGTCATAGACCAGATGATCGACGCTCGCGCTCAGACGGCCGAGCGAACTGAGCAGAATCACCACGACACCGAGGCAGCCGATACCCGCCCATTCGATCAGGAAGCGGCGGCCGGCGCGCCGTCCGAGACGGGCGCGCGGATCGAGGCTCAGGCGCGTAGGAGTGGTCGGCAAAGCGTTGTTTGGTTCGGAGCCAGGAAGCGGGCTGATGAATCGCTCAGCCCCGTGAATCTATCAGCGTCAGCGCGCAAGCGTAAACGAGCGCACGGCGCTGCTCTTTTCGTAGAGGCGGCCGTTCTCGAACTGCTCGGCGACGATCGTCCAATAGTAATCGCCGGCCGGCAGATCGCTCACGACCAGTTGGCCGCCGGACAAATCGGTGCGGTCCACGAGCGGATGCCGCAGATCGGCCGTCTTCGCCAGCACGAAACGGAAGCGCGTCTCGACCGTGGCGCGGCTCACGAACCAGCGGAACTCATAGTCGCGGCTGCCGGCGCGCTGGCCGGCCGAGGCGGCCAGCCCAAGCTGACGGCGCTCGAACGCATACACCTGCGGCAGTCCTTCGAGTCCGTTGCCGTCGATCGCGGCAATGCGCACGAAATAGGTGCCGTCGGGCAGGTCGCCGAAATCCGCGTGCGGCCCGCTCGCGCGCAGATCGCGGATCAGGTCGAGCTGGTCGGCGTCGCGTGCGATCTGCACGCGATACGCCACGGCGTGCTCGGCCGGAACGAGGTCGAACGCGACCGTCTTGCCGTCCTGCACTTTGGCCGGCTGCGCGAGCGCGGGCGCGGGCAGCAGTTCGACCGGCCCGCCGATCGTCTCGCCTTCCCGCGTCACGCTGCCGAAGCGCGCCTTCACGAGCTGCGCGGAAGCCTGCAGCGGCACGCCCGGCGGCGGCGGGACGCGCCCGCCGAGCGCGGCAGGGTCGACGCCGACCGCTCCGTCCAGCACTTCCACTGCGGTGATTCGCGCGTCGCCGTCGTAGGCGACCTTGAAGCGCGTTCCGCGCACGCCGGCCACGACGGACGGCGAGCGGATCTGGAAGCGGTCGTCTTTTTTCGTCGCATGCGTGACCTGGCTCTCGACTTCGCCGCTGCGCAATTCGAGCACGCGATCGCTGGCGCCGGTCAGCGTGGTGCGCCGTAGCGTGCTGACATCCAGCAGCCCGTTCTGCGCTACCGTGACATGCGAGCCGTCGGGCAATTCCAGCGACACAAAACCGTTTTCGCCGGTGCGGATGCTATCGCCCTCGCCCAGCGTCGCGCCTTGCGTGAGCGGCACGTAGGGATTCTTGCCGAACGCATGCTCGACCGGGCCGCTCGTCGCAATCACGCGGGCCGATTCCTGTTCCTGTTTGAGCTTGTCGGCGGGCAGGCGCAACACGACTCCGGCCGGCATGCGGCGCGGCGCGGGCACATGATTCACGCGGCTCAACACAGCCCAATCGTTCGGATCGCGCAGATAGTGGCCCGCGATGTCGTACAGCGTGTCGCCCTCGTGCGTCACATACGACACGTACACGGGCGCCGCGGCTTTCGCACGCGGCTTCGGCGCACGCATCGACTGCGCAATCGATGATGCCGGCGCGAAGCAGGCCATCGCGAGCACGCCGGCGGCTGCGAGCAACGCGCCACCGCGGCGGCCCGGCGAAACCGCGCTGCCGCGCGGCGCCACACCGGCGGACAACGTCACGCGTCCCCCGCTTCAGGGCGTTGGCCGAGCGCCGCCGACGGCGCGGCGGATTCGATCCGCTCCAGCCGGTAGCCATAGCCGTAAATCGGCGTCAGACGGTAACCGTGCTCCGGGCGCAAACCGAGCTTGCTGCGCAGCATCGATACGTGCGTGTCCATGGTGCGCGACGGAATGTCGGTCGCCTGCTTCCAGATCACGTCGAGAATGTGCGCGCGCGAGAGTGGCCGGCTCAGATGCTGGAACAGCAACAGCGCGAGGTCGAATTCCTTCTGCGTGACGGCAACCGCCGTGCCGCGCACCACCACGTGCTTCGCGCCCAGATCGAATTCGAATTCGCCGAAAACTTCCTTCACCGCGGCCGGCTTGAGGTGATAAGCGCGGCGCAGCAAGGAGCCGACTCGCGCCAGCAAGACCGCGGCGGAAACCGGTTTGACGACGTAGTCGTCCGCACCCGTGTTGAGAATCGACGTGATGTCGGTTTCACGGCCGCGGCTCGTCATGAACAGCACCGGCAGGCGCTCGGAAAGACTTTCCCGCACCCAGCGCAGCACCTCTTCACCCGACATGTCGGGCACGTTCCAGTCGAGCACCAGCAGATCGAACGTCTGACGGCGCAGCTGCCGCACCAGTTCGCGACCCGCGCCGTATGCGTGACAGATATGACCCGCCGCCGACAGCGTTTGGCAAACAAGGTCGGCCTGAGCCGAATCGTCATCCAGGACAGCAATTCTCATAAAACCCCGCAACGCGACATCGTCGTTCGTAACTGGTGGCCGGCTGACCGGCAGATGACCGGGATGACGGCACAAGCACCGACGATCCGGCTTCCAATTTCATCTTCGGCGGCACATTTTTCGACTTGTGGTCCTTTGCCTTGCGCCCTGTTCGATCCCGCCTCCGTCTCAAAATTAGCGCGCAGTGTTCGCTTTATCGCGCCGCGTATCGAGGGGCAGGTCATCATAATCGAAAAAACGGCTGTTCTTTTCCCGGATAAGATCACGCGAATCTCCGGTCAGGCGATGCGGTTGTTCAACCATCCCAGCATTTTCAGCGGCACAGTCGCCCGCCGCGCCGTGTGTGTGTGCATCGACCGCAAGGGTCGTCGTTTTCAGCGGCTGGTCTCGCCCGCACGGTAGTTGGCCCCGTTCGCCGTTGTCTTTCTCAGGCTGCGTCCCCCACTTGGGAAACCGCGATTTGACAATTTGCGAGTCAGTATAGAAACAGTCTCAAAATAAATCGTTTAAAGATTGTTAAGCCCAAGGTGTGAGTTAGGGAAAAAATGCGGCGCCCCTTCTTTTGAAGGCCGACGCCGCTCAAAACACTACACGCTCGCGGGGGTCTAACCGCACGAGTGACCTAAAAATAGCCGCTCCGAAATTGCAGCTCAAGATGAAAAAACTGCCTTTGTAACCTGGGATCAGGTAGCTATTACGCAAACGATAATGCGTCGCGCATAGAAGCGTTATGTCGTCTCACTCTGAAAATGGTATGACTTGAAGAGGCGGCGGCAGCGCATTTACAGACGCAGACGGTTTGTTACAGATGCTGTCGTTTGCCGGAAACACCGCCGCAGCATCCGTTCACGTCTCTAGCGCTCGGGGAGGTATCTGAGCGGGTCGACGGGTTTGCCGTCCACGCGCACTTCGAAGCGCAACGACGCTTGCGCTCGATCGTCCGCGCCCATTTCGGCGATCGCATCGCCCGCCCTGACGGCCGTGCCTTCCTTGACGCGCAGCGCGCGGTTGTTGCCGTACGCCGTCAACAGATGCGTATCGTGCTTGATGATGATCAGCTTGCCGTACGCTGCGATCCGGCCGCCCGCGTACACGACACGGCCGCCCGAGGCCGCCCTCACCGGTTCGCCGGGCTGCCCGCCGATCACGATCCCCTTCGTGCTGCCCGCAACAAAATGCTCGAGCACGGCGCCGCCGGCCGGCCACGCGAGTCGCGCCTTGGCGGGCGGAGCTTCTTCCGAGCCTTCCGCGAAGATCGCGCGCGCTTGCATAAGCGAGTCCGATCGCGCGGGCGATGCCGGTGAGCCATCATCGACTATTGGCGGAGCGACGCGCAGCACCTGACCGGCTTGCAGGCCGTCGTCGGGCGCCAGATGGTTCCACTGCGCGAGCGCGGCGGCCTCGCGGCCGAACGCCTTGGCAACACCGGTCTGCGTATCGCCAGAATTGACGCGGTAGAAACCGGCGGGCACCGTTGCAGCGAATTCAGATGCGGGTGAAGCGGTGGGCGTCGACGAGCCGGCAACATTGGCCGAAGCGACAGGCATTTTGCCCAATCTGGATGGCGCGCAGCCCGTCAACGATCCGGCCAGCGACAACGCGAACAACATGGAAAAGCCCGATCTGACGCATCGGAAAAAACAGGATTTCATCGAAAGGAATTCGTTAAAGTGCGCGGGTAAATCGTGTAGGTAGCTAGCCGAGGTTGTCGGCACAACCGCTATGGGGCGTGATGTAGTAGTGCATTGCCATTGCATGCTGCAATTCATTCGGCAGCGCGCGTGACGGCGGTGGCAAAAATCGGCTTCTTCATTGATGGCATGTCCTTGACGTACTGCGTTGTCCTGACCTTCACGGTCGCGTGTTCAACGAGTGTCAGGCGAAAGCGTTGACGGCATCGCCGCGAACGCAGCGCGCGTTGACTATTTGTCACGCTTCTGGACTAAGCAACGGCAAAACTGGGGATATTTGAACGCCGCGAACGGGCGCGACGTCGCGTGGCGCGGCATGCGCCCCGGACGTTCTGAGATGTGGTCTGGCGTTAGATCCGCCGCCGCACCGAGCGCGCATTCCTGCCCGCACAACCGGGCGCAATCGCGATCACGGCGCGCGTTATCTGCCGCCTTCGATTTCCGGCATCGGCGCGAACAGCGCTTCGAGGTCGTCGTCCGAGAACTTGGCGGCGCCGGCGGCGTCTTCGGAAAGAATGCTGTCGGCCAGTCCCGCCTTCTGCTCCTGCAACTCCACGATCTTTTCTTCGATGCTGCCCGCCGCAATCAGCTTGTACACGAACACGGGCTTGTCCTGCCCTAGCCGATGCGCGCGGTCCGTTGCCTGATTCTCGGCAGCCGGGTTCCACCACGGGTCGTAGTGGATCACCGTGTCGGCGGCGGTCAGATTCAGGCCCACGCCGCCGGCCTTCAGGCTGATCAGGAACAACGGCACCTCGCCTTGCTGGAAACGCTCGACAGGCGTCACGCGATCGGCCGTATCGCCGGTGAGCACGACGTACGGAATGGCGGCTTCTTCGAGCGCTTCGGCGATCAGCGACAACATGCCGGTGAACTGCGAGAACAACAGCACGCGGCGCCCTTCCTCGATCAGTTCCGGCAGCATCGACAGGAGCAGGTCGAGCTTGGCGGAACGCATGGCGCGCGCGCCCTTCTCGACCTTATCCACTCTGTCGCGCGAGTCCGGCCCCTCGCCCGCCTCGCCGGTGGTCTTGAGCGTGCGAACAAGGCGCGGATCGCAGCACACCTGGCGCAGCTTCAGCAACGCATCGAGCACGATGATGTGGCTGCGCGCGAGACCCTGCGCGCTGACCGCCGCGCGCACTTTCTCCTGCATTGCCGTGCGCACGGTTTCGTAGAGGTCGCGCTGCGCGCCTTCCAGGTCCACGGAGCACACAATCGTGGTCTTGGCCGGCAACTCTTTGGCGACTTCGTCCTTGCGACGGCGCAGCATGAACGGCCGGATGCGCCGCGCCAGCAAAGCGCGGCGCACGCCGTCGCCGTTCTTCTCGATCGGATTGCGCCAGCGTTTGGTGAAGTCTTTCTGGCTGCCGAGAAACCCCGGCAACAGAAAATCGAACTGCGACCACAGCTCGCCGAGATGATTCTCGAGCGGCGTGCCCGTCAAACACAGCCGATGCCGCGCGCGCAAACCGCGAATGGCCTGCGCGGCTTTGGTGGTGGCATTCTTCACGTACTGCGCTTCGTCGAGAATCAGCAGGTGATACTCGTGCTCGGCGAGCACCTTCTGATCGCGCCACAGCAGCGCGTAGGTGGTCAGAATCAGTTCGTGTTCGCCGATCTGCTCGAAACGCTCCTTGCGCTGCGGGCCGTTCAACACCAGGACCTTCAGTTCGGGCGCGAAGCGTCGCGCTTCCTCGCGCCAGTTGTGCACGAGCGTGGTCGGCACGACGATCAGCACGGGCCGGTTCAGACGCCCCGCCTCTTTCTCCGCGAGGATATGGGCAAGCGTCTGCACCGTCTTGCCCAGACCCATGTCGTCGGCGAGTACGCCGGCGAGATCGTGTTCGCGCAGAAACTGCATCCAGTTCAAGCCCTGTTGCTGATAGACGCGCAGTTCGGCCTTCAGGCCGCGCGGCACCGGCACCTCGCGTAGCCCCGGACCGGCCTGCAGACGCTGCGCCAGTTGCCGGATCGAATCTTCGCCGCGAAATTGCCAGCGGCCGGTGCCGTTCAACGCCTCCAGCCGGCCCGCGTCGACGGACGCCACACGCAGCGGCGCACCCTCGGCGAGCGAGCCGCCGAGCGCGTCGAACAGATCGACGAGCACGCGCACCACCGGCTTCAGACGGTCGGCGCGCAAGCGCAAACGCTTGTTCTCCTCGGTCTTCAACTCGATCGGCTCGTCGTCGGCAATGGCTTCGAGCGCGCCGCTCAGCCAGCGCCGGTCGCGCCGGAACAGGTCGGCAAGCAGCGGTTCGAGCCGCACGTTGCGCTCGCCGATGCGGATACCCATCTCCAGATCGAACCAGCCGTCGCCTGCCTGATGCGCGGTGCCTTCGATCGCATCGATTTCGATGACGTTGTAGCGGAACTCGGGCGCCATCGTCACGCGCCAGCCCTTGCTCACGAGCTCCGGCACGGCGTCGTTGACGAACGCGGTCCACGCCTCGGCATCGGGCAGGCCGAGCATGGTGTCGGGCAGCAGGCGCGACGCGTAGACGCGGCTGGTCGGCACCTTCTGCAAGCCGGTCTTGCGCAGTTCGAGCAGACGCTTTTTCTCGGCCTCGTAGCGGCGGCGGATATGAATCACGTCGCCGCCCGGCATTGGCACGAGCGTCACGCTGCTGTCGACATTGATGCTCACGCCGTCGTAATCAAAACTGACGCCCGCCAGTTCGACCGCAGCGGATTGACGCAAACCCGCCTTGCTCGTCGCCGACGGCAGCGCGTGGCTGTTGAGCGTGAGCACCGGCACGGGATCGACGTCGATCACGCGAATCGCGGACGCGTCGTGCGTGGGCGGCAGCGGCAACTCGGGCGCGATCTCGCGCAGCACCGAGGCGACCAGTGGCGCTTCGGCGAGCGAGATAGGCGGCATGGCGAGGTAATCCGGCAACTGCTGGAACGGCAGCGACGATTGAACGATGCCAGCTTCATTCGCGACGCCATCCACATACCAGACCGGTTCGGTGGGCAGCACCATGCTCGCGCGCGGCTCGGTGCACAGCACGGGCCGCAGGCGCTCGTCGGCGAGCGGCTCCCATTCGATCCGGCCGGGCCGGTCGGCGCCGCGCGCGAGCGGCGCGGGTCCGTCGTGACCGGAGTCGGGCGTGAAGTCGAAGAATAGCCGGCCGGTCGCGATCAGCTTCTGCAGCATCTCCGCGCCGCTCGTGCCACGCAGGATGAACTGTCCGAAGTCCTCGCGTGAGCGGCCGAGCCACAGGCCGCGCAGGATCGACAGGTCTTCGTCGGAGACGAACTTCGGCTGCTTGAGGAGCGCCGCTTCCACATTGCCCCAAGGTTCGTCGACCGCGATGATCGCGCCGTGCGCATCGCAGCGCGCGCGGTACAGCACGACCTCGTGGCGCATGTGGAAGCTGGACCAGTTAAGCCGGTAAGCCAGGGTCTGCGAGCGCGGAGCACTCGCCTTCTGGGCGTCCGCATCCGCAGCCTCGGCGCGGGCGCGAAAACGTTCGAGCCAACTGACCAGTTCGGGCCGCACGCCTGACGGCGCTCCGACGTTAGCCATCGGTTCGCGCGGCAGGTCGCGCGCGGTGTCGCCCTCGTCCGGCTCGACGTGAGTGATATGGTCCATCTCGTCGTGATAGTTCAGCTCGGCGAGCAGCAACGCGGCAACGTGCTTGCAGTTGCGGCCGACCGGACAACTGCAATCGCCCTGCGCCCAGGGTGAACCGCCATCGGTACGAAAGCGCACGCGCGTTTGATAGGGAAGCCGCTGCGTGCCCTGCACGTCGCCGCTCAGCGTGGCGCCGTGCCATTTCACGTGGGTGACGGGGCCGACCGAGCGCGCCTTGGCGACGGTGTGGTCCCCGAGCCATTCCGCAATGCGTTCCCGATCAAAGAAAACTGACGACATCGGCGTCCATTCCTATTCAAGCCGGCAAAGGCAAGCGCGCGCGGACAGGATCACCCGGGCGGAGCGTGGGCGGCGCCGGCCGGCGAATTTTCGTGCGGCATCGATTGCCTGTGGTAACCGGCCATTTTACGCGTTGGACGCACCTGGCTGTGGGGCCACCTCCACATCCAGCCCGGCCGCGGCGAACACCTGAGCCAGCGCGGGTACCGGCGCTTCATCCGTTACCAGCAGGTCGACGGCATCCGCGCCGAAAGCGTGCACCAGCGCGCTGTGGCCGAACTTCGCGTGGTCCGCGGCGACCACCCGCCGCTCGGCCTGAGCGAAGGCCGCCAGCGAAAAGGCCACGTCGGCGGGCAGCGCGTCCATGAAACGCCCCTGCATGTCGATTGCCGTGACCGAGGCGATCGCGTAGCGCACGTGGAACTGGCGCAGAAAGGCCAGCATGCTGTCTCCGAACGCGGCGCAGTCGTCCGGGCGCAACTCGCCGCCCGCGATGAATACACGGTTGCCATTGCGCGGCGCGAGCACGCGCGCGACTTCAATGGAATTGGTCACGACCGTGAGCCGCGATCGGACCACCAACGCCTGCGCGATATGCAGACACGTCGTGCCGCCCTCGAGGATCAGCGAATCGCCGTCCCGCACCAGTTCGCCGATGCGCGCGCCGATCGCCCGCTTGCCCTCGAGGCTCGCCGCCATGCGCCGCTGGAACGGCGGTTCATCCAGGCGTTCGGGCAGCATGATGCCGCCGTGAACCTTGATCAGCAGGCCGTCGGCGATCAACGGCTTGATATTGCGGCGGATGGTTTCGTCGGACACGTCGAAGCGGCCGGCCAGATCGGTGATCGTGCAGGTGCGCTGCTCTCGGACGAGTCGCAGGATTTCGGCTTGGCGCTGGTTGGAGAACATGGAAATTGAGCGGTGACTGTCAGGTGGAGTCTAGCAAAAGTCACGCTTCTTCGGGGTTGATAGCCACTCGTTTCCAAGCAAAGCCACACTGTGGCGCCATCGGGCAGCGGGTGCGCGCCGAGCCGCGGCGCAGGTACGCCTGACCTCGATAAACGACGAGACACAAGGCTGAGCAGCGTGACGGTCCTATGACACGAGCGGATTTCCAACAATGACAGAGGTCGTTGCATTTCGTGTCTTTTTGGGGCAATCTACGCCAACTCAATCCACGCACTCCCACACATGTCCACATCCATTCCCAAGCACGCTCGCGTCGTTATCGTCGGCGGCGGGATCATCGGCTGTTCGGTCGCCTACCATCTGACCAAACTGGGTTGGTCCGATGTGGTGCTGCTCGAACAGGGCCAACTGTCGTGCGGCACGACGTGGCATGCGGCCGGCCTCGTCGGTCAGTTGCGCGCCCAGGAGAGCATGACGAAGCTGATCCGCTATTCGACCGCGCTCTACGCCGAACTCGAAGCCGATACCGGACTCGCCACCGGCTGGAAGCAATGCGGCTCGCTCTCGGTGGCCCGCACCGCCGAGCGGATGACGCAACTCAAACGCACCGCGGCCGTCGCGCGCGCCTACGGCGTGGCTTGCGATGTCATCGGCCCGCAGGAAGCCGGCGACCTGTGGCCGGTCATGCGCACCGACGACCTGCTCGGCGCGGTCTGGCTGCCCGGCGACGGCAAGGCGAATCCCACCGACCTGACCCAGGCCCTCGCCCGCGGCGCCCGCATGCGCGGCGCGCGCATCGTCGAAAACACTCGCGTCACGGCAATCCACACGCGCAGCGCGCGAGACGGCAAGGCAAGCGGCGCGCGCGAGGTCAGCGGACTCGCGTGGCGCAACAAGGACGGCGAAGAAGGCACGATCAGCGCGGACATCATCGTGAATTGCGCAGGGCAATGGGCCAAGGCGGTTGGCCGCCTGTGCGGCGTGACCGTGCCGCTGCATTCGGCGGAGCACTACTACATTGTCACGGAGCGCATTGCCGGCGTGCATCCGGATCTGCCGGTCATGCGCGATCCGGACGGCTTTATCTACTTCAAGGAAGAAGTCGGCGGCCTCGTCATGGGCGGCTTCGAACCGGATGCGAAACCGTGGGGCATGAACGGCATTCCCGAGAATTTCGAGTTCCAGTTGCTGCCGGACGATTGGGATCAGTTCGAAATCCTGATGAAAAATGCGTTGCAGCGCGTGCCCGCGCTCGAAACGGCCCAGGTGCGGCAGTTCTATAACGGCCCCGAGTCGTTCACGCCGGACAACAACTTCATGCTGGGCGAAGCACCTGAGTTGCGGCGCTTTTTCGTCGGCGCGGGTTTCAATTCCATGGGAATCGCCTCGGCGGGCGGCGCCGGCATGGCGCTCGCGGAATGGATCGTGGCGGGCGAACCGACCATGGACTTGTGGCCGGTGGATATTCGCCGCTTCGCGCGCTTCAACGGCAACGACACGTGGCTGCACGATCGCGTGAAGGAAACGCTCGGCCTGCATTACGCGATGCCGTGGCCGAATCGCGAACTCGACAGCGCGCGGCCGTTTCGCCGCTCACCGCTGTATTCGCTGTTGCGTGACGAGGGCGCCTGCTTCGGCAGCAAGATGGGCTGGGAGCGCGCCAACTTTTTCGCGCCCTCGCCTGAAGAAGCGAAAATCGACTACGCCTTCGGCCAGCAGAACTGGCTGCCCTGGAGCGGCGCAGAACACCGCGCGTGTCGTGAAGGCGTCGCGCTGTTCGACATGACGTCGTTCTCCAAATTTCTGGTGAAGGGCCGCGACGCGCAAAGCGTGCTGCAAGGCATCGTCGCCAACGACGTAGACGTGCCGACCGGCACCACGGTATACACCGGCATGCTCAACGAGCGCGGCGGCTACGAATCGGATTTCACGCTCACGCGCCTCGCCGACGATCAATACCTGCTAGTCACCGGCAGCGCGCAAACCACACGCGACTTCGACACCATTGAACGGGCAATTCCGCACGACCAGCACTGCACGCTCGTCGACGTCACCGGACAGTACGCCGTACTCGCCGTGATGGGCCCACGTTCGCGCGAGCTGCTGCAAAGCGTCTCCAAGGCCGACTGGAGCAACGAAGCGTTCGCTTTCGGCCAAAGCCGCGAAGTGGATCTCGGCTACGCGACGGTGCGGGCCACGCGCCTCACCTACGTCGGCGAACTCGGCTGGGAGCTGTATGTACCGGTCGAATTCGCGGTGGGCGTGTACGAAACGCTGCACGCGGCGGGCGAGGCGTTCGGCCTCGTCAACGCGGGCTACTATGCAATCGACTCGTTGCGCATCGAAAAAGGCTATCGCGCGTGGGGCCGCGAACTCACGCCGGACACCAATCCGTTCGAAGCGGGCCTGTCGTTCGCGTGCAAGCTCGACAAGGAGATTGCGTTTCGCGGCCGCGACGCGCTGCTGAAATTGCGCGCCGAGCCGCTGCGCCGCCGCATGGTGGTGCTGACCGCCGACGGCGCCACGCAGCGCATGCTGTGGGGCGGCGAGGCGATCCTGCGCGACGGCAAGCCGGTCGGCTTCATCAGCTCGGCGGCGTTCGGACACACGCTGGGTTGTCCGGTCGCAATGGGCTACGTGAACAATCCCGACGGTGCAGCGGATACCGCCTACCTGAGCAGCGGCCGCTACGCGATCGATGTCGCCGGCGAACTGCTGCCGGCCACCGTGCACCTGAAGGCGCCTTACGATCCGCGTTCGGAACGCGTGAAGCAGTAAAGCGCTGAGCCGCTAACGCTCGCCGCGCGCCATACTCGAAAACACGCCGTCGCGGCGGATCAACCCATGAAACAACGCCGCCGCGAGATGCAGCAGCACCGTGGCGAACAGCGCGAATGCGAGCCACGTATGCAACGCGCGCAGCAACGCGAACAACTCGACGTTATGCGGTGCGATCGGCGGCAGATGCAGCGGACCGTATAGCGTGACCGGATAGCCCGCAGCGGACAGCATCGCCCAGCCGATCAACGGCATTGCCGCCATCAACGCATATAGCACGAGATGCGAGGCCTTCGCCGCGAACCGCTGCGGCGTGGGCATATCGTCCGGTAACGGCGGGCTGCCGCGCGTGAGTCGCACGCCCACACGCACCACCACAAGCAGCAGCAACGCAATGCCGAGCGGCTTGTGAATCGCAATCAGCGTGTTGTGCGCGCGCGAGACGGTAGCGACCATGCCCACGCCGATGAACAGCATCGCGATGATCAAGGGCGCCATTGTCCAGTGCAGCAGACGCGCGAGCGGACTGAAATGGGTGGGCGTCGGCCTCATGAGTGTGCTCCGTTTGTCTGGGCTTGATGAATCGCGGGGTGCAACGCTTCCTCGCGCGTGCGGCGTTTGTACGAGAGCGCGTAAGCGGCCGAGCGCGCGGCGAGCAAGGGATCGTCCGACGGTTCGATGCCGGCCGGCAGGATCGTCGGATCGAAGTTGACGTCGCGGCACGCGCCGTTTTCCTGCGACGTCGTGTGATCGATCACCAGCGTGCCCGAGTCGATATGCTGACGATCGTCGGGCCATTGCAGCGTGGCGTCGTTCGTGGGGTCGCCGGGTTGGGCGACGGTCAGAATCAGATGCCAGCGCAACGGGCCGTTTTCCAGCCGCTGGTCGAGGTCGGCTTCGAGAAAATTCTTCTTGGCTTTTTCGGCGTCGGTGATCGGCGCGTACGGCGTCTCGGGCACCATCGCCCAGCGCACGGCGCGCGTATGGCCGGCGCCGTCGGTGAAACGGAATGCGTTGATGCTGTAATAAGCGCCATTTGCCAGACTCGAAGAAGGCGGATGCGCCTTGACCCATGCCTGGAACGGCTGAGTCTCGGGATTGGCGGCGTAAAACGCCTTGAGCTTTGCGGGATCCGCTTTGCCGGTCGCCGGATCGGGCGTTGCGGCGACCAGTTGCTGATAGAACTGCTCGGGCGTGTGCACCGCGAAAACGGGCGTCGAGTTCATTCCTGTACGCCACTGCTCGCCGTTGCGCAGCTGGAATTCCAACGCGAGGCTGCGCACAGGCGAACTGGTGTCGGGCGCGGAGGGGTTGCCGCCGGGCACCGCGAAGCGGCCCGTCACCGGCGTGCGCCCCTGCGCGAATACAGCGGCGTGGGACAGCGCCGCGCCATCGCCGTTACTGTCGAAATAGCCTTCGATACACAGGCCCTTGGCATGGTTGCGCCGGTAGCCTGGATGCGGCTGGCCCGCCACTTTCTCGAAGGTGTTGATGAAACGCGGCGCGCTGAGGCGCGCTGGCGTCAGCCAGCCTGCCGTGTAGGCAAAGCCGCCGGCGAGTGCCAGCACGGCCGCGCCGATCACGGCGAGCCTGCAAGGCACGCAGACAGGCCCGGGGTTGGGAACGGATGGTTTTGCCACGAAAACTCCTTGATCGGATAGATGCGCTTACCGGGCTAACACTGCATACCGCGATCTATTCCGTGCGATATCCGGCGCGCCCGTTCCATTCGCGCGCCGGGTATCCAGAGCTTCAATTGACGCTGCCGTCCTGCGCGCTTTGGCTCGCACCATGGCTGGCGGCCGCCGCTTGCGTAGCGAGTGCTTCTCTGTGTTGTGCGACCTGCTGGGCGAACACCGGGCTTACATCCGGATACGATGCGTCGGTGACGTAATTCAGGCCGTTCTGCTGCGCTTCGATCAATTCCTGGTACACCTCAGCACGGGTCTTGCCCTGCGCGAAAGCGCTCGATGAAGCGGCCAGAACAGCAACGGACAATGCAACGAAAGCGATCTTCTTCATGATGAACTCCAGCGAGTCTTGTGCGGGTTTGCATCAGGGAGAACCACGCGCTGATGGCTTTTATTCCTGCCTCGAAGGCACGGAAAAAACATATCCGGAAGCGGGAATAAAGCGGCGCGAAATCGGGTTAGCTCGCGATCCGGCGGCTTGGTGAAGGCCTTAAGAAAGTGCTTTTTCGGCAAGCGCGTAGCGTTGAAATCGGCGCGTGAACAGATGGAATAAACTCGGGGCTATACGTGTTCGCCCTCGGTAGCCGACCTCCAACGCACGCCGACACCATGACCACCGACGCCCCTTCCGACTCGCCGCTTTCCGAAGCGGACATTCAGGCCTATGCAGACGGCACGCTGACGCCGGAGCGCGCCGCGTTTCTGCGGGACTATCTCGGCAAGGATCCGGCGGAGGCGCGCCGGGTGGCGTTTTACGGCCGACTGAACTCGCAGATCCAACAGGCCTTTCAAACAACTGACGAATCGGTGCCGAGCCGCTCCACAGGATGGCGCCGCGCAGTCGCGCGTATCAATGGGTCTAAACGCAGCCGCAAACTGCTCAACACGCTGGCGGCGCTCGCGCTGACGCTCGCGGTGGCGAGCGGCTGGCTCGCCGCGACGCAGGTGTCGGCGCAAGCGCTGAACAATGCCGCGGTCATGGCGCTCGCCGAAAGCTCGGCCGGGCAATTCTCCGCGGCGTCGCCGACTCGCGCCGATCCGTCCGCGCCGAATCTCTCGGCAATCGGTTTGCGCCTCGTGGACCAAAGAGTGATTGCGCTGAGCCCGCTTCAGCGGGTCAGCGAATTCATCTATCTGAACGGCGACAATCAACCGGTGGTGCTGCTTTCCGCGTTGGCGTTGCTGGCGCCGGCGCAGCCGCAGTGGTCCGCGCGCCGCATCGGCGACATTCGCCTGTTGCTCTGGACCGCGCAGCGGCAGCGTTTCGTGGTTGCCGGCGACGCCCGCACCCACGGCCTGATGCGCGCCGCCGACGCGATGACCATGCGATGACTGCTGAAACGCAATACGTGATCTCACAGAAAGCAGGGGAATAAAGTGCAAGCAACGGTGTTCGCCCGTCAAACGCGTCTCTTCTTGCGACTGAAGGATGCCCCCTTGCCCGCGAAAAGCCCCACGATCGGGATAGAAAATGGATGTCCGTGACGAGCTGATGGAGCATGTGCCGCGATTGCGGCGCTATGCACGAGCGCTGATCAACAATCGCGACCTCGCCGACGATCTGGTGCAGGACACGCTGGAGCGCGCGCTCGGCCGTACCGGCATGTTCCAGCCGGGCACCGACCTGCGCGCGTGGCTGTTTACGATCATGCACAACGTGTTCGCCAATCAGGCGCGCAAGGCTTCGGCGCGCGCCGTTCACGTGGCGGTCGACGACGAAAGCGTGTCCGAAAGCGAATTCGCCGTGCCCTCGGAGCAGACCCGCTCGCTGGAGATGCGCGACCTCGACTACGCTTTGCAGCGCCTGCCGATGGAGCAGCGCGAAGTCGTGCTGCTGGTGGGCCTCGAGGAAATGAGCTATGCCGACGTGGCGCTCGCGCTGAACATTCCGATCGGCACGGTGATGTCGCGGCTGTCGCGCGGACGCGAGCGGTTACGGGCGTTGATGGCGGGCACGCAGCCCGGTGCGAAATTACAGGTGGTGCGATGAGCGACCAACAAATGCCGATCGGCGAAGAAGACCTGCATGCGTATGTGGACGGCACGCTGTCCGACGAACGCCGTGCCGATGTGGAGCGCGCGCTCGAACAGAATCCCGAACTGGCCGCGCGCATCAGCGATTATTTCTCCTTGAACAGCATGTTCCACGAGCGCTACGACCGCGTGCTGAGCGAGCCCGTGCCGAAGCGCCTGCAGGCACCCGCGCCGCGCCGCTGGCGGATTGCCGCGAACTGGCCGCAATTCGCCGGAATGGCGGCGGCGCTGGTGTTGGGCGTGGGCATCGGCGTGGGCACGCATATGGGCCAGGACGTCATCGCGCCGGTTGCGGGCGGCCACTCGGATACGCGCCCGGTCAGTGCGGACAGCTCCGAAATGTTCGCGCGGCAAGCGGCGGTGGCGCATGTGGTCTACATGCCCGCCGTGGACCGGCCGACCGAGATGAACACTGGCGATCACGAGCAGGATTTCGTGCAGTGGCTCTCCAACCGGCTCGGCACCAACGTGCATCCGCCGATTCTCTCGAAGAACGGCTTCAACCTCTCGGGTGGACGCCTGTTGCCCGGCGCCGACGGACCGACCGCGCAGTTCATGTATCGCGGGCCGAACGGCGAGCGCGTCACGCTGTGCATTTCGCGTCGCCAGCAGAATTCGAACACGACGGCGTTCAAGCTGTATCAGGACGGCCCGGTGAACGTGTTTTACTGGATCGATGGCGACTTCGGCTATGCGGTGTCGGGCGGGATCGACCGCAAGCAGTTGCTGCAACTGTCGCATGACGTCTATGCGCAGCTCACGGGTGCGGCGCCGGGCTGACCGCGGCGCGATGCTGCGCGGCCCTCGAGGCTTTATCGCGATGCTGCGATGCGGCGGGCATTGTGCGGATCGAACGCAACATTGCCCACCGCAGTCCCATTCGACTTGACCAACTCGCGTGGCGTCACGCCCAACAACCGGCCCATCCAATGCGCCATGTGACTCTGATGCGCGAAGCCCGTATCGAGCGCGATCTGACTCGCGTTGAGCTTGCCTTGCAGCAGCAGCGTGCGCGCGCGCTCCACGCGCCGCTGCACCACGTACTGATGCACCGGCATGCCGAGCGTCTCGCGAAACAGCACCTTGAAATGCGGCACGCTCAATTCGGCGAGCGCCGCCAGTTCGCCCAGCGTGAGACGCTGGTCCAGATGCGCTTCGATAAATTCGATCACGCGCGCGGCCGTTTTCGGGGCGAGCGTGCGCCGCTTGTTCTCGAGCGCCGGCGCACCGCCGATCAGGCGCACTACCATCGCCGTACACAGGCTCTCGGCGTACAAAGGATCGGATGCTTCAGCGGCTTCGAGTTCGGCGCGTAATGCCCAGGCGAGATACTGAAAGCGCGGATCGCGTAGCTGGAATTGCGGGCGCAATTGCGCGTCGGCGGAGTTTAACGACAGTTGCTCGACGGTCCGCTGCGCGAACGCTTCGCCGATCCACACGCTGAAAATCGTGCAGGCGGCCTCGTCGCTCCACTGCCCGTCTAGCCCGGCGGGAATCACGTCGGCGTCGCCGTGCGCCTGGATTCGCGAGTAGCGGCGCTCATTGCACAGGCAGCGCGCCCTCACCGGCGCGCCGACGTGCACGCCGACGCGGTGATGCTTGAACGCCGGTATCCGGTGCAGCCCCGCCGACACGTTGACCAGCTCCGCACCAAAACCCTGCCAGCCGAGCAGCCTGCTCGAACGCAACACGACGCGGGAACCACTATGCGGTTGCGGTATCGGTGTCACTGCATTCATTGCGTCCCTCGTGGATGGCGGCCAAGGTTTCCGCATTGTGCGGCGTTTTTGGCGGTTTCGCTCGACTCTACGTGATTCAACGCTTCCGCCAAGGCGCCGCAGTTCAAACCATCATCCAAATCTGCGCAAAGCCATCCCTACTCGCGCGAATGCCGAGCGCCGCGTCCCTAAGATGGCGTCATACCGACCCAACCAGGAGCGCATCGTGTTCGTGATTTTTGGAGCAGCCGGCAACGTCGGCAAAGCAAGCGCCGTGGCATTGCGCCGCGCGGGCCGCCATGTGCGTGCGGTGGTCCGCAACGCAAACCAGGGCGAATTCCTCACGAAGATCGGCTGTGAGATCGCCGTCGCCGATCTGCTCGACGCCGCGAGCGTGGCGCGCGCGATCGAAGGCGCGCACGGCGTGCAACTGCTGTGTCCGGTGCCGCATGCGCACGCCGATCCCGCGCAGGCCATGCGCCGCATGATCGACACGAGTGTCGCGGCATTGCGCGCCGACCCGCCTGCGCGCCTTCTCGCGCTCTCCGACTATGGCGCGGAACACGCAACCGGCACGGGCATCACCACGTTGTTCCACGAGCTCGAAACGCAACTTCAAAGCGTCGACTCGCCGTTGACCTTCCTGCGCGCCGCCGAACACATGCACAACTGGGCTCGCTTGCTGCCGGTCGCGCTCGCGAAAGGCGTGCTGCCGAGTTTGCATCATCCTTTGAGCAAGCGTTTTCCGAGCGTCGCCGCACAGGACGTGGGCGCGCTGGCTGCCGAACTGCTGCTCGACGATCGAGCGCCGCAGGTCTCGCCGCGGGTCGTGAGCATCGAAAGCGATGAGCGCGTGAGCGCATTGGACGTGGCGCGCACGATCGGCGAACTGGCCGGCCGCGCAGTCGTGGCGCGCGAAGCGCCGCGCGGCGAATGGGCCGCGATGCTTGAAGGCGCGGGCCTCGGCGAACCCCACGCGCGTTTGATCACCGACCTGTACGACGCGCACAACGCGGGGCGCATCGACGTGGAAACTGACATCAGCGAGCGGCGTTTCGGCGCGACGACGCTGGCGGAAGTATTGGCGGCGATTCTGCCGCGGGTGGCCCCGGCTACGACAACCGCACGCTGAACGCCAACTGGACGAGGAGAGACGGCATGGATACCTGCCCTTGGCTACGCGCCTCGATCGAGGCAAGCAAGGTTTCGACGCCCTGTCGTGCCACGCCGCCTGCGCACGCGAGCGCTCGTCGCCGGCAGACCAGCCTGGCGAGTGTTGCGGAACGGTTGGGCTGGCGCGCGCTGTGGGACCTACTCAACGCGATTCCCGACAGCAACGACGACTTCGGCATGTTCTGACCCACTGTGCTGCCGCGCGAACTCTGCGCAACGAGGGCATACCGAGGACACGACAGGCACACAACAAAGGCGCAAAGCAAAGCGGCCGGAATTCCGGCCGCAAGATATTGACGAACCCACCGCTACAGCGCCGGCCTCCGTTCAGCTACGGCAGCCGGCGTGTACGCGTGACTCATTCGTTTTCGTCGAAGTAGTGACCGAACTTGACCTGCTTGGTGCGGATATAACGCTCGTTTTCCTCGCGCATCGGGATGGCCAGCGCAACGCGCTCGCACACCGGAATGCCGTGCTTGGACAGCGTGTCGAACTTCTCCGGATTGTTGCTCATGAGCCGCACCGACGTGACCTTCAGTGTGCGCAGAATGCCCGCGGCGGAATCGTATTCGCGCGAGTCGTCCGGCAAGCCGAGGTCGAGATTGGCCTCGACGGTATCGCGCCCCTGCTCCTGCAGCGCATACGCGCGAATCTTGTTGGACAGGCCGATGCCGCGCCCTTCGTGGCCGCGCAGATACAGCAGCACGCCGCAGCCTTCCGCCGCGATGTAGCGCAGCGCGAGGTCGAGTTGCTCGCCGCAGTCGCAGCGGTACGAGCCGAGCACGTCGCCGGTGAGGCATTCGGAATGCAGGCGCGTCAACACGGACGACTTGTTGGCGACGTCGCCCATCACGAGCGCGAGATGTTCGGCGCCGCTCTCACACACGCGAAACACGTAGGAAGTGAACGTGCCGTAGCGCGTGGGAAGCGTGGCGGTGGCATCGAGAACGACGCATTCGCCGTTGAGTGCGCCGTCTGCTGCGGGCGACGGATCGTGAGACGTGAGCATGGCGTTAGACAGTGGTGCTGACATGAACCCGATCAAACCGGGAATAAGGTACGGACTGGGGAGTTTACCGCTAATCGGCGTCCCGCACCCGTATGCCCTTGCACGCGACACGGAAGCCGCGCGGCGGCGCAACGTTCGTTACCCGAGTTGAACGTCGCGCGCGCCACAGTTATTCCCTGGGTACTCCAGCGCCGTGTCAGGCCTATACTGGAATCGCCTGTCCCTCACGACAGCACGCCGCGCCGGCGTGCTGCACTGCGAAACGGAGCCGCTCCATGACAAGCGTTGCACAGCTTCTTAAAACGAAACCGAACAACACCACTGTGTTCACCATCGGGGCCGACGATTCCGTCTACGACGCGATCAAGCTGATGGCCGAAAAGGGCATTGGCGCGCTGGTCGTCACGGATGGCGACAGCATCGCCGGGATCATCACGGAGCGCGACTATGCGCGCAAGGTCGTGCTGCTGGACCGATCGTCGAAGGCCACGCCCGTGCGCGACATCATGAGCAAAGCCGTGCGCTTTGTGCGGCCCGATCAGTCCACCGACGATTGCATGGCCCTCATGACGGAGCGGCGCATGCGCCACTTGCCGGTGATCGAGAATGACCGGCTGGTCGGCATGGTATCGATTGGCGACCTGGTGAAGAACATCATCGCCGAACAGCAGTTCACCATTCAGCAGCTCGAGTTCTATATTCACGGCGAGCGGCCCTGACGCAGGGCGCTCGCCCTGCTACCCGCACTAGCAAAAAAAGCCCAATCCGTAAAACGGTTGGGCAAAGCTACCTTGCGGCAGCGGAGGTTCCTTGAATGTGTAGGCCGCGACCTTCGCGGTACAGCGGCGCTACAGTGTCGGCGACGCTGCTGATGCGCGACGCATTCGCATGCGCTCGCCGTTTAAAGCCGTGCGCGCGCCGCCTTCGGCGTGCGCGAATTCGAACTACTACTGCGATTCGCACTTCGTGCGGCTACGGGTAACGGGTGGATGTTGAGAGATGCATTGCCGTCCGATCGACCTGTCACCCGCCGCAGCCAACTTTCGACCAGCGCCCGGTCACGCAACCCGCCCGTTCAGCCCCCTCACGAAGCTGAACGCGCGTGCCCCGAGCGCCTAGTCAATTGTCGAATCAGTTACCGAAATACACGCCCTTCGGGCCCGACATCGGCTGGATCACGCCGCCAGCTTGCGACGAGCCGTTTGCCACGCCGCCGTAGCCACTGGTGTCGGCGACCGGCTCCTGCGTCTGCGCGATGGCCGGGTTCTGAGCCACTACGCGATGCTCAGCTGCCTGAACATCGGCCGGATACGTCGGATCATTGGACGTGGCTGGGTTATAACCAGCCTGCTCCATCTGGATCAGGTCCTGGCGTACATCCGCGCGGGTGACAGGTTGCTGGCTCGCCTGGGCGAAAGAAGCGATCGGAGCGGCGAGAACTGCGGCAATAGCGACTGCCTTGATGAGCGATTTCATGATGACTTACCTCCAGACTTGGTTTTATTTGCGTCGCTTGAACACGGTGTGTGAGAAGCGAGTGGTTTCAGTCTAGTCACCAGATCGTCGAGGGAAAACCCTTGATTTCGAGATAAATAATTGTCGCGATCGCAATAATGCGCCGAACATTGCCGCGAATCCCCATCCAACCAGCATCTTTGGCGTAATAATTGTCGGGATCGTAACCCTTTGTGTCTGACATTTCAAAAATACGTCTGATTAGAGTGCGTTTTGCCGGCAGACGCCTCAGCACAGGTCAAATTTACGCCTGTTCGGACGCACCGGACTGGGGCGTCAGCAGAAGCTTTCGCGGCCCGCTGACAAATGCGCTGCCCGGTTCGTAGAACCGCAGCGGTCGATGCATTTCACGCGACAAGCCGATGCGGGTCGTCACGCCCACAGGCAGGTCGCCACGCTCCACGACGCCAATCCACAAATCGCGCCCCGCGCACAGATCCCGACCATCGAACGCCTGGCCGATGCCGAGCGCCATGGTGAGCCGCCCGGGCCCGCGCGCCAGATCGCGCAGCGGCACGCCGGGCCGGCGCGCTTCCATCAGCGGCAAGCCTTCGAGCGGCTCGATCGCGCGAAACAGAATGCCGGCGCCGACTTCCTCGGCCTCGGCGGACATGTTGAGCATGTACGAGAGTCCATAGGTCAGCCGCACATACGCGTAACCGCGGGCGAGAAACAGCGAGCGGTTATACGGACGGCGGCCGACAAATGCATGCCCCGTCGAGTCACCCACCGGATAGGCCTCCGTTTCGACGATTCGCCCGCTCATGCGCCCTTCCGGCAGATCGTGCACGAGGTATTTGCCGATCATGAAGCGCGCGAGTTCCACGGTATCGAGTGGTAAATCGTCACGAAGCAATGGCACGATTGGAAGTTGCTGTTTCCGCATGCGTCAGGCCTTGTATTGAAGCCACGAGAGGCGAGAGATTCGAGTGAGACGAAAGCGTGAGATGCCCCGCCCAATAGTTGACAGTTCGACCGGCCGGTTATTGGCGCCAAAACTCGCCGAAAAATTAGCCCCGAATACAGCAATGCGCGCCCGATATCAAGCGATACGACGCCATCGGTCTGTTTTCATCGGCCCAATCGTTGTAGCAAAACCTCACTTACGTACGGCGTTGCCATCACCATGGCACTAATTGGAGTATCGTGTGTTTCCGGCCTGCAGCACAGCCTTTGCCGGCTCGCGTGTGTTTCGGCCCGCCCGAATCAGCGTAAAGATGTAAAGCATTCGCACGATCCGCAGCACCGTTCCATTCAGATTTGATCCCGATGTACCCGCTGGTGTAGCGCACCGCCCCATTCCGGGGGCGCAGTGCCGATGACAATAGGAGAGAGTTGAATGAAAGCATTTCCGGCAATCAAGATGATCGGCAGCGCGCTGATCGTTCTCGCGTCCCTCAATGCCTATGCGCAAAGCAGCGATGCAGCAGCCCCGGCTGCCACATCGGCATCGCCGTCGGCCAAGCAGACCAAGGCGGCCGACCGCGCCCTGGGACGCAAAGTCCGCAGCGCATTGTCGAAGACCAAGGGTCTGAGCGTGTCGAACATCACCGTGCGCGCGCGCGGTGGCGCAGTGACGCTGGCCGGCTCCGTGCCTGAGCAGCCGCAGGTCGACCTGGCCACTCAGACAGCACAAGGCGTGGCCGGTGTGACGTCGGTCAAGAACGCCCTGACGATTCGTCCGGTCGGCCAGTAATCGGCTGAACCCGTCGTAACGACACGACCGGGCGCCAGTTCCCTCTCACGGAGCGCTGGCGCCCTGACGCGACTCCCGGCGGCTTCGCCGGGCGCCGCGCAGTGCAGCGCAGGTTGCCCGCACGCCGGGATTGCCCGGCCGCTCGGGTCCAGCCAACGAAACCACATGTCCCCGCTCGCCGCTCCCTGGCAACGCGTGAGCCCATGCCGGCCGCGCCATTCTGCGTTATCCAGTTCCTCTCACTGACGGTTAACATTTGCGCTCACAGGATGCCAACGGCGCCTCGTCAATCTCCGCGCCAATGGACCGCCGCTTAGCCGACCATTATTCTTTATAATTTAAAGCGTTAGAGCATACTGCTTACAAGCCACCTGAGCATCCAGGCGCGCTTTGGCCCGGAAGGGCAAGCCGTCCGGGCCCGCAGCACCACCGAATAAAAGCATCGAAAAGGAGGCCCCGAATGACCACGCCCGCGACCGTTCTCCCCCGCTGGACCATTGCCGCTCCATTCGTGGCGTGGATCGTGCTCGGCATCGCCTATGCCATGCCGGGCAGCGGCGTGCTGCTCACGCTGGTCGGCGTGGCGCTGTGTGCGGCCGTCTTCACGGCGGTGCATCATGCGGAAGTGGTCGCGCATCGGGTCGGCGAGCCATTCGGTACGCTGGTGCTGGCGGTGGCGGTCACCGTGATCGAAGTCGCGCTGATCGTCTCGGTCATGCTCACGTCCGGCCCGGAAAAGGCGGGTCTCGCGCGCGACACGGTGTTTGCCGCCGTGATGATCGTCTGCAACGGGATTGTGGGCATTTGCCTGCTGGTGGGCGGCATCCGGCATCGCGAGCAGGATTTCCAGAGCCGTGGCGCCTCGGCGGCGCTGGCCGTGCTCGCCTCGCTGTCCGTGCTGACGCTCGTCATGCCGAATTACACGACGACCAGCGTGGGTCCGCTTCTGTCGTCTTCCCAATTGGCGTTCGCCGGGGTGTCTTCGCTGGTGCTGTACGGCGTATTCGTGTTCGTGCAGACCGTGCGCCATCGCGATTACTTTCTCGCCGGCACGCCGGATGAAAACGTCCACGCCGCGCCGCCGACCGCCGCTCAGGCGCTGGCAGCCGGCGGCTTGCTGCTGGTGTGTCTCGTCGCGGTGGTGCTGCTCGCCAAGGTCCTCTCGCCGGTGGTCGAAACCGCGGTCAAGAACGCGGGCGCGCCGGCGGCCGTGGTCGGCATTGTGATCGCCGCACTGGTGCTGCTGCCCGAAGGGCTTGCCGCCGTGCGCGCGGCGCGCGTCGATCGTTTGCAAAACAGCCTGAATCTCGCGCTCGGCTCGGCGCTTGCCAGTATCGGCCTGACCATTCCAACCGTGGCCGGCGTATTTTTGTACACCGGTCAGCCGCTCGTGCTCGGGATCGACGGCAAGGAAACCGTGCTCCTCGTGCTCACGCTGATAGTGGGCACGCTCACGCTCAGCAGCGGTCGCACGACGATCCTGCAAGGCGCGGTACACCTGTCGCTGTTCGCCGCGTATCTGTTTCTCTCGTTCGCGCCTTGATCGGGCGCCGACGCTGCGGACTACTCCTCCCAGTGCGCCGCGATCCAGTCGCGAAACAGATTCAGCTTCTGCTGATGCGCGACCGAATCCGGATAGACGAAGTAATAGCGCCACCCGGTCTTGAGCACGGTATCGAACGGCCGCACGAGGCGCTTGGCCGCCACGTCCTCGTCGATCAGCGCGAGGTCGCTGATCGCAACACCGAAGCCCTGTAGCGCGGCGTTGGTCGCCATATCGAGCGTGTCGAAGCTCGGGCCGTGCTCGGCGTCGATGGTGGGCGCGTTCGCCGCATCCACCTCGGTCACCTTGGCGAGCCACATCTTCCAGTCGCGATGATCGCGCGTGGGATGCAGCAGCGTATGGCGCGCGAGGTCGGCCACTTCGGCCAGCGGCTTGTCTTTCAGCAGATCGGGCGCGCACACGGGCGTCAGGCGCTCCTCGAACAACGGCACTGCCTGCACATCCGCACCGGGCGACGAGCCGTAGATGATCGCGGCGTCGAACGGTTCGAGCTGGAAATCGACGTCGTGCTGCCACGTGGTCGTGATCTGCACGTGGAGTTCGGGATACTCGGCCTGGAAGCGCATGATTTTCGGCAGCATCCAGCGCATCACACAGGTCGGCACTTTCAGCGCGAGGTCGGTGCGCTGCCGTGTGAGGCGCAGCGAGATTTCCTCGATGCGCGCAAAGCTCTCCTTCACGGCGGGCAGCAGCAATTCCCCTTCGGCGGTGAGCGTCAGGCCTTTCGCATGACGCTTGAAGAGCGGAAACTTGTAGTAGTCCTCGAGCGCGATGATTTGCCGGCTGACCGCGCCTTGCGTCAGGCAGAGATGGTCGGCGGCGCGCGTGAAACTGCGATGCCGCGCCACCGTTTCGAAAATCTGCAGCGCGTTGAGCGGCGGTAGGCGTCGCATCGGCTTATCCGGGATCAGAAAAAATCATTGGTGGACGTTGCGGTACGGCTTAACGCTTGCCGCTGAAACGTCTGTCGAGCCCATAGGATACGCGATCACGGGTTGCAGCACGAGAAGCGGCCGCCGCGGCAACCATGCGTTTGGCTCATGTCGCCGCCCGATCTCGCGGTCCGCCGGCCGGCCACGCACCAACATAGGGAGAGATGCGCTTTCAATCGCACCAGAACTGAGCTTTCCTCATACCTCCGTGGGCAAACGAAACATCGGCAAAACATGGACGTTAACCCGCATGCGCCACTGCCTAGGCGCTCCCACCGTCTGACCGGTGTAGGCCAGCCGGATCGCGTGACGGCCGTCGCATGAGATTACGTCATGCCCTCCATGCGCATATTTCGTTTGTTGAGGGATTTTGGCAAACCTAGAGTGCATCCACACGCAGCATCGGCACGCAACGCGAAGAGGCGCTGCATCGGCGGCGGTTACAGCAATTTCACCAGGCAACAGGCGTTCAACACAGGAGACCGCCATGCAAGAGATCAAACGGGGTAGAAGGCAGGCCATCAAGACGATCGGCGCGGCACTCGCGGCGTCCACCTTGCCGATGCCGTTCATCAACCTGCGCGCGCAGGAACACAACTTCAGCGGCAAGACGCTGCGTCTGTTGACCTGGTCGGACGACACAGGCGCGGCCGCGTTGCGCAACATCGCCGCCACCTTCACGGCGAAAACCGGCGCCAAAGTGATCGCCGACCGCGCCGACGGCACCTCCGGCATGGTCGCCAAGGTGAAGGCCGCGGGCGATCGCCCCACCTACGACGTCATCACGCTGGCGGGCGTCGGCGCAGCGGGTCTCGGCGACGCCGGCCTGCTGATGAAGCCCGATCTGGACAAACTGCCGAACCTCAAAGACGTCGCGCCGCAATACCGCACGGGCGCGAACGGCTTCGGCGTCGGCTATCTGCTGTGGTCGGACGGGTTGATCTACAACACCTCGACCGTGAAGACCGCGCCGGCATCGTACGAAGCGCTGTGGGATCCCAAGTACGCCGGCCGCCTGTTCCTGCCGCCGCCCGAGTGGGCCGAAGCGGTCGACCTCGCGATCATCGCCGCGAAGATGAACGGCGGCTCGCAGCAGAACATCGAGCCGGGCTTCAAGAAGCTGATGCAACTGAAAGATCGCGTGATGACGCTCGGCGAGAATCCGAACCAGGTGGCCGATCTGTTCCGCACCGGCTCGCTCGATATTGGCGGCATTTATTCGCCGGCGTTTTTCCCGGACCAGATCCGCAAGCCCGAATACAAGATGGGCGTGACCTACGGCATGAAGGAAGGCTTCGCCACGCAGTTGATGTTCACGGTGATCCCCAAGTCGCACCCGGGCGACAGCGATCTGATCCACGCCTTCATCAATCACTCGCTCGACGCGGGCGTGCAAGGCCGCATGGCCGCCGACGTGCTGAACGGCCCGGTCAATTCGAAAGCGGTGATTCCCGCCGAGAGCCGTGCGTTCGTGCCGAGCCCGCAGCAGATCGCCGAGAAGGCCGTGTTGCATGACGACAAGGCGCTCGCCGTCGTGCAGCCGGCATGGATCAAGCGCTACACCGAAATCTTCTCGGCATGACCACGATGCTCGCGCGCTTTTCGCGGCGTGCTTCGGCGGCGTCCGCTGCTTCGTCAAATACGATGCCGGACGCCGGGCCCGATCTCGTGCCCGATGCGCCCGCCGCCACCGCGATGGAAAAGGCGCGGCCGTGGCTGCTGCTCGCGCCGATCCTGTTGTTTCTCGCCATTCTCGGCGCGGCGGCGCTGGTGGCGCTGCGCATGAGCTTCGGCACGCAAGGCAACGAGTGGCGCGGCTTCACGCTGCAAAACTACGCGGACCTGCTCGACGGCTACTTCATGAAGTCGTTGTGGCTCACGTTGAAGCTCGCATTCCAAAGCATGATCTGCGCGGTGCTGCTGGCGATTCCGGTTGCGTTGGCCATGGCCCGCACGAAGTCGCGGCTCGCCCGGCGCCTCCTGCTGGCGGGCGTGCTGCTGCCGCTGCTCGTCAACCTGCTGCTGCAAGGTTATGGCTGGCTGATCATTCTCGGGCCGGCTGGCCTCCTCAATCACGCGCTGCTCGGCAGCGGCCTCGTGCAACGCCCGTTGATGTGGCTATACCGCGAAAACGGCGTGCTGCTCGGGCTGATCCAGACCGCGTTTCCGCTCGCCGTGCTACCCCTTTCGAGCGCGATGCGCGCGGTGTCGACTTCTTACGAGGAAGCCGCCGCCACGCTCGGCGCGACGCGCTGGCAAACGCTGCGTCACGTCCTGCTGCCGCTCGCCATGCCCGGCCTCGTGTCCGGCGCACTGCTCGTGTTCGCTTACAACGCAAGCGCGTTCGCCGTGCCGCTTTTGCTCGGCGGACGACGCGTGCCGATGCTCGCCGTGCTGGTCCACGATCAGGTCGCGCCGTTGCTGAACTGGCCGGCGGCGTCCGCGTCGGGTGTCGTACTGATGGTCGCCACGCTGACCGTGATGGCGCTGTCGCAGCGTCTCGTGCGCCGTACCCAACGTCTCGCCGAGGAGCCTCACGCATGAGCACGCCTGTTCAAACCGCGCAAACCGCGCAAGTCGTTCGCCGGCAGCCGCGATCGCCCCGCTCACCGCGCTGGCCTTCCGTCATGCCCGGCCAGCTCGGCAAGGCCGCCGCCCTGCTCGCGGCGATCGTCCTGTTCCTCGCCGCGCTGCCGATCCTCACCATGATCACGATGTCGTTCAGCGCGGCCGACACGCTCGAATTCCCGCCGCACGCCTATGGCCTGCACTGGTATCGCGCCGCGTGGCACAGCTTCGTGTCACCGGACGCAAGCGACTCGCTGTCGATGGGCGCCGCCTTGAGCACGAGCCTGATCGTCGCGCTCTCCACCATGGTGATCGCCACGCTCGTCTCGGTGCCCGCCGCCTACGCGCTGAGCCGCTACCGCTTTCGTGGCAAGCCCGCGGTCGAACAGCTGGTCGCGCTGCCGCTCGTCTATCCGCTCGTGATGCTCGGCCTGTCGCTGCTGCTGGTGTTCAACGTGCTGCCGGTCGAACTTGGCGTGTTCCGCCTGATCATCGCGCACGTGATTCTGGCGCTGCCGTTTACCGTGAAGAACTGCGCGGCCTCGGTCGCCGCCATCGGCCCGGAGTTCGAAGAGGCCGCCTGCGTAATGGGCGCGAGTCCCGGCCGCGCGCTCGTCGACGTGATCCTGCCGCTGATGCGCCCCGGCATTCTCGCCGGCATGCTGTTCGCGTTCATTGTCTCGTTCAACGAATTCACGGTGACGTTTTTCCTTTACGGCATCGATACGATGACGCTGCCGGTGTGGCTCTATAGCCGCACGGTGTCGTCGCTCGATCCGACCGTGTTCTGTTTCGCCGTATTCATTGTCGCGATCGATTTCGCGCTGATCTGGCTGCTCGAAAAGCTGATCGGCGACGAAGGCGTCGCCCTGTGACTGCCCCTCGAACACGCGCTCATGACGACCCCTTGCTGGAGCATCCGATGACCCATTTAACGTTGCAGGCCGTGACCCGGCGCTTCGGCGCGGCGCATGCCGTCGACAGCGTCGATCTGAGCGTGCCCGACGGCAAGCTGGTGTGCTTTCTCGGCCCGTCCGGCTGCGGCAAGACCACGCTGCTGCGGATGATCGCCGGTCTCGAAACGCCCACATCCGGCAGCATTCAATTCGCCGGACGCGACATCACGCGCCTGCCGGCGAACCAGCGCGACTTCGGCATGGTGTTCCAGTCGCTCGCGCTGTTTCCTCACATGACGGTCGCGCAGAACGTCGCGTATCCGCTGAAGCTGCGCAAAACCGCGAAGGACCAGCAGACGCGGCGCGTGGCCGAATTGCTGGACCTGATCCAGTTGCCGCACATGGCGAACCGGCCGGTCACGCAACTCTCCGGCGGCCAGCGCCAGCGCGTGGCGATTGCGCGCGCTATCGCGTCGCAGCCGAAACTGTTGCTGCTCGACGAGCCGCTCTCCGCGCTCGACGCCAAGCTGCGCGAGGCGATGCAGGTGGAAATCCGCCTGCTGCAACAGCGTCTCGGCATCACCACGATCATGGTCACGCACGACCAGCGCGAAGCCATGACAATGGCCGACGAGATCGTCGTGATGGAGAAAGGCCGCATCGCCCAGGTCGGCAAACCGCTCGACATCTATCGCGATCCGGTCAGCGAATTCGTCGCCGACTTCATCGGCCTCGGCAATATCCTGCCGGTCACGTACGATGGCGCGGGCGGCGTGAGCCTGCCGGGCGGCCGTCGCATTAGCGTGGCGCAGCCGGCGCGCGTGCCGGCGTCCAGCAGCGATATCCGTCTGCTGATCCGCCCGGAAGACGTGTGCCTGAAAGCGGCGTCCGACGCGGCGGGCCCGAACCGGCTGCAAGGCACCGTGACGTTTATCCGCGACGTGGGCGCATCGCTCGAAGCGACCATCGACTGCGCCGGCTTTACGCTGACCGCCGCCACCACGCCGCGCGAAACGCCGGGGCTCGCGCTCGGCATGCCGGTGTTCGCGGAATTGCCGCCGCATGCGTGCAAGCTGATCGCCGCGCGCGCCGCACACTGACTTCAGGCAAGACTCAGGCACCCAAGCGCACCGCCGAATCACTCAAGAATTCGCCCATTCCAATACCGCTATTTTCGACAGAGGACAGACCATGAACCAACGCCGCGTTGCCCAATCCAGCACCCGCCGGGTGTTCGCCACACTCGCCGCGACGCTCGCCTTCACCGCTCTCGGCGCGCTGAGCGCGTTGCCGTCCACCGCGCATGCGGATGCGCTCGACAACATCGCCAAGTCGGGCACGGTGCGCATCGGCGTATTCGAAGACTATCCGCCGTTCGGCTCGATCGGCCCGGACATGAAGCCGATGGGCTACGACATCGACGTGGCCAACCTGATCGGCCGCGCGCTCAACGCCAAGGTCGAACTCGTACAGGTGACAGGCGACAACCGTATGGCTTACCTCGCCGACCACAAGGCGGACATGCTGCTGTCGGTCGGCCAGACGCCGGAGCGCGAGAAGGTGATCGATTTCTCGCAACCGTACGCGCCCTACTACCTCGCCGTGTTCGGCCCGAAAGCCCTGCCCGTAAAGAACGCCGCCGACCTCGCCGGCAAGTCGATTTCGGTCGCGCGCGGCACGCTGGAAGACCTGAGCGTGACCAAGATCGCGCCGCCCTCCGCGAACATCAAACGTTTCGACGATCCTAACGGCGCAATTTCGGCGTTTCTTTCTGGTCAGGTACAGTTGATGGTAGTCGGCAACGACGTCGGCGCCACGATTCTCGCGCGTCATCCGGCCAATGATCCCGAGCAGAAGTTCTCGCTGTTCAGCTCACCCGATCACGTCGGCTTGAACAAGAACGAGCCGCGTCTGAAGCAGAAGGTCGACGAAACGATTGCCAAGGCCCGCAAGGACGGCACCATGAACGCGATTTCGCAGAAGTGGCTGCGCGCGCCGCTGCCGGCCGACCTCTGAACCTTTTTTGCGCGCGCCACGAAGCGTAATCCCGCGAGGAGATTGCCTGCGTGGCGCAGCGCCGGAGTTTGACCTCACGATGAGCGCCACGCCATGACTTATGCGTTCGATTTCAGCGGCTTCGGCCTTTATGCGGGCATGCTCGCGCACGGCGTCGCCGTGACCTTGGGGCTGACGGCCGTCTCCACCGTGCTCGGCGCGATTGTCGGCATTGCCGGCGCGAGTGTGGCGGTGGCCGGGCCGAAATGGGCGCGCTGGGTGGTGGCGAGTTATGTGGAGTTGATCCGCAATACGCCGTTCATCGTGCAGTTGTTCTTCGTGTTCTTCGGCTTGCCAAGCCTCGGCATTCATATCGACGAAGTGCAGGCCGCGATTCTGGCCATGACCGTCAATCTCGGCGCGTACGCGATCGAAATCGTGCGCGCCGGCATCGACTCGATTTCCCGCGGCCAGGTGCAGGCCGCGCAGGCGCTCGGTTTGCACGGAGGGCAGGTGTTTCGCTATGTCGTGCTGCCGCAGGCCATCGCCAACGTGTTTCCCGCGCTGCTGAGCCAGGTGCTGATCGTCATGCTCGGCTCGGCCGTGGTCTCGCAGATCTCCGTGCCCGATCTCACCTACGCGGCCAACTTCATCCAGTCGCGCAACTTCCGCTCGTTCGAAAGCTACCTGATCATCACCGCGACGTATCTGTTGTTGTCCATCGTCTTGCGGCAAATCCTCAACCGGCTCGGCCGCGGTCTGTTCGCGGGCCGTGCGGCGCGCGGCAACGACAGCGCGCCGCGTAACTGGCGCAACCGCCTGATGTGGCGCGGCGCCCGCACTCTGCCCACGGAGCGTTGATCATGGTCGAATTCACGCTGTGGGACATTGCCCGCAATCTGTTGCTCGCCGCCCGCTGGACGGTGCTGCTCTCGTTGATCGCGTTCGTGGGCGGCGGCATTGTCGGGCTGATTCTGCTCGCCATGCGCGTGTCGCCGATCGGCTGGCTGCGCCGTATCGTCGTGGTGTACGTGGAAGTGTTTCAAGGCACGCCGCTGCTGATGCAGCTTTTCCTCGCGTTCTTCGGCTTGCCGCTGCTCGGTGTCGACGTATCGCCATGGGTCGCGGCCACTGTCACGCTGACGCTCTATACCAGCGCGTATCTGGTCGACATCTGGCGCGGCTGCGTCGAAGCCGTGCCGCGTGGTCAGTGGGCCGCGGGCGCGAGCCTCGGCATGACGTTCGGCCAGCAGTTGCGCTATATCGTGTGGCCGCAGGCGCTGAAAATCGCCGTGGCGCCGACGGTTGGTTTTCTCGTGCAGGTGGTGAAAAGCACGGCGCTCGCGTCCATCATCGGCTTCACGGAATTGACCAAGACCGGCACCATGATCACCAACGCCGCGTTCCGCCCGTTCCCCATCTACGGCATGGTCGCGATGATTTACTTCGCGATGTGCTTCCCGCTGACGTGGTACGCGCGGGTGCTGGAGAAACGGCAGAAGGTGGGCCAGCATCGCTGAAATGTGCAGCGATGGGCGAATAAAAAAAGCGTTCAACCGCTCGGCACGGTTGAACGCTTTTTTGTATGCCGCCTGACAGAACTAGCGCGCCGCGTGCGTCGACTTACGCAACTTCGCCACGTCTTCCGCCGTCACCGCCGGCGCGCCGTTGTTCCAACCCGCCCGCACGAAGGTCAACACATCCGCGATCTGCTGGTCGTTGAGCACGGGTGCGTACTTCGGCATCGGATACGGCGCGGGAATGCCGCCGATCACCAGGTCCTCCGTGCCGTTCAGCGTCACGTTGATCAGCGACGACGGATCCTTTTCCAGCACGTTCGGATTGCCGGACAACGGCGCCAGCATCGGCGCGAAGCCGCGTCCGTCGACGCCGTGGCAGTGCATGCAGTACGCCGTGTAGACGCGCGCGCCTTCATTGTTCGCGGGACGGTTCAGCGACACTTTGGTCGCCTGCGGATCGTACGTATAAGGCGGCGCGCCGCTGCCGCCCGCCGACGGCAGCGACTTCAGATACGTCGTCATCGCGGCGATGTCGGTGTCGTTCATGTTCTGCGTGCTGTTGTTGATCACGCTGGTCATCGAACCGAACGCCGATGCATGGCGATTCGCGCCGGTCTTCAGGAACGCCTGCAGATCCTGATCGTTCCAGCGGCCCAGACCGACGTTGTGCTCGCCGGTGAGGTTCGCCGCGAACCAGCCGTCGAGCAGTCCGCCGGTCAGAAACGCGCTGCCGCTTTCATCCAGTGCCTTCTCCTGAAACGCGATGCCGCGCGGCGTGTGGCACGAGCCGCAGTGCCCCAACCCCTGAATCAGATACGCGCCGCGATTCCAGGCCACGTCTTTGCCCGACTTGTCCTGGTAGACGCCTTTCTCCAGGAACACCATGTTCCAGAACTTCAGCGGCCAGCGCATGTTCAATGGCCACTTGATGTCCGGCTCGCGGTTCGCCTGCTGCACGGGCGCCACGCCGCTCATGAAATACGCGTACAGCGCTTTCATGTCGTCGTCGTTGACCTTCGCGTACGACGGGTACGGCATCGCCGGATAGAGATTGTGGCCGTCTTTCGCGATGCCTTCGCGCATGGCCCGCGCGAAGTCCTCCTCCGTGTAACCGCCAATGCCGGTTTGCGGATCGGGCGTGATGTTGGTGGTGTAGATCTGGCCCATCGGCGTGGTCATCGGCAGGCCGCCCGCAAACGGCTTGCCTTTCGGCGCCGTATGACAGGCGACACAATCGCCGACCTTGGCCAGATAGGCGCCACGTTGCACGAGCGCAGGATCGGCGGATTGCGCGGCCGCCTGCGCCGGAGTCTGCGCGAACAACGGCAGCGTCACGCTCAACGCGACGGCAAAACCCTTCAGTGTGTTTTTCATATCGGGCTCCGGTCAGGCGGTTTGCAACTGGCTGCCAACGGGCAACTGCCGCAGCCGCTTGCCGGTGGCCGCGAAAATCGCGTTGGTCAGCGCGGGCGCGAGCGCCGCCGTGCCGGGTTCGCCGATGCCGCCGGGCGCCTCGCCGCTCTTCACGATATGCACCTCGATAGGCGGCGTCTGATCGATCCGCAACATCCGGTAGTCGGTGAAGTTGTTCTGCTCGACGCGGCCGTCCTTGATCGTGATCTCGCTATAAAGCGCCGCCGTGATGCCGAAGATGATGCCGCCCTGCACCTGCGCCTCCACCGTGTTCGGATTGACCACCATGCCGCAATCGACCGCGCACACCACACGCTTGACCGCCACCTCGCCCTGATCCACCGCGACATCCACGACGATCCCGAAGAAGCTGCCGAACGCATGCATGACGGACACGCCGCGCCCCTGCCCCTTCGGCACCGCGCTGCCCCAGTTCGCCGCCTGCGTGGCGACGTTGAGCACGTTCAACGCGCGCGGCGTCTTGCCGAGCAGATCCTGCCGGTATTTGACCGGATCGACTTTGGCCTGCGCCGCGAGTTCGTCGATAAAGCTCTCCACCACGAACGTGCCGCGCGTCGGTCCCACGCCGCGCCAGAATGCGGTGGGGACCGCGTGCGGCTCCTGACGAACGTAGTCGACCAGTTGATTCGGCAAGTCGTACGGCAGGTCCGAAGCGACTTCGACCGCATCCGGATCGAGCCCGTTCTTGAAGGCCGGCGGCGCGAAACGCGCCATCACCGAAGAACCGACGATGCGGTGCTGCCACGCAACCGGCTTGCCGTTCGCGTCGAGGCCCGCGGAGATTTTGTCGTAGTAGTACGGCCGGTACATGTCGTGCTGAATGTCTTCTTCGCGCGTCCAGACCACCTTCACCGGCGTCGACACCTGTTTGCCGACCTTGACCGCCTGCGTGACCATGTCGAATTCGAGCCGCCGCCCGAAGCCGCCGCCGATCAGGTGGTTGTGCACGACGATCTTGTCGGCGGGCAAACCCGTGACCGCCACGGCGGCGTCCACGACCCGCGTCGGCACTTGCGAGCCGAGCCAGACATCGCAGCCGTCGGGGCGCACATGCACCGTGCAGTTGATCGGCTCCATGGTGGCGTGCGCGAGGAACGGCTGCTGATAGACGGCGTCCACGCGCGTCTTGGCATTTGAAAATGCGTTGCCGACGTCGCCATCCTTGCGCGCCACCGCGCCGTTGCGCTGTGACGCGTTCGCGAGATCGTCGACGATCTGCTTCATCGACAGGTTTGCGCCCGCGCCTTCGTTCCACTTGATAACCAGTGCCTGCACGCCGCGCTTCGCGGCCCAGGTGTGGTCGCCGATCACGGCGACCGCGTTGTCGATCTTGATGACCTGACGCACACCGGGGATCTTTTTCGCGTGGGTGTCGTCGACGCTCGCGAGCGTGCCGCCGAACACCGGACAGTTGGCAATCGCCGCATAGACCATGTCGGGCACGCGCACGTCGAGCCCGAACTGCGCGGTGCCGTCCACTTTCTCCGGCGAGTCGAGGCGCTTCGCCGGCGTGCCGATCAGCTTGAAGTCCTTCGGGTCTTTGAGCTTGACGTTCTGCGGCGCCGGCAGACCGGCGGCCGCGGTGACCAGCTCGCCATAGCCGATGCTGCGCTTGCTGGCCTCATGAATCACCTGCCCGGCCTGCGCATGGCAGCTCGCCGGATCGACTTGCCATTGCTGCGCGGCCGCGCTGATCAGGACCGTGCGCGCGGCGGCGCCGGCTTTACGCATCGGCTCCCACGCATAGCGGATCGAGGTCGAACCGCCCGTGAGCTGGCCGCCGAGCAGCGGGTCCATGAAGAGCTTTTCGTTCGGCGGCGCGTGGTCGACGGTGATCGAGTCGAGCGGCACTTCGAGCTCTTCGGCAATCAGCATCGGAATCGACGTATAGACGCCCTGGCCCATCTCGACCTTCGGAATCACGAGCGTGACCTTGCCCGCAGTATCGATCTGGATGAACGCGTTCGGCGCGAACACACCGCTTTGCGGCGTTTCGACACCGTCGCCGCCAATCACCGATTTGCCGGCCTTCTGATCCTGGCTGGCGGCCGGCATGCTGAAGCCGAGCAGCAGGCCGCCACCGGCCGCCGCCCCCACCGTCACGCCGAACTTCAGAAAGGTGCGGCGGGACAATCCACCCGCGGCGCGCGCGCCGCCTTTCGAAGACGCGCCGCCGTTCTGTGCATCGAGCAATCCCTGGGACATGTCAGGCCCCCTTCGCGGCTTGCTTGATCGCCGCGCGGATGCGGTTGTATGTGCCGCAGCGGCAGATATTGCCGGCCATGGCCGCGTCGATGTCCGCGTCGGTAGGATTGGGGTTGCTCGCGAGCAGCGAAGCCGCCGACATCACCTGCCCGGACTGGCAGTAGCCGCATTGCACCACGTCCAGTTGACGCCATGCCTGCTGCACTTTCTGACCCGCCGGCGTGTTGCCCACTGCTTCGATCGTGGTGATCTTGCGGTCGCCGACCGCCGCTGCCGGCAACACGCACGAGCGCACTGCCACGCCGTCGAGGTGCACGGTGCATGCGCCGCATTGAGCGATGCCGCAACCGAACTTCGTGCCGGTCAAGCCGACCAGATCGCGCAAGACCCACAGAAGTGGCATGTCGGGAGGCGCGTCGACGGTATGCGTCTGGCCGTTGATATTGAGCGTTGTCATTGAGCGGCTCCGAGAGTCGGGTTTATTGTTGATGAGGCTGTTTAGACAGAGACGTCGAACCAAAACGTGAAGACCTGCCGCGTTTATTCGATAAGCCGAACTAATACGCGTTGCGGCTTTCCGATACTTGAAAACGGCGGTTAATGCATGGCGCGAGCGCGCCGGAAACTGACCGGCAGATTGTAGCCGCGCATTAAGAAGTTCGCCGCCTGGCTGCACGCCGCCGGCCGGCCAAATAATGACCCCAGCGCATATTGCCAGGCTGAAAGCGGATTCGAATCAAGGCGTTACCTTGCGCGCATCCACCCGAGCCGAGCGACTTCGCACGATCGGTTAATCTTGTCGAATCACTGCCGTGCGATTTTGTTAGCATGGATCCGGTCTGACTATCCGAAGGAGCAGCACACATGAACGACTCGCAATGCACTCAATTCCTCTCGGACATTCGCCGGCCGCTATTGGCGCTGCACAAGGCCATTCTCGATCACGAGCGGGCAGCGTATGAGAAGGAATTCGGCCCGGTAACGCCAGCGGCTTTCCTGCAGGCGCTCATCAACGGTTCGGGTTTCCGCTGGCTCACGCCGCTCTCAACGGTGATTGCGAACGTCGACGAAATTCTCGACGACAAGGAAGCCGAGGCCACCGACCGGATCGCGGCGGCCGAAGCGGTAGCGGGACTGTTCTCGCCCGACATGCCGAACAATACTTTTCTGCCGCGCTACCTGCCGCTACTGCATGCCGATCCGGCGATCCTGCATCAGCACGGTCAGGTGTCGCAGTTGTTGCGCGGGATCGAGTCGAAGTAGCCGGCTCCCGAATTTCCTCACCATATAAAGTGCGTGGTTCGATCGCGCTTAACCCTGTTCGCACGATGGCGCCTTGCGGGCGTCATCGTGCGATTACCAGGCGTTTTTGGATGCGGACAATGGTTTTACGCCTTATTTCAAGGCAATTTATGCGCGATTCGTAAGAGTGTGTGTCGCGTGCGCGGCTCGTTTGTCATTGAAACGCGTCTGCGATCGAGCCACGTTTGAATTTGCCTGGCTTTGCTGAATAAAACAAAGGTGAGCTTCTGCGGGAGACGTTCCGGGCCGGCTACGAAAACCCGGTCAGCATGCAGCACGAAGCCCTGCTAAGGTAGCCAAACTTTCTTGCGACGCTCATCGTTATGCAAAACTGGCCGCTCCCCGAAAGCTATACGTTTCGCGATCAAACCGTGCGCTTCAACGTGACCGGCAACGGTCCGCCGCTAGTGCTGGTTCACGGCACGCCGTTTTCTTCGTATGTGTGGCACCGCATTGCCCCTCACCTCGCGCAAACGCGCACGATCTACTACTACGATCTGCTCGGCTATGGGCAATCCGAACAGCGCGACGCTCAGGACGTTTCGCTCGGCGTGCAGAACAGGTTGCTTGCGGAATTGCTCGTGCATTGGCGGGTAAATAACCCGGACGTCATCGCGCATGATTTCGGCGGCGCGACTTCATTGCGTGCGCATCTGATCGACGGCTGCGACTATCGCAGTCTCACGCTGATCGATCCGGTGGCGGTCGCGCCGTGGGGTTCGCCGTTCGTGCGGCACGTGCGCGAGCACGGTGATGCGTTCGCCGGCCTGCCGCCGTACATCCACGAGGCAGTGGTCAAGGCGTATGTGCGCGGCGCGATCGCGCGTGAGATTCCGGATCACGAGCTCGCGCCTTATGTAACGCCCTGGCTCGGGGCAACGGGCCAGGCCGCGTTCTACCGGCAAATCGCGCAGATGGACCAGCGCTACACCGACGAGGTCGAAGCGCACTATCCGCACCTACGTTGTCCGGTGCAGATTCTGTGGGGCGAGGAGGACCAGTGGATTCCGCTGGCGCGCGGCCGTCAACTGGCCGCAGCCATACCGGAAGCGCGATTTCAGCCGGTACCGAAGGCCGGCCACCTGATGCAGGAAGACGCGCCGGAAGCGATCGTCGCCGCGGCGCTGCGGTGGCTGGATTGAGGGGGCGCGCCTAGCCGCGTCCTTGCGGCAGGTACGGCATGGGATCGATCGGCTTGCCGTCGCGGCGCAACTCGAAGCCCAGCGAAACTCGCGAGTTCTTTTCGTCGCCCATTTCGGCGATCTGCTGTCCCTGCACGACGATATCGCCGGTTTTGACCAGCAGCTTGCGGTTATGCGAGTAAGCGGTCAGGAAGTCCTTGTTGTGCTGCACGATGATCAGACTGCCGTAACCGTTCAGGCCCATGCCCGCATACATCACCTTCCCGTCCGCCGCCGCCCGCACAGGATCGCCCGGCTTGCCGCCGATTTCGATACCCCGCGTTTCGCCCGGCTGGAATCCTTCGACCACGCTGCCGCCCGCCGGCCAGGCCAGCGACACGGCATTCGCATGCCGCGCGGTTTGCTGCGCCACTTCGCGCGCTTCAGCGGCGCTCGGCGCGGGCGACTGGGCGGACTGCGATCGCGGCGCGCCCGCCACCGATGCGCCAGATGCCGCGGCCTGCCGCGCAGCGGCGGAAGCCGCGGCCCCGGAAGCCGCAGCGGCCTTGGCGGCCGCATTAGCCGCATTCACCGCCCGCACCGTCTCCGGCGACGCGACGTGCAACACCTGCCCGCGCTTCAGCCGCGAGGACGCCTTCAATCCATTCCAGGCTTGCAACTGCCCGACACTGCAATGATGATGCTGCGCGATGCGTGCCAAGGTGTCGCCACGTTTCACGCGATACACGAGCGGCGGTGACTTCTTGAGCAGCGCGCTCTGCTCGGCGCTGAGTGCGGCCGGCGTTGCGGCCGCCGCATCGGATGCCGGCGCGCTCGCGGCCGGCACGCCGGACGCAACCGCCGCGCCTGATGCGGCGCCTGTCTGCGCACCCTGCTGCCCCACATTCGCACAACCACTGACCGCCAGCGCGACCCATGCGCCGGCCAGACTGGCCAACATCGTTCTGTCGAAACGCTTTCCCATCTTGTTCGACTCCTGCCTCATTCATTGTCGAGCTGGATGCCGCCTTGCCGCGAGCGATGCGCGCGCCCAACCGCCGCGCTGCTTTCCTCGCGACACAGCCAGGCCGCCTCGTGCGGCGCTCATCCATGCCGTGCCGGCCAACCCAACCCCATGCGTTCACGAGCTGCCGGATGCCTGGGGCGCACGGATACCGCCCGTCAAAACAGCCGATCTTCTGCGAAAAGGGTCAGATTACCAATTAAAATTCAAGCGGAATTGTAAAGTGCGTTTTATAAAAAACGCGTCAGCTCACATACTTTGATACAAACCTTACGCACGGTATTGCGGACATCGTTGCTCATGCAACGTGTAGCGCGGCGGCGCGTGGCCATTGCAAGAGCGGTCGTTGTTGGACCGAGCGTCAAGCGCCATTCGCGCACAGGCGCCCCCATCGGTCGGCCATGCGAGCCGCACCCACGGCTACACCTCGGCAACCGCACGATAACGTTTGCTTTAACGGCAAAGCGCCGCCAAAACTTGAATCGGCAGCGGGACCGACATTGAGCGTGGCGGGAGAATGGCGGCCGCGCGAGGACGGATTTGTTTCCGGCCTGCGCGATGGAAGCCGGCTAGCTGTAGTACTGGCCCTGGTACTTCACATAGCCGATCGGATGATGCGTAAAGTGCAGGACAGGCAGAACGGGATTGCGATTGTCTTCAGTGGGATAGGCGCTGGCGTCGGGGATGTATTCGCCTTGGGCTTCGATCGGCTGACCGGTCTGCAGTGCGGGAATCTCATGGGCGAGACCCTCGTTGTCGCCGAAACGCACGGCAACGAATAGCTCGGTGCCCACGAGATTCTCCGTACCGCCCTCGAACTTCACCACCGTGTCGACCTTGATGAGGAAGTGCTGGTGATTGGCGCCGTTGTGATTTTCCGGGCTGGCGAACACCTTGCTGATCGTGCCTTGCACGCAAGCCAGCGGCGCGCCGATCGAATGAACGTAACTATGGTGAGGAAGGATCTGCGTCGCGCGATTGCTCATGAAGTCTCCGTGAAAGGAATCAGCATTGCCTGCGGGGAAAACGTTGGGCGCGCCGTAAGCGGTAAGCCGCGAGCCGTAAGCCAAGAGCAGGCAGCGGCACCGTGAATTCATTTGAACAGAGCACGGCGCGCAAGTTCATCGCACGTTTGCGTGGCGCCCACGGTGCCGGACTGCGTTGGCGGCCCTTCACCCCCGCACATGAAAAAGCCGATGCCCTGAGCATCGCCTTGACGCAGCGTCGAGTTGCCCACCCGATAGCGGGCAAGGGCCGGGATCATCGCGCCAATTCGCCGCAGGATGCGTCAAACTACGTGAAGCCATTTCACAAATGACGGATCCTGTAAGAACCGCCATATAACGGTTTTCAGTTCCTAAGCATCCCGAACTATGCCCGCGCTATCGTGATGCCCAACGCCTCGAATGGCGCGGTCAGCGCTTCGGCGGTGTTCCGTTCGACTACGATCGTCCCCGCCGCCGTCACATCGGCGATCTTGTACGCCGAGGCCGCGTTGAGTTTTTCCGCCGACGCCAGCACCACCGTCTCCGCCGCGTGCGCGAGGAACGCGCGTTTCACATAGGCCTCTTCCCTGTCGCCCGTGCTCAGGCCCGCTTGCGGATGCACGCCGGTCACGCCCATGAAATACAGGTCGGCGCGAATGTGGCTGAGCGCTTCGATGGCTGCTGCGCCCACGTTGACCATCGAATGCCTGAACAGGCGCCCGCCGATCATGACGACCTCCAGCCCGGCATGGTCCGCCAGTTCGACGGCGACACTCGGGCTATGCGTGACGATCGTCGCGCGCAAATCGCGCGGCAGATGGCGCGCCAGTTGCACGGCAGTCGTGCCGCCGTCGACAAACGCAATCTGGTCGCGCGCGATCATGCCGGCCGCCGCGCGGCCGATCGCCGCCTTCGACGCCGATTCGATCCGCTCGCGCCCGGCGAAATCCACCGCCGCCGGCGACGCCGGCAGTGCGCCGCCGTGCACGCGCTGAAGCTGGCCCTCGGCGGCGAGTTCGCGCAGATCGCGACGGATCGTATCTTCCGACACCTCGAATTGCGCGCTCAAGGTTTTGGCGACGACTTGCCCGTTACGCTTTAGCGCGTCGAGTATCAATTGCTTTCTTTGCGACGTCAGCATCGGCGGCGATTCCTGGCTGGGTTCATGGTTTGCACGAAATTACTTGTTTTTGCACGATATCGCACGATACCATTGATTCGTATGCGGCATGAGCCGATCTCCCAACGCAACAGGATGCGAGCCATGAACGAAATCGCCAGCCGGGTAAGGATTGTCGATGTCGAGGTGCTGTCGGACGACTGGTACGTACTGAAAAAAACCACCTTCGATTACCAGCGCGCCGACGGCAGCTGGCAGCGCCAAAGCCGCGAAACCTACGACCGCGGTAACGGCGCGACGCTGCTGCTATACGATCCGCGCCGACGCACCGTCGTGCTGACGCGGCAATTCCGCCTGCCGGCGTTCGTCAACGGCCATCACGGCATGCTGATCGAGGCGCCGGCGGGATTGCTGGAGGCCGCGTCGCCGGAAGAACGGATTCGCGCGGAAGTCGAAGAGGAAACGGGCTACCGCGTACACGAGGTGCGCAAGGTATTCGAGGCCTTCATGAGTCCGGGTTCGGTCACGGAGAAACTGCACTTTTTCGTCGCCGAATACGATGCAGTGGCGAAAGTCGGCCAGGGCGGCGGCCTCGCCGACGAAGGCGAAGATATCGAGGTGCTGGAACTGCCGGTGGGTGAAGCGCTTGCAATGATCGAGCGTGGCGAAATCGTCGACGGAAAGACCATCATGCTGTTGCAATACGCCAGACTGAATCTGTTGAGGTGATAGCTGGAACGCGGCGAGTTTCCGCATTTTTCGGAATTATCCTAGCCACCATTAGGAAAAGGACGATAGGTTGAAGAAGGCAATAAAAATATTCTTACGCATTTCCTTGAGGTTGACCGGCGTCGCAGTCAAGGCCGCGCCGGTCGATCGAATGGAAAACCATCTCCGTCAGAATATTTTTAATTCACCGCTTCGAGCGAGGCGGCGAATGAAGCCGAGGTTCAATTGGATTCTCTCAGTTCAGCAAACAGATTCATGAGTGGTTTTTTCTTCGGCACGCTGATTGCCGCCGTCATCATGCTGCTGCTGTGCAATGCCGGCGAGTTTTCGCCGTTTATGGCCAAACTGCATGCGTTGCAACAGGTTATCGTGACCGCGCTGATTTCAATCGTCATCGTCGATGCAAAGCCATTCGCCTACAAAACCGTCTGGCGCGAGCGCCGTTGCAGCTTCGTGCTCGATGAAGACATCAACGCCACCCTGCGCGGCAGAACCTTCGGCATTCCGTTCGGCGTGTTAGTCGGCATCCTGATTCAGAATTACGTGGTGAACTGAGCTGAGCGTCAATCCGTTCGGGATCGATACACCCGCCGCTATTCACGATCTTCATTTCGCCCGCATTCGCCGATAATCGGTAGCGCGGCGTTGGCGCGCCATCAATTCAATCGCAACTAGAATTTATGCCGGATCGCCGCCCGCACCACGACCTGCTTCGACGTCGATGAAGGAGACTGGGTACCGGGCGTGAAGGCTTCGTCCAGAATCGAATAGGTCGTGTCGCCGGTCACCTGCTGATACTCGCCCTGAATGTAGACGTCGGTGCGCTTGGACAGGTTGTAGTCCGCCATCAAGCCGAACGAGTGGATTTTCGGCTTCACGCCGCCGGTCGAGGCGTCGTAGGTTTCCATCGTGTACACGTACTGCGCGCCGACGAACAGCATCGGCGAGATCTGATACTTGCCGTTCACCTCGAAGTTCTGATACTTCAGCGAATTCAGCAGCACGCCCGGCGGCGCGAGCGGCGTCACGCCGAGATAGCCGTTGCCGGTCGGGTCCAGATAGTTCGAATTGGTATAGACAAAACCGGCCGTCGCCGGGCCGAACGTATAAGTGATGCCGCCGCCGAACACCCGCATGCGGGCGGCGATGAAGCCGGCGTCGTTCGCCGTGACCGCACCATTCGCGCCGTTGCCGGGATTGTTGGCCTGCAGATACGCGGCGGCCACCAGCAAGCCGCCATACGCATACTGACCGCCGAAACTGTACGCGCGATTGTTCGCGAAATTGGTGTCGTTGCTGAAGCTGTAGACGCCACCGAATTGAAAGCCGGACAGCGACGGACTGGTGTACTTGACCGCGTTGTCGAGGCGAAACGTGTTGTCCGTGTTGTCGTTATCGTACGGGTGCGAGAAGAGCGAGCCCGCCCAGTTGCCGTTGGCCGTGGTCTGGGCCAGGTAGTCGACCACCGAGTCGTACTGGCGGCCGAACGTCAACGTGCCGAACCGGTCCGCGCTCAAACCGACGAACGCCTGGCGGCCGAACATCCGGCCACCCTGATTCAGCCGTCCGGAACTCACGTCGAAACCATTTTCCAGCTGGAAAATGGCCTTCAGACCGCCGCCCAGATCCTCGGCGCCTTTCAGCCCCCAGCGGCTGCCTTGCGCAAACCCGCTCGCCAGCTCGTAGACATGGCCACGGCCGACATTGTTGGTGTAGTTGATGCCTTCGTCGAGCACGCCGTAGAGCGTCACGCTCGTCTGCGCCGAGGCCGACGCGGCAAAAGTGGCGGACACAGCGGTGGAGACAGCTAGCGCGAACACTTGCCTGTTCATGACGATCTCCCTGCACTCGAGCAATGGGACAACTCGATCCGGCCGCTTTTGTTCTTGGCGCTTGGACCCGAGACTGACCGCCCCGGATGCGCTTTACGGAAATCCTCACACGCCGTTAGCCTGCCGTCCATTGGGTGTCGTGTCGATATCTCAAATTGTTGCGAAATCTCCACTTGGTGCGACAGCCCCTTTTATCGCAGCGCTCATTCAGGTAAACGATGCAGCGCCCGGCGGTCTTGAGCCGGGCAACGCTCGACGCGCCGTTGACTTGAGCCGCGCGGAGCGGATTTGTCACGGAAAGAAATATAATAGAAGGCTTTTGCGGCGCCGCAGCGGAACTCCGCGCCGACACGAAGGTCATTTTTACTGCTTGCTCGACCGTGGCAATCGCGCCTTGGCATCCGTGCCGGATCGCGGCCGGTTGAGCGCGGCGCCGTGAATCGCGTATGCGCCGCTGTATTCCAATCCAATTTCTAAAAGCCTTGTGAGACGCCTGCCGCGCTGGATCAGCGCGCCGTCGCACGGGGCTTGCTTTGGGCATCACACAATGCAAAAGTCTCAACCCCGTCTGATCGAGCTCGATTTTTTTCGCGGACTGGTCCTTCTGATCATCGTCGTCGATCACATCGGCGGCAGCATCCTGTCGCGTATCACGCTGCACGCCTACGCGCTGTGCGATGCCGCCGAAGTCTTCGTGTTCCTCGGCGGCTTCGCCACCGCCACGGCCTATGCCGCGCTGGCCGAACGGCGCAACGAGACGATCGCGCGCAGCCGCTTCCTGCGGCGCTCGCTGGAAATCTATCGGGCGTTTCTCGTGACCGCCGCCTTGATGCTGCTGGTCAGCGCGGTACTCACCGCGTTGAGCATCGACGGACCGAATCTCGCCACCACGGATCTCGACGACCTGATCGACACCCCGTTCGCCGCGCTGGGCGACATTCTGCTGTTCCGCCGCCAGCCTTATCTGGCTTCCGTGCTGCCCATGTACGCGTTCTTCGCCCTGCTCGTGCCCATGATCCTGCCGCTCGCGCGCAGCAAGCCATGGCTGCTGCTGGCCGGCAGCATCGCACTGTGGGCCGGGGCTCCGGCCATCGACGCCTACCTGCCCGCCGCGCCGGACATGCACTGGGATTTCAACCCGTTCGCCTGGCAATTACTGTTCGCGCTCGGCGTGCTGGCCCGTTGCCAGCCGGTCTATCAGCGCATCAGCACGCACCGCCTGAGCTGGCTCGTCAGCGTGCTGGCGTTCGCCGTGGTGGCGGCTGCGGCTTACTACAAGCTCTTTATCGAGCGCGAGCCGCTCGATGCCAGCCTCAAACAGAACCTCTCCTATCTGCGCGCGGTCAATTTTCTCGCCATCGCCTGGCTCGTCGCGAATCTGATTCAGCTCGGCTGGGCGAGGAAGCTCGCGCAATGGATGCCGTGGGTCGGCGTGATCGGACGCAAGGGGCTCTTGTGCTTTATCGCCGGCGCCGTGATCTCGCTCGTGGTCGATTCCGTGCTGTACGCGGCGACGGACGGCTATCTCAACTATCCGCTCGGACTGCTCGCCGATGCGGCCGCAGTCGCCGCGCTGTTCGCGGTAGCGCTGGGCGCCGAGCCGCTCAAGCGGCTGGCTGGGCGGCTCTATAACGGGCGGCTGCGCACGTCGCCGTGAGCGTCCGTGCGTGCGTCCGTGCGTCCGTGCGCCAGCGCTAGAACCCACAGCCGATCCTGATAGCATCACGGCCGCGCGCGACCTGCGCGGCGCGCCTCCTGATCCGACATGCGTCTATTCCTACGTTCCGCACTCGTTGCACTTTACGCCGCGTCCACCAGCGCGCCGACGCTCGCCAGCACCGTCATCAGCCGAAGCTTCTATTCGGACGCGCTCGGCCGCGACTGGTCCTACACGATCTATCTGCCGACCGGCTACCGCCATGACGCCGGCCGCCTCCCCGTGCTCTACCTCCTGCACGGCAACAACGGCGACGCCAACGACTGGATCACGCAAGGCCATCTGCAAACGGCGGCCGACGCGCTGATCGAGCACAAGGCCATGCCTCCGGTCGCGATCGTGATGCCGCAAGGCGGCACGGACTGGTACGTCGATCGCAAGGAGAAGATGGAGACCGCGTTTTTCGACGATCTGCTGCCCGAAATCGAAGCGCACTACGCGGTCGCGACACAGCGCAGCGGACGGATGATCGGCGGCGTCTCGATGGGCGGCTTCGGCGCGCTGCGGTACGCGATGACGCAGCCGGAACGCTTTTGCGGCGCGCTGCTGCTCAGCCCCGCGATCTATGCGAATGAACCACCGCGCGCCTCGGCGGCACGCCGCGTCGGAGTGTTCGGCGAGCGCGAGTTCGATGCGCGTGTCTGGCACGAGCTCAATTATCCGGCGCAGTGGGAACGCTACATGAGCCGGCCGTATCGCCTGCCGGTGTTCATCGCTGCAGGCGACGACGACCTCGCGATCCAGGCCGAGGCATCGTCGCTCTATACGCACCTTCGGCTGTCGGGGAATCCGGCGGCGCTGCGCATTATCGACGGCGGCCACACCTGGGACGTCTGGAGTGCGCTGCTGCCCGCCGCGCTGAAATACACGCTTGGCTGCGTAAAGCCTGCGCCGCAGGAGCATCCGTCGAATCAGCGACCCTGAACGGATCAGGCGTCGCGGCAGACCGGACCGGACCGGACCGGGCAACACCGTGCAACTATTGCACGAGGTCGGTCCACAACACCATCAGCACGGTCATCAGCGCGGGGCCGATGAAAATACCGAGCAGCCCGAACGTTTCCGCTCCGCCGAGAATGCCGAACAGCACCAGCAGGAACGGCAATCGCGTCGAGTTGCCGATCAGCACCGGCCGCACGAAGTGCTCGGCGACGAACACCACGACCGAGCCGAACACGGCAAGACCGATGGCCGCCGCCACCGAACCTTGCGACAGCAGCCACACAGCCGCGATGGCAAAGGTGATCGGGGCGCAGAACGGCAGCATCGCCGCGATCGCGGTAATGAACGCGAGCAGCGCAACGTGCGGCAAGCCGGTCACGAAATAGGCGACGCCCATCAACGCGCCTTCGCCGAGTCCGACCACGACCAGTCCCGAGACCGTGCCGCGCACCGCCGCGGCCATGCGTTGAAGAAGCTGCGCGCCGTCGTCGCCGAAACCCCGCCGCACGCCTTTGAGCAGCGAGCCCGACAAACGCGGGCCTGCCTGAAAGATCACGAACAGCGTGACCAGCATGAACGCGAACACCGTGACGGCATGCACCGCACGCGCGCCGAAGTGCCGGCCGAGCGTCACGACCGCCGGACTATGCAGTCCTTTCATGGCGGCCGACTCGCGCAGCGGCTGAGCGAGGTTGGCCTGCCACCAGCCTGAAATCTGTTGCACGCCGAACGGCAGGTGCTGGATGAAGTCCGGCAGCGGAATGCCGTTTTCCTGCACGGTCTTGAACCACTCGTTCAGGTCATGCGCTTCGCGAAGCGCCTGAGCAATGCCGATACCCACAGGCAGCACCACCAGCAACGCGATCAGCAGCGTGAGCACCGCCGCGATCAGCGTCGTGCGGCCGGTGAACCAGCGGTTGCCCTCGACCTTGCGCAACAGCGGCCACAGCGCGATGGCGATCACGCCGGCCCAGGCGACCACCGCGATGAAATCGCGCACCACCCACAGCGCCAGCAGCACGAGCCCGATGTACAGCACGAGCGAGGCCGTTTTCTGCTTCTTCGGGCGGTCTTGCGCTTCGGGCGGTTCAGGAGGTGCGACTGGTGAGGATGAAATCATGTGAGCTCTTATGGTTCTGGGAAGACGTCCCATCAGGGACTTGTTCGGGGCGTGTGCGAGCCGACCGAAAAAATGCAAAACCGCTACACTGGCGCTGCACGGTCGCTCATCAATAACCACATCTTAAAGGAAGCACCGGCGCCCTTTGCGGGCAGCGGCCTTGTCTCACCGCGTACAACACTGCGTTGCAAAAATCCGGCCTATTACCGTCATAGCAAGACCGCGGCCCGCAAAGCCCCGTCTTATCGGCATAGCTCGAATGTCAAGTTTCATTGTTGCTGTTTCAAGAACAGTGTTTCAACGGCGACACAATGGCTATCCGGCGCGCGTCGGACTACATTCGGCACACCACAATACGGAGCCGACGACGATGACCCTAGAGTCCATCCCCCTGGACGGTGCCAATGGCGTACGCATCGAAATTCTCGAGCGCTCCGACACGACGCTGGTGATTCGCTGGGTCGAGCCGGGACGATGTCATTACGGTGAGCAACGGTGGCGGCGCAGGTCCGCACACACGTCAGGAACCTGCGCGGTGTCCCGCCGCAAGATTCGCCGCGGCGACGCGGTGTTCAAACCGGCCGAGCGGCCGGCGCCTTCCAATGCCTCCGCGATGATTTGCGCTGAACTTCTGGAGTGCGCCGAGGACTGATGCCTCAATCCCCTGCCGGCGTCGCGCGCGTTGACTCGACGTGCCCGATCCGCCCGGCGGAACCACCCACTTGGCGGCACGCAACACATGCGCCCCGCATCGCGCGGTGGGTAAAACACCCTTTGATTGCGGCTCTTCGCCACGTGCGTTAAGGTGGACCTCATTGCGCCGTGTCACCCTGCCGTGCCACGCCCGGCGGTATCGTGACGCGCACTTCCACCACCGCGCCGTGCCCCTCGCGGCGCCGTTTGAGGGCATACCATGGCCGAAGACACGCCGGACACCCGCGCGGCAACTGCGCCTCCCGCACCACTCGTCGCACCGCAGCAATTCTCCCTCGACGTCCTGCTGGAAAAATACGCGAAAGGCGACGAGCAATCGGCCGACGACGTGTTCAAACGCGTCGCGCGCGGCGTGGCCGAGGCGGAACCGCCGGCGCTGCGCGAATCGGTCGAGGCACTCTTCGTCGACAATCTGCGGCACGGTGCGCTTGGCGCCGGCCGCATCATGAGCGCGGCGGGCACCGGCATTGCGGCCACGCTGATCAATTGCTTCGTGCAGCCTGTGGGCGACTCGATTCAGGGTGTCGACGAACAAGGCTTGCCCGGCATTTACGTCGCCCTGCTGCAGGCCGCGGAAACCATGCGGCGCGGCGGCGGCGTCGGCTACAACTTCTCGGCGATCCGGCCCAAGGGCGCGCGCGTTCACACCACCAGTTCGTCGGCGTCCGGACCGTGCAGTTATATGGACGTGTTCGACGCGTCGTGCCGCACGGTCGAGAGCGCCGGTTCGCGGCGTGGCGCGCAGATGGCCGTGCTCGACTGCAATCACCCGGACCTGCTGGAGTTCATCGAGGCCAAACATTCGAAAGGCCGTTGGAACAACTTCAACGTCTCCGTCGGCGTGACCGATGAATTCATGCGCGCCGTCGAAGAAGATCAGCCCTGGCAACTCGTGCATCGCGCCGAGCCCTCACCGGCGCAGCGTGCAGCCGACGACGTGCGGCAACGCGAAGACGGACTGTGGGTCTACAGCGAACGCCCCGCGCGCGCGATCTGGGATCGCATCATGCGCTCCACTTACGACGTCGCGGAACCCGGCATCGTGTTCATCTCGCGCATGAACGAGGACAACAATCTGCGCGCCGTCGAAACCATCCGCGCCACCAATCCGTGCGGCGAACAGCCGTTGCCGGCCTATGGCTGCTGCAACCTCGGGCCGCTGAACCTCACGCGTTTTGTGATCGACCCGTTCGCGCAGATCAAAGGCCGCAAGCCGTCGTTCGACTGGGACGGCCTCGCGAGGCGCACGCGCACGCAGGTGCGCTTTCTCGACAACGTGCTCGACGTCACGCTGTGGCCACTTCAACAGCAATACGAGGAGTCGCGCGCCAAGCGGCGCATCGGCGTGGGCTTCACGGGCCTCGGCGACACGCTCGTCATGCTCGGCTTGCGCTACAACTCGCAGGAAGGCCGCGACTTCGCCGTGCGCATCGCGCAACTCATGCGCGACGAGGCGTATCGCGCATCCGTGGAACTGGCGCGCGAGCGCGGCGCGTTTCCGCTTTTCGACGCGGCACGCTATCTGGAAGCCGGCACCTTCGCCTCGCGCCTGCCCGAGGACATCAAGCAGGCGATTCGCCGCGACGGCATTCGCAACAGCCATCTGCTGTCCATCGCGCCGACCGGCACGGTGAGCCTCGCGTTCGCGGACAACGCGTCGAACGGCATCGAGCCGGCCTTCTCGTGGACCTACACGCGCATGAAGGTGATGGCCGATGGCAGCCGCGAATCATTCGACGTCGAAGACTACGCGTATCGTCTTTATCGCGAGCTCGGCGGCGATGTCGGCAAGCTGCCGGACTATTTCGTCAGCGCGCTGGAAATGTCGGCGCGCGATCATCTCGACATGATGGCTGCCGTGCAACCGTACGTGGACACGTCGATCTCGAAGACCGTGAACGTGCCGGCCGACTATCCGTTCGAAGCGTTCGAAAGCCTCTACTTCGACGCATGGAAAAACGGGCTCAAGGGTCTCGCCACCTATCGGCCCAACGAGACGCTCGGCGCGGTGCTCAGCGTGAGCCCGCCGCAAGCCGACGACACGCTGGCCGAAAGCGATCTCGATCCGCTGCGTATCGCAATCGATCATCGACCTAAAGGCGAGTTGCCGGCGATCATCGAGAAAGTCGAGTATCTGACCCAGGCGGGCAAGAAGTCGCTCTACGTGGCGGTGTCGTTCATCGAGGTCACGGGGCGGCTGGGCGGTGAAGACGTCACTATCGAGCGGCCTATCGAGTTCTTCATTCCGACCGGCCAGCGCGACGAATCGCAGCAATGGATCACGGCGACGATGCGTTCGCTCTCGCTGGCGGCGCGCGGCGGTTTTGTCGCGCGAAACCTGCAGGATATGCGCAAGGTTTCGTGGGACCGCGGGCAGGTTCGGCTCGGCGAAGTGCAGCGTCTGGACGGGCACCGCACGCCGCGCTGGCACGATTCGGAGGTGGCCGCCCTCGCCTTTGCGATCCAGCAGATTCTGCATCGGCGCGGCTTTCTCGACGCCGAGGGCAATCAGGTGTCCTCGCGCATGCTCGCGCGTCTGCCGCGCGGACAGATGCGGGCCGAGACGGCGTTGCCGGCGGATTTCGGCATTCGTCCGCATCCCGTCGAAACCGACGCCGGCGCTCTCGCGTTGACGCAGCCTGGCGGCGCGCAAGGGCTGCATACGATGCTTGGACGCAAATGCGGGTCGTGCGGGGCGAACGCGGTGATTCGCAAGGATGGGTGCGACTTTTGTACGGCGTGCGGTGAAGTGGGTGCGTGCGGGTAGGACGACGGCCCGCACCGCATGGTGCGGGCTGTGGACGATCTCGCGGCGCAACGCCGCATCGTCGTACAGACGCTGGCGCCGCGAGGCGTTAGCGTTGCGGAAGCCACCGGCGCACCCGAGACCCCGCAGTGGCTCGGGACCACTTCCGCCGATCTGATCGTGATTTAAATCACGCTGGCGAGACCGGAGCCGTTCGTCGAATCGGCGAATTACCCTCTCAGGTCCCTTTGTCCAATCTCGCAATTATCGGGTCAATTTCTGCCACTTTTGCCTACGACCGTCGGCGTTCGACAATCATTCACCGATAACGGTTGAGCAAGCATGCGCGCTTTATTCGTGTGCGGGTGTTTTAGAAGGCCAGGAATTTCATGCAAAAACATTTCAGCAAAGCAATCGAATGCAGCCTCGCACATTCGAAGGAAAATTTATGATTCTGGTAACGGGCGGCGCCGGTTTTATCGGCGCCAATTTCGTGCTCGACTGGCTCAACGCGTCGGACGAAGCGGTACTGAACGTGGACAAGCTGACGTACGCCGGCAATCTGGGTACGCTCAAGTCGCAACAGGGCAATCCGAAGCATATCTTCGTGCGCGCGGATATCTGCGATCGCAGCGCGCTCGACGCTTTGTTCGCCGAGCACAAACCGCGTGCGGTGCTGCACTTCGCCGCGGAAAGCCACGTTGACCGTTCGATTCATGGACCGGCTGATTTCGTGCAGACGAATGTGGTCGGCACCTTCACGCTGCTCGAAGCGACCCGCCAGTACTGGAATGCGCTCGGCGAGGCCGACAAGGCCGCTTTCCGCTTCCTGCACGTGTCGACCGACGAAGTGTTCGGCTCGCTGTCCGCTACCGATCCGCAATTCTCCGAAACCACGCCGTACGCGCCGAACAGCCCTTA
>NZ_JARESQ010000031.1:0-59209 GCF_046028085.1 Paraburkholderia sp. RL17-380-BIE-A
ATCGACACGGCTCCTCGCACGACGAGCCAACGGTTGTTCCTGCGCTTTGCGAGAAGGCGTACTGCCGATGCGGATCGACATAATCCGCATCGGCTTTTTTCTGTCCGTTTCCCAAGCGAAGTGGACGCGCACAAATAAAAACGGCCAGGCATTTGATGCCCAGCCGATTTTTAACTCACAGGTTCACCGTCTCCGGCTTTTTAAAAGCCAGAGAATCGACGCACGCAAAATCACATTCCGGCATTCCGCCGGAATGACGGCGCTTAGCTTATTGCTTGATGAATCGATCGTTTGCCCAAAGTCCTTGCGTGTCGCTATTGCCGGAATTCACGAATTCGACGTCGTGACCAACCACGCGCACGACGCGGAAACTCGAATTTTCCGGTGTGGAGACACACTGATATCCAGAGAAAAATTCCTGCATCTTTTGCTGTTCACCGGCTTGCGCATGCTGGTCGGCGGCGTCGAGTTTATCCTTCGACAGGCAGCCATATGCGTTGGCCTTGAACTGAATGGTTTGCTGCGGCTTGATCATGACGTCTTGCGCCTGAACAGTGGCGGCAGCCAATCCCGCAATGGCGAAAACAAGGGCGATTCGCATTTTCATATTTTCCTCCGGTGCGGGTGGATACTCAGGTTAGCTATGTATTTAACTTTAACGTTGAACCCGCACCTTGCACTTTAGGAGAACGCGAGAGAACGACAAGCACATCTTGTGTGCGGTCGCAACAGTGGCGAATTGTCGCACCATGCTTTGCGGCTGCTTAATTGCTGGGCAACGGTTTAAGTGAGTGTGATTGCCGTGGTTAACGCAGAGACGGGCAGGGTGCGCCGCTTTAGCTAGTAACGTTTTGCGCCGCGTATTCGCGTAAACGAGCAGCCTCAATTAAGCGATTTACTACAATAAATTCCGCGCGTTGGTGCATTGCACACAAAGTCATTCAACTGACCAAAATAAAATCACGAAATAACGGTGTATTTGCAGAAGATAAAGAGTGCCAGGTGCAACAAGCTGTGTCGGCAGAGTTCGCTGGGATGGCAGCGCTGTGCCCGGCCGCACTTCATCGGACCTGCTGGTTCATCTTGAAGAACTCGTCCTGAAACATGCACATGCGCAGGGCGTTGTGATAGCTGCCGTTGCCGAAAAATTCCTCGATCAACTCGGCCTCGTGCCTGAACCCGCACTTCTCGTAAACGTGAATGGCCGACGTATTCGACTTGTCGACGATCAGATAAACCTTGCGCAAGTTCAGCACTGAAAACGCATAGTCGGTAGCGAGTTGGGTTGCCAGAGTCGCATAGCCGCGGCCTTGCGCATGGGGCGCGATGATGATCTGAAACTCGCCACGCCGGTGGATATAGTCGAGCTCGATCAACTCGACGACGCCGACCGTTTGCCCTTCGTTGTCGATCGCCACGAAGCGGCGCTCGCGCAGGTCGTGCACGTGCTGGTCGTAAAGCTGCGTCAGTTCCGAGAAGGTCTCGTACGGCTCCTCGAACCAGTAACGCATGATTTTCGCGTTGTTGTTCACTTCATGGACGAAGCGAAGATCGGTACGTTCGAGCGGGCGCAACGTGAGTTCGCTGCTACGTTCGGTAGTCATTGGATTCCCCTTGAGAACTTGTTGGTCTGAGTGCGCGCGTGCCATATCGGATCGAGCGCCTTTCAGTTAGTCAGGTCTTGATGCGGGGAGTTCTTGCAACCTCTTGCACTCCTGTGCCACCTTTTTGCAACGCGCGAGGCGGCATGCGGGTTTGGCGAGGCGAGGGCGTCGCATTGCCGCAGGCTCGCGAATGGGCGCGCTCGCGCAATTGTGAGCGGCGCGGCACGGTATGGGTACGCGCGGTGCTCTACAATGAAATCATGCTCCCGCGATCGGAGGCCACCGTGATCGAGCACTTGATATTGGGCGTCTTTCTGGTCATTCCGCTGCTCATCGTCGCGTTTCTTTTCTCCGACGAATTGTGGCAGGAACACCGGCATCTGCACGAGATGCGACCCGCGCACCTGAAACCGCGCCGCATCGACTGGCGGCATCCGCTGCGCCGTTCGCGGCATCGGCTTTAACGCGCCGCGCTGGCTCGCCAATTGATTCGCCTGAGATTGAATACCGCGAATTTTCGCAGCCGTTTCGGCGCGCGGGAGCGCGCGCGTCACTTACTCACCCCTTAGTCGGCACGCCAATGCGCGCGAATGCGTTTAGCAAGCGCTTCGAGCGTTTCCGCATCGGCGACGTCGCGCGCGTGCATGCGCAGCGGCTGGCCTTCCCAGCGCGGAATCACGTGAAAATGCACATGCGCCACCGTTTGTCCCGCGGCGGCGCCGTTGAATTGCCCAATGAACACACCATCCGGCCGCAAGGCCGCGCGCACCGCGATCGCGAGCTTCTGCGTCATGCGTATGCATGCCACCGTCGAAGCATCCGACAACTCGAAAATCTCCGCCACGGCTTCCTTGGGCACCACCAGCAGATGGCCGTCGGCTTGCGGCATCAGGTCCATGAAGGCGAGGGCGGCATCGGTCTCGGCCACTTTGATGCAGGGTAGTTCGCCGCGCAGAATCCTCGCGAAGGGATTGCTGTTGTCGTAGGTCATCGCGTTCCTCTCATGGTGGAAGGTCATATCGGTTGTTGCTGCGGTTGGCGATATTGTCCATCACCTGTGTTACATCACGCGCGCCGCACGCTTGATGGCCTGCGGCGGCTGGCCGTACGCCCGTAGAAACGCACGCCGCATCCGTTCGGTATCGACAAAGCCGGTTTCCGCGGCCACCGCCTCCATGGAATGGCGGCCCGCTTCCAGCATGGCGCGCGCGGCTTCGACGCGCAATGACTCGATCGCTTTGGCTGGGGATTGGCGGGTTTCGTCGCGAAACGCGCGGCTGAACTGACGGGGGCTCAGGTGCGCGACGTCGGCGAGTTGCTCGACCGTCAATGGCTCGCGCAGATGGCTTTTGGCGTACGAGAGCGCGTTCTGGATGCGATCCGATTTTGGCTCGAGGTCCAGCATGGCCGAGAACTGTGACTGGCCGCCGGTGCGGCGGTGATAAACCACGAGTTTCTTGGCGATGGCGCGGGAAACCTCGACGCCGAGATCGTTTTCAACGAGCGCCAAACACAAATCGATGCATGCGGTCATGCCGGCCGACGTCCACACCGAGCCGTCGACGATAAAGATGCGGTCCTCATCCACGCGCGCTTGTGGAAAGCGCTGTTGCAGATTGCGGGCGTGAATCCAGTGGGTCGTGGCGTGGCGGCCGTCCAGAATCCCGGCCTCGGCCAGTACGAACGCGCCGGTGCAAATGCTGGCGGTACGCCGGGAGGCGACCAGCGCGTCGTTCAGGAACGCCAGCAATCCCGGCGACGACGGCGCGATCTGCATCGCGCCGGTGACCACCACGGTGTCGTAAGCCGGATCGCCGAACGGCCGGGTGGCGATCTCGACGCCGGCCGAACTGCGCACCATGCCGCCATGCTCGGAAATGATCTCCACGTCGTACTCAGGCTGGCCGGCCTCCAGGTTCGCCAGTTCAAACACTGCGACCGCCACCATGTCGAGGATCTGAAAGCCGGGAAAAACCACCACGCCGACGTGTCTCATTGCAATGTCCTAAAACGAGGTAAATACGACATTTGAGACAAAAGAGTACGCGCCTACACTTGCCTCGTCAACACCGCAATGCAACGCGAAACAGCGCAGCGGCGGAGGTTTCCAGGTTTTTCCCATTCATCGGACAGGGCAGAGGCGCAACGCGCCGCGCCCGCAAGGAGAGATACACATGGCAACGCAAACAGGCAAAGGCACGGCATTGGTGACGGGCGCATCGTCGGGTATCGGCGCGGTGTATGCGGACCGCCTCGCGCGGCGCGGCTACGACCTGATTCTCGTGGCGCGCGACGCAGCGCGGCTGGACGCTCTGGCGGGACGTCTGACGACCGAGACCGGCCGCCGTATCGACACGATCACGGCGGACCTCACCGTCAAAGCCGACGTGCTGCGCATTGAAGAACGGCTGCGCGCGGACACAGGGATCACGATGCTGGTCAACAACGCGGGTGTCGGCGCAACCGCCTCGCTGATCGACTCGGACGTGGATGCGCTCGAAACGATGATCGATCTGAACGTCACGGCGCTCACGCGTCTGACGGCGGCCGTCGTGCCTGGTTTCGTGGCGCGGGGTAACGGCATCGTGATCAATATTTCGTCGATCGTCGCGCTCTCGCCGGAACTGTTGAACGGCACGTATAGCGGCACCAAGGCCTATGTGCTCAACCTGACGCAGTCGCTGCATCACGAAGTGGGCGACAAGGGCGTGCAGTTGCAAGCGGTGCTGCCGGGTGCGACCAGCACGGCATTCTGGGACCGTGCGGGTCTGCCGGTCGAGCATCTGCCGTCGCAGATCGTGATGAGCGCCGAGGACATGGTGGACGCCGCGCTCGCCGGCCTCGACCAAGGCGAACTGGTGACGATCCCGTCATTGCCCGACGCCGCCGACTGGGAGCGCTTCAACAACGCGCGCCAGCACTTGCAGCCGAACCTGTCGCACAAACTGCCGGCCGCTCGTTATAAGCGCGTTGCGGCAACGGCATAAAGCGCCGATAAGCGCCGATAAGCGCACTAGCGGCAAATCAGTAGAAGGGCAGACAAAAGCACGCCCGTGGCGCGCCCTTAACGCCAGTCAGTCGACACGTCGTCGGGATCGACCAGCGTCAATCCCGACGATGGCAGCGGCAGCGCCGTCTTGTAGCGCACCTGCTTGAGCGCGAAGCTCGAGCGGATATTGGAGATGCCCGGAATCTTCGTCAGATGATCGACGATAAAACGCTCCAGCGTCTGCATATCCGGCATGACCACGCGCAGCAGATAGTCGGCGTCGCCCGTCATCAGATAGCACTCCATCACTTCGGGCCGCTCCGAAATCGCCTGTTCGAAGCGCTGCAACGCGTCTTCCACCTGCTTCTCCAGACTCACCTGAATGAACACGTTGATGCGCAGCCCGAGCGGCTCCGGGTTCAGCAGCGTGACTTGCTGCTTGAACAGGCCCAGCTTCTCGAGCGCCCGCACGCGGTTGAAGCACGGCGTGGCCGACAGGTTCACCGAACGCGCCAGATCCGAATTGGTGATGCGCGCGTTTTGCTGCAACTGGCTCAGGATGCCGATGTCGATGCGGTCGAGTCGTCTGGGTGGCGTGGCCATAGATGAAATATTCCGTGTCGTGGGGAAATTCCGGAACAAATAGCCTATCGCAGCGCGCAACCACAAGCAAATGAGACGCTCATTTTGCAGGCACGTGGTTACCATTGACTCATTCGATCTTGATCTGAACGCGGCGATGCGGGAGTGGTGCCATGACGGATTTGTCCAGCGGTAGCAAGCAAGTGCGGTTTTTGAACACAGAGCATGCGCACACCAGGGAGCAGGCCGATCCTGATCCGCAGGAAACCGCCGAATGGCTGGCGGCGCTCGACGGCGTGGTCGCGCATGTCGGCCGCGAGCGCGCGCAGTTTCTGTTCGACAAGCTCGCGAGCCATGCGCTGACGCTTGGCGTGGAATCGGCGCGCACGAACGTGACGCCGTATCAGAACACCATCCCGTTCGAGCAACAACCGCGCTATCCCGGCAATCTCGAACTCGAAGAGCGGCTCGCCGCCGCGCTGCGCTGGAATGCGCTCGCGATGGTGGTGCGCGCGAACAAGGCTTACGGCGAACTCGGCGGGCATATTGCGAGTTATGCGTCGGCGGCGGATCTGTTCGAGGTCGGATTCAACCATTTCTTTCGCGCCGCCGCGCCGGGCGGCGAGGCCGGCACGGGCGACCTGATCTACTTCCAGCCGCATTCGTCGCCGGGTGTCTACGCGCGGGCTTTTCTCGAAGGTTTCCTCTCCGAGGAGAACCTGCAGCACTACCGGCGCGAGATCGGCGGCCCGGGCTTGTGCTCGTATCCGCACCCGTGGCTGATGCCGGACTTCTGGCAGTTTCCCACCGGCTCCATGGGCATCGGGCCGATCAATGCGATTTATCAAGCGCGTTTCATGCGGTATCTCGCCAATCGCGGCCTTGTGCAAACGGAAGGCCGCAAGGTGTGGGGCTTTTTCGGCGACGGCGAGATGGACGAGCCGGAGTCGACCGCCGCGCTGTCGCTGGCCGCGCGCGAGGGGCTCGACAACCTCGTGTTCGTGATCAACTGCAATCTGCAGCGTCTCGACGGTCCGGTGCGCAGCAACGGCCGCATCATCGACGAACTGGAGGCGCAATTCATCGGCGCCGGCTGGAATGTGATCAAGGTGATCTGGGGCTCGGATTGGGACGCGCTGTTCTCGCGCGACCGCACCGGCGCATTGCTGCGCGCCTTTGCGCATACCGTCGACGGCCAGTTCCAGACCTTCTCCGCGAACGACGGCGCGTACAACCGCGAACGCTTCTTCGGTCTGAACCCGGAGCTTGCCGCGCTCGCCGCGCAACTGAGCGACGACGACATCGACCGCCTGCGTCGCGGCGGCCACGACGTGCGCAAACTGCACGCGGCCTACGCGAAGGCGCTGGCGCACCAGGGCCAGCCGACGGTCATCCTCGCGAAGACGATGAAGGGCTTCGGCATGGGCACCTCGGGCCAGGGCCGCATGACCACGCATCAGCAGAAGAAGCTCGACTTCGACGACCTCAAGGCGTTTCGCGACCGCTTTCGCCTGCCGCTCACGGACGAGGACGTCGAACAGGTGAAGTTTTACAAACCAGCGGAAGACAGCCCGGAAATGCAATACCTGCACGCGCGCCGGGCTGCCTTGGGAGGCTATCTGCCCAGAAGGCGGCGAGTCGCATCGAAGGGGCTGATCGTCCCGCCGGTGTCCTCCTGGGGGCAATTCGCGCTGGACTCCAATGGCCGCGACATGTCCACCACCATGGCGCTGGTTCGCATGTTGACCGCGCTGCTCAAGGACGCGGAAGTCGGCCCGCGCGTGGTGCCGATTGTCGCCGACGAGGCACGCACCTTCGGCATGGCGAACATGTTTCGCCAGGTCGGCATCTATTCGCCGCTCGGGCAGTTGTACGAGCCGGAAGATCTCGGCTCGATGCTGTACTACCGCGAGGACACGAAAGGCCAGATTCTCGAAGAGGGCATTTCGGAAGCAGGCGCGGTGTCGTCATGGATCGCGGCGGCGACCTCGTACAGCGTGCACGATGTACCGATGCTGCCGTTCTACATCTACTACTCGATGTTCGGTTTCCAGCGGATCGGCGACCTGATCTGGGCGGCGGCGGACCAGCGTGCGCGCGGTTTCCTGATCGGCGCGACGTCCGGCAAGACGACGCTCGGCGGCGAAGGCTTGCAGCATCAGGACGGCACGAGCCATCTGGCGGCATCGACGATTCCGAATTGCCGCGCGTACGACCCCGCGTTCGCGTACGAGGTTGCCGCGATCGTGGACGAGGGCATGCATGAGATGCTCGACGTGCAACGTGACGTGTTTTATTACGTCACGGTGATGAACGAGAACTACGCGCAGCCTTCGGTGCCGGGCGGCAATTTGCAGGCGCTGCGCGAAGGGATTCTCAAGGGTATTTATCCGCTCGCCACGCCAGCGCAGGAGGGCACGCAAGCCACGGTGCAATTGCTCGGCGCCGGTGCGATTCTCGGTGAAGTGATCGCGGCTCAGCAGATGTTGAAGGACGATTGGCAGATCGACGCCGCCGTGTGGAGCGTGACGAGCTTCACCGAGTTGCAGCGCGACGGCATGGCGGCGGAACGGCTCGCACGTCTTGGTGAAGCGACCGGCGCGCCGTATGTCACGCAAGCGCTTGAAGCGTCGCAAGGCCCGATCATTGCCGCGACCGACTACGTTCGCGCCGTGCCGGAGCTGATCCGCGCGTATGTGCCGCGCCGCTACGTGACGCTCGGCACCGACGGCTTCGGCCGCAGCGACACGCGCCAGGCGTTGCGCGAGTTCTTCGAAGTGGACCGCAAGTCGATTGTGATCGCCGCACTGAAAGCCCTGGCGGACGAGGGCGCAATCGACGCGAGCCGGCTTGCCGAAGCGCGTCGCAAGTATCTCGGCGACGCAGCGGCCGGCGCGGCGTCCTGGCAATGCTAGGAACGCGCCTCGCGGACGATCAGTCGCTCACCGCGACCTGGTTCTTGCCGTCCCGTTTCGCGCGATAGAGGCCGATGTCGGCGGCTTCGATCAGCTTCGTCACCGGCTCGGCGAGCGACGGCACGAGCGTCGCTGCGCCGATGCTGATCGTCACCACGCCGGCTGCGGAGCCCGAATGCGGAATCGCCAGATCTTCGATTGCGATGCGGATTTTTTCCGCAAGCAGACGCAAGCCACCGGCCGACGTGCCCGGCACCACCACGGCGAACTCTTCACCACCGAAGCGCGCCGCAAGATCGGGCGAGCGTCCGAGGCATGATTCGACGGTGTGCGCGACACGTTTGAGCACTTCGTCGCCGGCGACGTGGCCATAGGTGTCGTTGTACGCCTTGAAGTTATCCACATCGATCATCAGGAAGCCGAGGCCGGTCTTGTCGCGTGTGCCGCGACGCCATTCGGCCGCCAGATATTGATCGAGGTAGCGCCGATTCGACAGGCCCGTCAGGCCGTCCGAATGCGTGAGGCGCTGCAATTCCAGATTGGTCGCGAGCAATTGTTGCTGCGATTGACGCAGCGCCTGGTAGGCCTCGTCGCGTTGCAGCAGATTCAGATACGAACGCGAGTGATAGCGGATGCGCGCAATCAGCTCGATGCGATCCGGCAGTTTCACCAGATAGTCGTTGGCCCCTGCCGCAAAGGCGGCGCTCTTGACGAGCGGCTCTTCCTTGGTCGACAACACGATGATCGGAATGTCGCGGGTCGCCGGATTCTGCCGGTATTGGCGCACGAGCGTGAGTCCGTCCGTGCCCGGCATCACCAGGTCCTGAAGGATCACCGTCGCGCGCGTTTCGGCGGCGCAGCGCAGCGCGTCGTCGGGCGAGGCGCAGTAGTGGAAGTCCACGCTCGCTTCGTCCGCCAGCGCCTGACGCACCGCTTCGGCGATGATCGCCTGGTCGTCGACCAGCAACACCATGATCGGACACTCGGCCGCGGGCGGATTGCCGAGAATGCGCGCGAGCGCATCGTCGACGGCGAGATTGGCCGCGTCCACCGCGTCCAGCGTCTGCGCGTTCGCGTCGACTTGCGCGAGATCCCGCGCGGCGGCGTTCTGATGCGGTTCAGGAGTGTCCATGTCGTTCAGCCAGAAAAGATGTCAGTGAATCAAAGCGGGTCATAGGCGGCGAGTACGCGGCTAGCGCGAGCTGACCGCCGTCGCGAGCGCGGCGGCGATGCGCGGCAACGGCAGGATCGCGGCGGCGGCGTCGAGCGCCGCGGCCGCTTTCGGCATGCCGTACACGGCGCTGGTCGCCTCGTCCTGCGCGATCGTGTGATAGCCCTTGGTGCGCATCGCCTTGAGTCCGATCGCGCCGTCGCGGCCCATGCCGGTCAGCAGCACGCCGACGGCGCGCGCCGGCCAGCGGGCCACCACGCTGTGAAAAAACACGTCGACGGAAGGGCGATACGGCGTCTCTTCCGGGACGCGCGTGTAGCCGAGCACGTTGGGCAGTTTCAGATGCAAGTGATCGTCGGTGGCGGCGAGCAGCACGACGCCCGCTTGCGGCCGGTCGCCTTCACTGGCGATTCGCACCGGCAGCGCCGATTGCTGATTCAGCCAGTCCGCCATGCCGGCGGCGAAGGCCGCGTCGACGTGCTGCACGATCACGACGGCCGCCGCAAAATCCTTGGGCAGGCCGGCGAGCAGCGTGGCCAGCGCAGCGGGTCCGCCCGCCGATGCGCCGATCGCCACCAGCGGCGTGTCGCGGTTCGTCGCGCAGGCGGGCGTTGTCGCGGCGGCTGCGCCGGGTGCGTTGCGTTCCTTGACGAGCGCCGCGATACGGTCGATTTTCGCGATCAGCGTGGCGATGCTCTTGTGCGCATCGGGACCGCTCAGCGACGGCGTATCGACGGCGTCGAGCGCGCCCGCGCCCATCGCTTCATAGACGCGCCACGCGTTCGCGCCCACGTCGACGGTGACGATCAGGATCGCGCAGGGTGCGCGCGCCATGATGCGGCGCGTGGCCTCGATGCCGTCGACGTTCGGCATCACCAGATCCATCAGCACGATGTCGGGCCGCTGCGCCGTGCAGAAATCGACCGCCTGCTGGCCGTCCTGCGCGATCCACAGCACCTCGTAGTCGTGGCGTGCCGCGAGTGCGCGACGCAGCGCCTCGACGGCGAGCGGCATGTCGTTGACGATTCCGATTTTCATCCGTTTTGCCCGTAGGTTTAACCGTAAGCTTCGCCGATCAGATCACGCACCGCATCGAGCAGTGCTTCGTCATGAAAACTGCCTTTCGCCAGATAGTAGTCCGCGCCCGCATCCAGCCCGGCGCGGCGGTCCTCTTCGCGATCCTTGTACGAGACGATCATCACCGGCAGTGACTGCAACTGCGGATCGCGCTTGATCAGCGTGACCAGTTCGATGCCGTCCATACGCGGCATGTCGATGTCCGTGATCACGAGGTCGAAGCGCTCGCCGCGTACCGCGTTCCAGCCGTCCATGCCGTCCACGGCGATCGTCACGTCGTAACCGCGCATGGCGAGCAGCTTGCGTTCGAGCTCGCGCACGGTGAGCGAATCGTCGACCACCAGCACGCGACGGCTGGTACGCTGAGCCGCGTGCGCGACGCCGTGCTGCGTATGCCGGAGATCGCCGCCCGCCACGAGCCGTTCGACGGAGCGCAGCCAGTCGTCGACATCGGCGATCAGGACCGGATCGCCGTTCTCCATCAACGCGCCGGCGGTGATGTTTCGAATCTTGCCGAGGCGCGGATCGAGCGGCTGCACCACCAGCATCCGCTCGCCGAGAAAGCGGTCGACCACCACGCCGTAGGTTTGCGGGCCGTCGCCGATCACGATCATGCTGACGGCGTCGCTTTCATCCGCGGGCGGCGCGGTGTCGAGAATCTGATGCGCGGTGACGACGCCGATACGCCGGCCGGAAAAAGCGATGTGCTGATGCCCTTCGAGCAATTCGATCTCGGCGCGGCTCACGTGCAGCGTGCGGTTCACATGCGCGAGCGGCACCGCGTACGGCTCGCCCGCGACTTCGATCAGCAGACTGCGGATCACCGAAAGCGTCAACGGCAACTGCAATTGCACGCGCGTGCCGAGACCCGCCTCATGCGTGATCCGCACCGTGCCGCGCACGCGTTTGACAACGTCGTGCACCGCGTCGAGTCCGACGCCGCGGCCCGACACGTCGGTCACCTGATCGCGCAGCGAGAACCCCGGCAGGAACAGGAATTCGAGCAACTCGGCTTCGGACAGACGCGTGGCCGTTTCCTCGCTCGCGAGCTTCTTGCGCACGATCGACGCACGCAGCGCGTCGAGATCGATGCCCGCGCCGTCGTCGGAAACGGTGATGAGCAGCGCGCCGGCCGTGTGACGCGCGTCGAGCGTGAGCGTGCCTTCCTCCGGCTTGCCGCGCGCGAGGCGCACGGCGGGCGCTTCGATGCCGTGGTCGAGCGCGTTGCGCAGCATATGGCCGAGCGGCGCTTCGAGCAGATCGAGAATGTCGCGGTCCACCTGCGTGGATTCGCCGACCAACTGCCAGCGCACCTTCTTGCCGAGCGAACGCGCGACGTCGCGCACCATCCGCGCGAGGCCGCTCGTGCCGTCGCCGAATGGCCGCATGCGGCATTGCAATGCGGCGTCGTAGAGCTGTTGCGACAGATGCGTCGAGCGACGGTCGAAGCTCTCCAGATCGGCGAGACGCTCGGCCAGCAGATGCTGCGATTCGGCGGTGAGGCGGCGCACTTCTTCGAGCGCGGCCTGGGCGCGCGGATCGAGCTTCAGATCGGCAAGCGTTTCGTGCAGTTGATCCAGCGCGCGGGTGCTGTCGCGTTGGACGCGTTTGACGCGCAGCATGGATTGCGCGAAGGGTTTCAGCCAGCGCGATTCGACTAGCGATTCGCCGGACAACGACAGCAGGCGGTCGAGGTTGTCGGCGCGCACGCGCAGCATGCGGCCGGATTCGGCCGTTATGTTGCTGGCGCTGTTCGCGCTGTTCGATGCGGACGGTTTTGCGGATGCGGCGTCTGGCGCATTCTGCTGCGTGGCCTCGGCGCGCAACGCGTCGGCTATCAGGTTGAACGCGGCGTCGGGGTCCGGGCGTGGGTCCGCGCTTGAGCTGACAGCAGGCGTGGGCGATGCCGCGGCTGCGCTCGGCGCGGGTTCGGATACCACTGCGGCTGGCGAAGTCACATCGCGCCGTATTACGGCCCCGTGCGGCAACACGTCAACCATACGCGCCTGCAACGAGGCCACGCACGCACCCACCGCATCGCGCGCAGATTCGTCCTCGTCATTGCCGATACGCGCGACGATATCCACGCCGCGCAACAACTCGTCGATCCAGGCCGGGTCGAGCAACGCGCGCCCTTCCTGCGCGGCAACGAAGCAATCCTCCATGGCGTGCGCGAGTTCGACGCCGACCTGCACGCCGACAATGCGCGCCGCACCCTTCAACGAATGCGCGGCGCGCATGCAGGCCTCGAGCGCGGCGGCATCGCGCGGCGCGCGATCGAGCGCGAGCAGTCCGTCGTTCAGTACGCGTGCCTGCGTCCGCGCTTCTTCGCGGAACAGATCGATTAGCGACGGGCGGCGCGGCTCGTCGGTCATCCGAGACTCCGGTTCAAAGTGTCGAAGAGCGCGTCGGCGTCTAGCAGGCCAACGCTCATGCCGCGCCACGGTGCGACGGCGCGCGTATGCGCGGCGGCCGCTTGCGAGAGCGTGGCGGGCGGCGGGCAAAAACTGGCCGCCGCGATGCGGTGCACGCCGTCGACCTGGTCGACGGGGAACACCGCGTGTTCTTCCGCGCGCGAAACCACCAGCAAACGCGGCAGATCGTGGCGAGCACGGTCGTCGCGCGCGGCGGTATCCGTTTCGAAACCGAGCAGGTGCGCGAGCGACAGGCACACCAGCAACTCGCCTCGCACATTCACCACGCCGAGCACCGCGCGATGCTGCCGATGCGGCAACGTGTGAATCGGCCGCGTCTGCACGATGCGTTTGAAGGTCGGCGTGGGCAGCGCCAGCCATTCGTCGCCGATGCGAAACACGAGGAACGATTCGCTTGCGCCCTGCACATCATGCTGCGCTTGCGCCGGCGCGCGAGCGTCATGCAGCGAGAGATCCACCTGGGGAATCGGCCGCTCCAGCAGTTTGGCTGCAGCGGCTTCGAACACCGGGCAATTCAGGCAGCGCACATGCTCGACGAGACGCTCGCACGACGAATCGCCGCGCACGCCGATGCGATTCCAGCAGTCGTCGAAGCTCACCGTCTGCGCGTCAGCCACGTTGCGCTCCCTGTGCGCGCGCCGCGCGCTGCATCAACAGGCGCGCGCCGTCGCGGTCGCCCTCGAGTTCGAGCGACGTCGCGAGATGCGCGAGCGCTTCCGCGTGCTGCGGATCGAGATACAGCGCCTTGCGATAGTGTCCGCGTGCGAGGTTCGCGTCGCCGTTGGCATCGGCGAGAACGCCGAGCAGATAAAACGCGTCGGCGTGCGGAGCGTGGTGCTCCAGATAGGCGTTGATTGCTGAAGCGGCTTGCGCGAGGCGGCCGGCGTCGGCGAGTGCACGCGCAGCCTGCAACGTGTCCCTTGCCGCGTGGGTCGTTGCGGGGCTTGGCGCGGACAGCGGGTTGGGTACCGACGACGCGGCTATCGACATCTTGCGCATGGGTGGCGCGAACTGCGTGGCGCCGTGGAACGCCGTGCGCGCGCCCTGACCGGGCCACGCGAAAGGCTGCGCGGACAACGCTTGCGCTCGCGCAAGAGCGGGCATTTGTGAAGGCGTCATCGCGAGCGCGGCGGCGGTGGGGAGCGGCGCGGCGCGCCAGCCGTTCGACTGCGCTTCGTCGGGCGCGCCGCGATGAAATGCGAAGGCCAACGGGATCCTGGCGGACTGCATACCGTAGCGCATCAGCAGCCCGGTTTCCGCAGGGCCTACGAACAGCGTGCCGTTTTCGGCCAGCACGCTATTGAGCGCCTGCAACGCTTTCTGCTGCGCGTCGCGGTCGAAGTAAATCAGGACATTGCGGCAGAACACGAAGTCGTAGACGCCAAGCGCCGACGCGTCGAACTGCATCAGATTGGCGCGCGAGAAGCGCACCGCTTCCACGATGCGCGGCGCAAGACGCCAGCCGTCCTCGGTACGCGTGAAGTGCGCGTCGCGAAACGCAAACGCATTGCCGCGAAACGAATTGCGCCCATATACGGCGCGCTGCGCGACGGCGAGCGAACGGTCGCTGATATCCATCGCGTCGATACGCAACTGTGTGGCGTCGATGCCCGCATCGAGCAGCGTCATCGCGATCGTGTACGGCTCCTCGCCGGTCGAGCAAGGCAAGCTCAGGATACGCAGCGGCAGTGCGCCGCCGCGTTCGGCAAGGCGCTCATGCGCGAGCCGCGCAAGCGCCTTGAACGCGTCGGCGTCGCGGTAGAACCAGGTCTCCGGCACGACGACCGTTTCGATCAGCGATTGCAGCATGGCCGGCGAAGTTTGCGCGGCTTCCCAATAGTCGGTCAGCGTGGCTTCGGCGTGACCCTCCGCGTACCAGGCGGCGGCGCGCTGATCGACGGCACGTTCGATCGCGCTATGACCGAGCGACGCCGCGTCGAGCCCCATGGTCCGATGCAGCAGTTCGGCGAAGCGTCGATAAAGCGGCGCGTTGTCGTGATGCGCGTTCATGCGTGCGCCTCGGGAAACAGGAGCGCCTTGACGTGGTCGGGCAGCAGATGCTCGACGCGAATCCACTGCACGAGGCCGCCCGCATCGCTCGCGACCGGGCCGAGATAGCGCGCGTGCGGCATGTCGAGGCCGGCATGCTGAAATGCCGCCACGTCGAGGCGAATGGTGCGCGTCGCGCCTTCCAGCAGCAGCGCGAGCAGACGCGTCGTGCCCGCATGCGGATAGCGCACCAGCACCACGCGCGTGGACATGAGTTGTGCTGCGGGGCGGCCGAGCGCGAGCGCCGGCAGATCGATCAACGGCAGCGGCGCGCCTTCGTGATCGAGTACGCCTGCCACCCATGAGGGCGCGCCGGGTATCGTCTTAGGCGGCGACTGCGGCGTGAGCGGCATGAGACGCTCCACCTGCGTTGCGTCGATCACGTACCGTTCGCTATCGAGCGTGAAGAGGACGAAGAGCATCGGCATGTGCGTGGGCGATGGATAGGCGTGCGGGGCCGGTTTCGAGCTGCGCGCCGTGGCGCGTCAGGCCGTCACCTTGAAGCGCGACACACCCGTGCGCAGACTATTGGCGACGTGCGTCAGATCGTCGATCGCCTGGGTCGACTGGCGCAGCGATTCCGCGGTCTGTTGCGCGGCCTCCGAGAGTTGCGTCAGTGCCTGGGTGATCTGCTCGGCGCCGGTGGCCTGCGTTTGCATGCCTTCGTTGACCATCGAGAAGCGCGGCGCGAGTTGTTGCACCTGCTGGATGATCTCCGTGAGATGGCCGCCGACGTTCTGCACGTCGAGCATGCCGCGGCGCACTTCTTCGGAGAACTTGTCCATGCCCATTACGCCCGCGGCGACCGCCGACTGGATCTCCTTGACCATCTGTTCGATGTCGTAGGTCGCCACGGCGGTCTGGTCGGCGAGGCGGCGGATTTCCGTGGCGACGACCGCGAAACCGCGACCGTATTCGCCGGCCTTTTCCGCTTCGATCGCGGCGTTCAGCGAGAGCAGGTTGGTCTGGTCCGCGACCTTGGTGATGGTGGCGACGACCTGGTTGATGTTGCTGGCTTTCTCGTTGAGGATGGCGAGCTTCGCGTTGACGGAGCCGGCCGCTTCCATCACTAGGCGCATGGTTTCTTCCATGCGCGCGAGGCCGGCATGGCCGGTGCCCGCGAGCACCGCCGACTGGCCGGCCACTTCCGACACCTCGTTCATGGTGCGCAGCAGATCGCGCGAGGTCGCGAAGATTTCACGCGACGTGGCGCCGATTTCGGTCGTGGTGGCGGCGGTTTCGTTCGCGGTGGCTTGTTGTTCGCGCGAGGTCGCGGCGATTTCAGTGACCGACGTGGTGACCTGCACCGCCGACTTCTGCGCCTGGCCGACCAGCGCGGTGAGTTCGTCGGTCATGCGGTTAAAGCCGGCTTCGAGCGCGCCGATTTCGTCCGCGCGATTCAGTTGCAGGCGTTGGGTCAGGTCGCCCGTGCGCATGACGTCGACGACTTGCAGCACCTTGGCCATCGGCATGGTGACGGCGCGCAGCAGCCAGTAGCCCGCCAGCGCGGCGACGACGGCGGCGGTGAGCAGCATGACGAGCAGCACGATGCGCGTCGTCTCGACCGAACTGCGGATGCTGTCTGCGGCCTGGTCCGCGTAGCCTTTGTTGTTCTCGACGAGCTTGCGCACGGAGAGCCGGCCGGTTTCCCAGAGCGGTGTGAGTTGCGTATTAAAAATGCGTGCGGCGTTGTCTTTCGAAGATGGCAACGCGTCCAGCACCGACGCCTGGATCGGCAGGTACTGCGCCTGTTGCTGACGGAAGTCGTTGAAGAGGTCGCGATCGACGTCGCGGAAGATCGTCGCGCCGTAATCGCTGATGAGCTTCTGGAGCGTTTGCTGGGTCTCCTGCAAACGGGCTGTGTCGCGCTTCACGGTGTCCGGGTCCGCGTCGACATAGATGAGGCGCTGCGTGACGCTGTAGTTCTCGAACCACGCCGCGCGCATTGCAGTCGCGTAGTAAAGGCCGGGCATCGAGTCCTGCTGCTGGCTCTTCGCATCGCGGTCGATGCCGCCGAGCTGCTGGAAGGTGACGATTGCCATTGCCAGCATCACGATCAGCACGATCCCGAAGCTGCACAGAATCCGTTGCCGGATGGTCCATTGTTTCACGCGAACGCCCCTTACTTTTGGCTTTGTCTCGACCGGTGTTGTCGACGTGGTCTGTCCTGAATCGACGGGTCGGAAAGCTTTACAGGTCGTCAGATTTACCCGACGGCTTATGTGGCGAATTTTACATTGATCGGGCGAATGCCAGGCGAACAAAGGAACTGGAGGCAGGTTCGCGACGAGCGCCGGTTAGTGCGTTACATGAGTAATGTGCCGTTACCACTTGCAGCATCTATTTCCGCGTGCGCCAGCCACAATCGGTTCCATGCCTGAACGGCGAGGAGTCAAACATGAAAAAGATCGCAGTGGCGTTGTTGATGGTGGGAAGTCTGAGCGTAGCCGGGCAAGCATCGGCGCACGGCAATGGTGGCGACGTGGTGGGTGCGTTGATTGGTGGCGCCGTGCTGGGGGCCGTAGTGACCTCCGCGCTGAATCCGGCGCCCGTGGTGGCTTACCAGCAGCCGGTGTACGCGCAGCCGGCGTATCAGCCCGCGCCCGTGTACGCCCAGGCGCCGCCGGGATACTGCTATGACCAGTACCAGCGCGCCTATGTGGCGTGCGGTGCGCCGCCGCCGCCCGCGCAGTATGGATATCCGCAACCGCAACCGGGTTGGTGATTGCGCAGCGCGCGCATGCTGTGCGCGTCACAGTAAAAAAGGCCGTCGCTCTATGCGACGGCCTTTCATTTCATTGCGCTGTTTAGTGCTTGTGATGCAGCCACTCCGCGTAGTGCGTGTCGAGCCAACGCTCGAGTTTTTGCGGCTTTGTCTTCTGGTGGTAGCGCGACGCGGCCCAGATTGCCACGCCGACCAGCAGCATCACGGTAGGCCCCAGTAAATAAGCTATCAGTGATTCAGACATGGGAGCCTCCGTATCGGGTTGCGTGCAACCTTCAGTGTAGGCGATCAAACGCGGGAAAAAAGGACCGCGTGATTCAATCGTGGCGCATGCTTGATGGTGTGGGATTTCTCCCTTTCAAAACCTAGCGTGAACTTCAATTTCTCAATTACGGCAATGAGTTACGGCTGACGTGAGTGGTGCTGTGTACCAAATGACGGCTTGTTGTGACAGCCGGCGGAACGGCACCAGGATTGTTGCAGGGCCTTTCAGGACGAGGCGGTCATGGCGTCGCGGACGCCCTTGATCTGCTCGTCGACGAAGTCTGCCCAACGCTGCATGATTCGGCGCTGATCCGCTGCGTTTTCCGCATTCGCGCCTGGCTTCATGCGCTCGGGCACTTCGCCCGCATTCTGGTCGAGCGCGTCCGCGTGCTCCGTCATCTCGCGCAGGTGTGCCGCCGCAGTGCGCCGGAAGTCATGCAGGACGAAATGCTCCACGTCGAGACCCAGTGCCTTAACGGCCTGGTTCAACGTACTTTTGGCGATGGGCCGGTCGTCGCCCCTGACGCTCGGGAATACGAAGTTTCGGCTGGCTTTGGCGTGCTGCAGCTCGCGCAGCATGGAAACCGCCTGATGCGAAAGAGGCACACGCTGATCGCGGTCTTTTTTCAGGCGCGCGGCGGGGATCGTCCATAACGCTTTGTCCAGATTGAATTCGGGCCACGTCGATTCCACCAGGTCCGATTTGCGCGCCATGGTCAGCACCAGCAGATGCAGCGCCAGCTTCAGGGGCCGGCGGATGCTCGACGCGTCGATCGAGCGAAACATGGCGCCGATTTCGTCGCCCGAGAGCACGCGGTTGCGAGTGTCGAAGGTGGCGATGGAGCGCGCCGGAACGACCTCGGCCGGGTTGCTGACCGCGAGTTGCCGCGCAATCAGATACTCATAGAGACGTTTGATCACATTACGCGTATGCAGCGCCATTTTCGGCGAACCGCGGCTTTTGATTCTGTCGCATATCGCGACGATATCGGTGGCAGTGACGGCTTTGATCGGCATGTGGCCGATGGCGGGCAGGACGTCCTTGTCGAGCGCGCGCCGCGTGGTGCGGCGATACTCCTCCGACTTGCCCGCCATTTCCGTCGCCAGATAAAGCTCGGCGGCCTCGCGCAGGACGTCCGCCTTGCTTTCGGCGCCGCGGTCGCGCCGCGCCGTGGCGACCGGCGAAATGCCTTGAGCAACCATCTCCGCATACTTTTGAGCTTTCGCTCGCGCGACGCGCAGGGAGATCATCCGGTAATCGCCGATCGTGGCGAGCGGCTGGCGCTTGCCGTTTAGCGAATAGCGGAAGCGCCAGACCTTGGTGCCGGTCGTCATGACTTCGATGACGAGACCGTTGCCGTCCGCGACGCAATAACGGGTGGCGCGCGGTTCGAGCGCGCGGATCTGGGCTTCGGTGAGGGGAACGGCTAGACGGGGCATGCTCGGATCGTTCAAACACGGACAGCGGCGATTTTAAACCTATGCCGGCTGTGTACCAAAGAATTTGCTGTTTTTGGGTCAACGAAGGGAGTTTTTGCATCCGCGATGGCACGCTCTCGGTGCTGCGGGAAGTCTTTCAGGTCGGCTTTCTTGGCAAAGAGGCAATCCGCGTTCACTTGCCGATACAGAATCTGCTAAAAATCACTCCGAGAAGATCATCCGAACTGAATTCACCGGTGATCGAATTCAACTGGTCTTGGGCGAGGCGTAGTTCTTCAGCGAACAGATCAAGCGCCTGCGAGTTTTGATCCGCATGCGCGGCGGCGGTCGCGAGATGCTCTTCGGCGGCGCGCAGTGCAATCAGATGACGCTCGCGCGCCAGGTACACGCTTTCCGCGCCCGCTTGCCAGCCGGCGATTCGCAGTAACTCGTCGCGCAACAGCGCCACGCCGTCGCCTTGTTTGGCCGAGAGCCGCACTTCGCTCAGTTCGAGTTCGGCGTCGAGCGTTTGCGCTGCTGGCGCGAGGCCCGTCAGGTCAGTTTTGTTCAATACGCGTACCACTGGCACCCCGACCGGAAAGCGTCCGGCGATCACCTCGTCTTCGGCTGTCATGCCGGTGCGTGCATCGAGCAGATGCAGCACGACATCCGCACGCTCGATCTCATTCCAGGTACGCGCAATGCCGATTTTTTCGACTTCGTCCTCGGTATCGCGCAGGCCGGCCGTATCGATCACGTGCAGCGGAATACCTTCGATCTGAATGGTCTGCGCGACCTTGTCCCGCGTCGTGCCGGCGATCGGCGTGACGATGGCCAGCTCCGCGCCCGCCAGCGCATTCAGCAGCGACGATTTGCCGACGTTCGGCTGCCCGGCCAGCACCACTGAGAGGCCTTCGCGCAACAACGCGCCTTGCCGCGCTTCGCTCAGCACGTGGGCGAGCCGCTCGCGAATCCGCGCGAGCTTGCCGCGGGCGTCGGCGGCTTCGAGGAAGTCGATCTCTTCCTCGGGGAAGTCGAGCGTCGCTTCGACGAGCATGCGCAGCGTGATCACGTCTTCCACCAGCGCGTGAATGTCGCGCGAAAACGCGCCGTCGAGCGAGCGGCCCGCTGAGCGCGCGGCGGCCTCGGTGCTGGCCTCGATCAGGTCGGCGACCGCTTCGGCTTGCGCCAGATCCAGTTTGTCATTGAGGAACGCGCGGCGCGTGAATTCGCCCGGTTCGGCGAGACGCAGACCGAACGCGCGGCCGGCATCGATGCAACGTTGCAGCACGAGTTGCAATACCACCGGACCGCCGTGTCCCTGCAGTTCGAGCACATGCTCGCCGGTGTAGGAATGCGGCGCCGGGAAGTACAGCGCGATACCACGGTCGAGCGCGTTGCCGCTCGCGTCGAGGAACGGGACGTAGCTGGCGTGGCGGGCCGCGAGCGTCTGACCGGTGAGCGCCTGCATGAGCGGCTGGGCCGCCGCCTCGCCCGCTCGTCCGAACGAGATCCGCACCACGCCGATCCCTCCCCGGCCGGGCGCGGTGGCAATGGCGACGATCGGATCGGAATCGGTGGCGAGCATAGAAGCGTGGCAGAAAAACAGAGAGGAGGGCGGGGTGCCGGCGGTCAACGCGGCGCGAGGCATTGTAACGCGGCGGTGTGTGAAGGCTGACCGACGGCGCGGCGGAGCCGTCGTTTTGACGACTCGGAGCTGATTTCGGATTTATCTCACAAAAGCTAAATTGTGCCTCGATTTTTTGAGAATACCTGTAACTTCACGAGATGACCCTGTGCCCATCAGACTGTAGAAAAGAGCAAAAACGCACAATTTTTTAAAATCGCGGCACATCACGGCTGGCGCTGGCCAAAGCTAAAAAAATGAGAGATTTTCGATAATTGCTAGCCTGGTTGGTTGAGAGCCAATGGCTCGGCCGCTTGCACAATCCGATGCGTGACGACCAACCCATTGAAAGCCGCATTTGCCGAACGACTCAGCCGCTCGATGAAGCGGCGCAATATTTCCAACGTGGCCGAGCTCTGCACAAAATTCAATCTCCTCCACACTGGCGCAGATGTGACGGATCAGGCCATCTACAAATGGCTCAATGGAACGACGATGCCACGCGCGGCCAACCTGCGCACGTTAGCTAAATTGCTAGACGTGGATAAGCATTGGCTGGCCTACGGACTGTCGAAGGGTACGAAGGCCAAGCCGCTCGCGCCCGGCGAGAACTATCCGCTTTCGGCCGAGACGATCAAATGGGAGCCGCAAAAGGGTGCGCTGGTTTTGACGATAAACCTCGAAGACCGTGCCGGATTCCAGGAGGTGACTGTCCGCCTTACTAGCCAGAATGGCGAGGAAAGTTAGTGAGGGTGGGGCCTGCAGGCCTTTCCTTTGATTGCTGATGCATTCGGCGCTCAACGGCTTCGTACCCACCGGCCTCGGTAGTACCAGATCGTGTCGACCTAACATCCGGACGATCCGGACGACTGCGCCGCCTGCCGGACTGCCTGTCGGTTAACGCCACAAGCAAGTCGGATTTATCTCAATTAGGCTAGGATTGCTACCGCGTTTCTTGCGGAAAAATAGGACGCCGCCGAACCTTAAGGCCACGAGCGGCCCACCGCACAACGAAAAACAACAAAAAATGACAACTTCGGCAGACGCGTTGTTCGGCGGCGCCTGCAAGCTAAATGTATCTCAAATAAGCTATAACGAAGCCTGGCTGGTTGTCAACTGGTTGAACGTTGAATTGCACAATCCGGCCCATGCCGACCAACAAAGAAAAAGCCGCCTTCGCCAAACGGTTGAAGGACCTGCTAGAGCCGCTGAAAATTCGCGGCGGGACCAAACTCGCCGAGCAATTCAATCTCCGCTACCGGGGTGAACGTGAGGTTACGCCGCAAACCGCTCACAAGTGGTTATCCGGTACGACGATCCCGAAGCCGGACAAGTTGCGCACGTTGGCCGAATGGCTGAACGTCAAGGAGCATTGGCTTCACTACGGACCGCCACCGGGCACGAATGCGAGGCCGTTGGCGCGCGGTGAAAAATATCCGCCGACGCCGGAGACGATCGAACTTGCTTCGAAGATTCAGTCGCTGACGCCGAAAGACCGCTTTCTGGTCGAAGAGATGATCGTGCGCTTTTACGGCGAGGATGCGGAAGGAGAGTAACGACCGCATCGTCGTTTGAGCGCGTTTAACCTGACCATAAAAAATGCCGCCCGGTTTGCACCGGGCGGCATTTTCTTTCGCTGCTTCGTTGCCGGCCAGACGCGGCTTGCATCAGCCTGCGCTAGCGGGCGTTGCCGCCCGCCTCAGCCGCGAAATCAGGCGGCTTTGGTTTTCGCCTGACCCATCATTCGCGTGATGTAGTACTGCTGCGCGATCGACAGCACGTTGTTCACGACGTAGTACAGCACCAGACCGGCCGGGAAGAAGAAGAACATGACCGAGAACGCGATGGGCATGAACATCATCATCTTGGCTTGAACCGGGTCCGGCGGCGTCGGGTTCAGCTTGGTTTGCAGGAACATCGAGACGGCCATCAGCACCGGCAGAATGAAGAACGGATCCTGTTGCGACAGATCGTGAATCCAGAGAATCCACGGCGCGCCGCGCATTTCCACCGACGATAGCAGAACCCAGTACAGCGAGATGAACACCGGAATCTGAATCACGACCGGCAGACAGCCGCCGAACGGATTGACCTTCTCGGTCTTGTACAGCTCCATCAGCGCGGCGTTCATCTTCTGCGGATCGCCCTTGAAGCGTTCACGCAGTGCTTGCATGCGCGGCGTGATCGCCTTCATGCGCGCCATCGACTTGTAGCTCGCGGCCGACAGCGGGAAGAACACAGCCTTGATCAGCAGCGTGAGCAGCACGATCGACCAGCCCCAGTTGCCGACATAGCTGTGGATCTTCTCGAGCAGCCAGAACAGCGGCTTCGCGATGATCGTCACCCAGCCGTAATCCTTCACCAGTTCCAGACCCGGCGCGATGCCCTCGAGCATGCGCTCTTCTTCCGGACCGGCGAACAGCTTGGCCGACACGTCGACCGTTTGGCCCGGGGCAATCGTCGCGACCGGTTCCTTAACGCCGACGCGGTACAGCGCCGGATCGATCTTCTCGACGTAGATGTCGCGTTTCGCACCTTGCTGCGGAATCCAGGCAGACGCGAAGTAATGCTGAACCATCGCGATCCAGCCGTTGTCGGCCGAAGTCGCGTAATCCTGCTTGTTCTTGTCGATGTCGCCGAACGTCATCTTCTGGAAGTGATGCTGGTCGGTGTAGACAGCCGGCCCGATGAACGTGTGCGAGAAGCGCGGCGTTTCCACCGGCTGGTCGTCACGCACCAGTTCCATATAGACCGACGGGCTCACCGGCGTGGTGCCGACGTTCTGGATCTTCGTGTCGACGCCGATCACATAGCTGCCACGCGTGAACGTGTAGGTCTTGATGACCTTCACGCCGCCCTTCACCGGCGACTCGAAGCTGAGCTGGAACGACTTGGCGTCGCCCGTCAGGTCGTGCGGCTGGTTCGGCAACGGCGTGTAGATGTCGTTGTGATTCGGGAAATCGCCGCCGAGCAGGCCCGTGCGCGCCAGATACGTATGGTTCGCGGTGCGGTCGAACAGCGTGATGACGAGATCCGGCTGCTTGCCGTCGCCTTGCTTGACCAGCGACAGCTTCGACAGCGTGCCGCCGCGAGTGTCGATTTCGCCGCTATAGACGTCGGTGTTGAACTTGATCAGTTGCGATTGCGTGGCCGCCGGCGCGTTGCCCGGAGCGGCTGCGTTCGTGGCCGGCAGATCGGCGGGCTGGGTTCCCGGCGTCGTGGTTCCCGGTGCGGCGCTACCGACGGTCTTGGTCGGCGTGGCGCTCGGGAAGAACATCGACGGGCGTCCGTGGTCGCGTTGCCAGTTGTCGAACAGCATGACCGCTGACATGAAAAAGATGACCCATAGGACGGTGCGTTTGATATCCATGCGTTGTCTCAGTGTCGATGGAACGGCGCGTCAGCGCTTTTCAGAAGTGGGAGGCGGGACGAGATCGATGCCGCCCGCGGAAAACGGGTGGCAGCGGCAAATACGCCTGGCGGCGAGATAAGTCCCGCGCGCGGCGCCATGATACTGGATTGCTTCGCGCGCGTAATCAGAGCAGGAAGGGTAAAAACGGCACCGGTTGCCGAGCATTGGGCTCACGGCAACCTTGTAGAAACGCAGTAAAGCGAAAAGTACCGTTTGCATGGCTGGTGCGGCCGGACGGCGCCGCGCAACGTGGAGTACCGGGCGACGCCCGCGCAGCACGGCCGCCGGAGCGGCCTGAACTGCAAAGCGGGCGGTCACTTGAGCGTCATTCCGTCTTGGGCGCTTCCGCGGGCGGCGCCTCGCGACGGGTCACTTCGCGCGCTGCCTTGTCGAGCAACGCCTCGATTTCGCTGCGGCACAGCGCCCTCAACGGCGGCGACGAAGCGCTCGGCAAAGCCTTCTTGTCGAAGCGCGTGTGCAAACGCAGCAGCACATCCCAACCGCCGAATTCCGCGCGACGCAGCCGGAAGGCTTCACGCGCGATTCGACGTACCAGATTACGCGTGGCCGCGCGCGGCGCATACTTCTTGCCGATCACGAGGCCTAAGCGAGCTTCGTTGCCGGTGGGCCGGCCGTACACCACGAAGTGCGCAGTGCGGCGCCACGGGCGCAAACGAAAAACGGATGAAAATTCATCCGTTTTCAGCAGCCTTGCGGCTTTGGGGAAGGCGGCTTGCGCTCGCAACGGAACCGAGCCCAGTTGCTGCGCTTCAGCCGTTCCCGCGTCACCGCGGGCTTCACTACCCGGCATAAGCGTCGCGTGCAACGCCTGCCTTAGATGGCGAGGCGCTTGCGGCCCTTCGCGCGACGTGCGTTGATGACCTTGCGGCCACCTGCGGTCTTCATGCGAACGCGGAAGCCGTGGGTGCGCTTGCGACGGGTAACGGAAGGTTGGTAAGTACGTTTCATGTTGCTCTCACTTGATCGAAAAATAACCGCGCGATCATCGCTGAAAGCGCAATGGCCGGAGGTTTACTGAATTGGTTTTCGCGGAACCCGCTATTTAAACCGGTTTTTCGTTGACCGTCAATAGTTTAGCCTGGTTCGGCCGTTCCCCGCGAGCAGTTCGCCAGGTGATCCGTCCCTGTGGATAACTCCCTTGTGGGTCCGATTTGGCGTTAGAATCTCGCCTTACTTCCCAAAAATCCTGCACGCCGCTCCGGCTCGCTTGCCCCGCAAACCCTTGTGGCACAAGCGCCTGGAGCCATTGCGCCTGGTTAGTCTGGCTGCTCAGGGCCTTGTTGCGTGCGCGCGACGGGGGCAGCGGCAACCGCCGTGCACACCATAACGACAGCAACTCGATGAACGATTTCTGGCAACACTGTTCCGCATTGCTGGAGCGTGAGCTTACGCCCCAGCAGTACGTGACGTGGATCAAACCGTTGGCCCCGGTCGCCTTCGACGCCGCTGCGAACACGCTTAGCATCGCCGCGCCGAACCGTTTCAAGCTCGACTGGGTCAAGAGCCAGTTCTCCGGCCGCATCGCCGATATGGCCCGCGATTTCTGGCAGGCTCCCGTCGACGTCCAATTCGTGCTCGACCCGAAAGCCGGCATGCGCGCCCCTGTGGCAGCCGCGCCGGCAACGGCGCCGGTGCGTCCGGCTTCCGCGCCTAGTTCGATGGGCGGTAGCGCCGGCAACGGCGCTGCGGTGGACGCAGCCGTCGGCGCCGTGCAAGCGGCGCAGGCCGCGCGCACCGGTGGGGCGAACGGCGCGAACAACGCGATGGCCAATCTCAACGCGAACGCCCGCGCGGCAGCTGAACAAAACGCGAACGCGCGCGCCGCAGCGGCAGAAGACTCCGCCGACCTCGATCTGCCCAGCCTCGACGCGAACGAAGCCGCGGCCGCCCGTCGCACGTGGCGTCCGGGTCAAAGCGCCGGCTCGAACGGCAACGGCGAGACCGACTCGATGTACGAGCGCTCCAAGCTGAATCCGGTGCTGACCTTCGACAACTTCGTGACCGGTAAGGCCAACCAGCTGGCGCGCGCCGCGGCGATTCAGGTCGCAGACAATCCCGGCATCTCCTACAACCCGCTGTTCCTGTATGGCGGCGTGGGTCTGGGCAAGACTCACTTGATCCACGCAATCGGCAACCAGCTTCTAATGGACAAAGCCGGCGCGCGGATCCGCTACATCCACGCGGAACAGTATGTGTCCGACGTGGTGAAGGCCTACCAGCGCAAGGCGTTCGACGATTTCAAGCGCTACTACCACTCGCTCGACCTGCTGCTGATCGACGATATTCAATTCTTCTCCGGGAAATCGCGTACGCAAGAGGAATTCTTCTACGCGTTCGAGGCGCTGGTCGCGAACAAGGCGCAGGTGATCATCACCAGCGACACGTATCCGAAGGAAATTTCGGGTATCGACGACCGCCTGATCTCGCGCTTCGACTCCGGCCTGACCGTGGCGATCGAGCCGCCCGAGCTGGAAATGCGCGTCGCGATTCTGATGCGCAAGGCGCAATCCGAGTTCGTGAGCCTGAATGAGGACGTCGCGTTCTTCGTCGCGAAACACTTGCGCTCGAACGTGCGTGAGCTGGAAGGCGCGTTGCGCAAGATCCTCGCGTACTCGAAGTTCCACGGCCGCGAAATCACGATCGAAGTAACGAAAGAAGCGCTAAAAGACCTGCTGACGGTGCAGAACCGGCAGATTTCGGTGGAAAACATCCAGAAGACCACGGCTGACTTCTACAGCATCAAGGTCGCGGACATGTATTCGAAGAAGCGTCCCGCGAACATCGCGCGGCCGCGGCAGATCGCCATGTATCTGGCGAAAGAGCTGACCCAGAAGAGCTTGCCCGAAATCGGCGAACTATTCGGCGGACGCGACCACACCACGGTGCTGCATGCGGTGCGCAAAATTGCCGATGAGCGCAGCAAGGACGCGCAACTGAACCACGAACTGCACGTGCTGGAGCAGACGCTGAAGGGCTGAGCGGGCTGTCTGGAAAAAACGACCTGTTTATTTCTGAAGTCGCCCCCATTTTAGTGAGGCGGTTCCGTTTTCAGGCACAATACAGGTTTAACCGCCCGGCGGCCGCGGGCGGATTTCACGCCGTGACAGGCGCTGCGTGGCGCCGGCGGGGAGCCACGGCTACGCGCGGGAACGCTGTCCTGGCAAGGCGCGCAGGCCGTTATATCAACGAAGGAACTCTATGCAACTGGTCAAGACCGAACGCGATAACCTCCTCAGGCCGCTGCAAACTGTGAGCGGCATCGTCGAACGCCGCCATACGTTGCCGATCCTCGCCAATTTGCTGATTACCAAGAACGGCCCGGACGTGTCGTTCCTGTCGACCGACCTCGAGTTGCAGATCACCACGCGTGCCGATTTCGGCGTGGGCGGCGATTCGGTGGCGACCACGGTGGCAGCGCGAAAGCTCCTCGACATTCTGCGCGCCATGCCCGACGGGCAGGTCACGCTCACGCTGAACGACAAGCGTCTGACCGTGCAATCCGGCAAGAGCCGCTTTGCGCTGCAAACGCTCGCCGCGGACGAATTCCCGACGGTCGCGCAAGCTAAAGACTACGGCGCGAACCTCGTGGTTCCGCAAAAGACGTTCCGCCAGTTGCTCGGCATGGTCCATTTTTCGATGGCCCAGCAGGACATCCGCTACTACCTGAACGGCATGCTGCTGGTGGTGGACGGCGACCAGCTGATGGCGGTCGCAACCGACGGTCACCGTCTGGCGTTCTCGTCCATGAAGATCGAAGGCTCGTTCCAGCGTCAGGAAGTGATCATTCCGCGCAAGACGATTCTGGAACTCCAGCGTCTGCTGGAAGACATCGACGACACGCTGAAGATCGACATCGCGCAGACGCAGGTCAAGTTCACGTTCGGCCAGGTCGAACTGGTGTCGAAGCTGGTGGAAGGCAAATTCCCCGACTTCCAGCGCGTGATTCCGAAGTCGCACAAGAATCAGTTCGTGATCGGCCGTGAAGAACTGCAGCGCTCGCTGCAACGCGCCGCGATTCTGACCTCGGACAAGTTCAAGGGCGTGCGCTGCATCATCGAGCCGGGCCAGTTGAAGATCATGTCGACCAACGCCGATCAGGAAGAGGCGCAGGAAGAACTGGAAATCGCATACGACGGCGACAGCGTCGATATCGGGTTCAACGTCACGTATCTGCTCGACGTGCTCGCGAACCTGAAGGTCGACACGTTGCAAGTGAGCTTGGGCGACGCCAGCTCCAGCGCGTTGATCACGATTCCCGAGAACGACGAATTCAAATACGTCGTCATGCCGATGCGCATCTAACGCGTCCAACACCAAAGAACACACCAAGGGGCGCAGCGCCCCTTTGGCGTTTTTATGGTGATTTGAAAAGTCCCGAGCAGCAACCTTGCAGCAACGCAGAACCGGAAAAAATCCATGACTGAAACGAACAATTCGCAACCCGACAACAGCTACGGCGCATCCTCGATTCAGATCCTCGAAGGTCTGGAGGCGGTGCGCAAGCGGCCCGGGATGTACATCGGGGATACATCGGACGGGACCGGTCTGCATCACCTCGTATTCGAAGTGCTGGACAACTCCATCGACGAAGCGTTGGCGGGGCATTGCAACGACATCCAGGTGATCATTCACGCGGATAACTCCATTTCCATCACTGACAACGGCCGCGGCGTGCCGACCGGTCTGAAGATGGACGACAAGCACGATCCGAAGCGCAGCGCCGCTGAAATCGTGATGACCGAGTTGCACGCCGGCGGCAAGTTCGACCAGAACAGCTACAAGGTGTCCGGCGGCCTGCACGGCGTGGGCGTGTCGTGCGTGAACGCATTGTCCGCGTGGCTGCGTTTGACCATTCGCCGCGACGGCAAGAAGCACTTCATGGAATTCCATCGTGGCGTGCCGCAGAACCGCATTATCGAAGAGATCGACGGCGTGGCTGTTTCGCCGATTCAGGTTACCGGCGAGACCGAGAACCGCGGCACCGAAGTGCACTTCCTCGCCGACGAAACGATTTTCGGCAACATCGAATATCACTACGACATTCTGGCCAAGCGGATTCGCGAACTGTCGTTCCTGAATAACGGCGTGCGAATCAAGCTGACCGACCAGCGCACCGGCAAGGAAGAAGATTTCGCGTTCGTGGGCGGCGTGAAGGGCTTTGTCGAGTACATCAACAAGAACAAGTCCGTGCTGCACCCGAACATTTTCCACATCAGCGGCGAGAAAGACGGCGTGGGCGTGGAAGTGGCGATGCAGTGGAACGACAGCTACAACGAAAACGTGCTGTGCTTCACGAACAACATTCCGCAGCGTGATGGCGGGACGCACTTGACCGGGTTGCGTGCGGCGATGACGCGCGTGTTGAACAAGTACATCAACGATCACGAAGTCGCGAAGAAGGCGAAGGTCGAGACTTCGGGCGACGATATGCGTGAAGGGTTGTCGTGCGTGTTGTCGGTGAAGGTGCCGGAGCCGAAGTTCAGCGCGCAGACGAAGGACAAGCTGGTGTCGTCGGAAGTGCGCGCGCCGGTGGAGGATGTGGTCGCGAAGGCGCTCGAAGAGTTTCTGCTCGAGACGCCGAATGACGCGAAGATTATTTGCAGCAAGATTGTCGATGCGGCGCGGGCGCGCGATGCGGCTCGGAAGGCGCGTGAGATGACGCGTCGCAAGGGTGTGCTCGATGGTGTTGGTTTGCCTGGGAAGCTGGCGGATTGCCAGGAGAAGGATCCGGCGAAGTCCGAGATTTATATCGTCGAGGGTGACTCGGCAGGCGGGTCGGCGAAGCAGGGTCGGGATCGGAAGTTTCAGGCGATTTTGCCGCTGCGCGGCAAGGTGCTGAATGTGGAGAAGGCAAGGTATGACAAGCTGCTTTCTTCGGAGCAGATTGTTACTTTGATTACTGCGCTTGGCTGCGGGATTGGTAAGGAAGACTACAACCTCGATAAGCTGCGTTATCACCGCATCATCATCATGACCGATGCTGACGTGGACGGTGCGCACATTCGGACGCTGTTGTTGACGTTCTTCTATCGGCAAATGCCGGAGATGATCGAGCGTGGGTATATCTATATTGCGCAGCCGCCGTTGTTCAAGATCAAGGCCGGGAAGGATGAGCGGTATTTGAAGGATGAGGCTGAGGTTAATGCTCACATTCTGAAGCTGGCGTTGCAGGGGTCGGAGTTGTTGGCTTCTGAAGGGGCTACGCCGATTACTGGCGATGCGTTGGGGGAGTTGGCTCGGGCTTATTTGCTGGCGCAGGCTGTGGTTAATCGGTTGAGCCGGTTGTATGACGCTGGGGCGCTCGAGGCTGTGATGGATGGAATTGCGATCGATCTGTCCAGCGAGGAAGCGGCTGATGCGTCGGCTAAGGCTCTTGAGGCGAAGCTAAGGGATGATCCGTTGAAGCCTGAGGTTAAGGTCACGACGATGTATGACCCGGTGAGGGAGTTGCGCTCGCTGCGGGTGGCGAGGACGCATCACGGGAATCAGAAGATTTCTGTGTTGGATCAGGATTTTCAACTCACGGCTGACTATCAACAGCTGATCAATACCGCTAATACGTTTAAGGGGTTGATTGGGACTGGCGCTGTCATTAAACGTGGCGAGCGGAGTATGGCTGTTACTGACTTTAAGTCCGCTATGAAGTGGTTGTTGGCTGATGCTGAACGCAATATCTCGAAGCAGCGCTATAAGGGCCTCGGTGAGATGAATCCTGGGCAGCTTTGGGAGACTACGATGGATCCGACTGTGCGTCGTCTTCTTCGTGTGCAGATTGAGGATGCTATTGCGGCTGATGGGATCTTTACTACGCTCATGGGGGATGATGTGGAGCCGCGTCGGGCTTTCATTGAGTCGAATGCGTTGCGGGCGGGGAATATTGATGTTTGAAAGTGTAGGTTGTCAGAGTTCGTGAAAACATTCTCACTGAGATGAAAATTATTTCTCAGTGTTTATGAAAATTTAGGCCAGTGTTATAGCCCGGTCGACGTCCTGCGTCAGCCGGGCTATTTTATTTTTCGACACCGAAATCCACGCGACTAAATAACAGGAAACATTAAATACAATAAATATTGCACATTGCACTAGTGAAAACGAATTGTGCCCCGAAGAGTCAATTTTCCCATCATTTCAAGCGGTTAGAGATTCAATTGGCGCCGGTCGATCTGTGATGAAAAAATACTCCAATAGTTATTGACCGTGCGCCGGTAATCAATAAAATAACGTCTTCATTGAAAAAAGATGCTAATTTTAAGCAGGGTCAAGCATGCCCGTCGATTTTGAGGGGCAATGAAAAAAGGAGAGATGATGTAAAAACGGAGCAAAGCCCCCTATTGGAAGCTTGCCCCGCTGGTGGGCGCTGACGCTACCCGATCTAGTCAATCAAAGTATCGTCAATCCCCCGCCCGCGGTCAAGTTTTTGCGCCCAATTTTTTCTGATCTCGCAAGTTGAGAGGGTTTAATGCGCCCTTTTTATTTGCAAGCGGAGCAAATCATGCAAAACAAACCGCATGCCGCCGTCAGTTTGACGGCTAGGCAGGGAATTCATCATACTCCCGCCCGAGAGGTAGTTCGGCCTACAGGAGGCATATTCCGTGGCCGTTTTCCTTCCCGAAAGTCAGGCAGATCAGTGGCTTTCGAGTCGCTAATCGAGCGTGATGCATTACTCCTGTTCGAGTTCTCTCGCGGTGTCACCAGTTATCGAGAGCAACCCTACTCGATCCATTACACATTCGAAGGTAGATCGCGTAAATACACACCTGACTTCGAGCTCTCGCTCGCCAGTGGTTCAGTGTTACTTATTGAGGTCAAACCAGAAGACAAAGCGCTTGCGCCAGAAGAACGGAAACGGCTCCGACGGATTGGGGAGCACTTTTCCGAGTTAGGCGTACCGTTTCGGGTTCTGACGGACACCCAGATTCGTCGCGGCGCGCTTCTGCGCAACCTGAACACGTTGTTCCCCTATCTAGACAAGCCACTGACGGGGTTGCAACGAAGACTGGCTGTGGCACCGCTTCTCGACGAGCCGCTCCTGACTGTCTCGAATGCCGGCGCTCGCCTCGGTTCGACCGCAGAAGTTTGGCGGTTCCTTGCCCAAGACCTCCTCACCTGTGATCTACATCAGCAGTTGAGTGAACCGACAGTCTTGACCATACAAAACTGTGAGCCGAGCGATGCCGAGCTATATTTTTAAAGTTGGAGTGTCCGTCGTTCTCGACACTCAAACTCACAGGATTGCGCATCTCGCGGCGGATGGACTGGTACACCTGACGGCGGTGTCCAGCGGCGCACTAACAGTGACGTCAACCACAGAGCTGCAAAGACAGTATCAGTCTGGCCGACTGCGATTTTTGGATGAGACCGCGAAAATCGGCGAACGAGCGGACTCACGCTTAGGACGTCCGCTGTCGACGTTCCCTAACCGGGTTCGGGAAAAGGCTATCCGAAAAAAACAATACCTCGACATGCTGCTCGCGCACGGCCCGTTAGTCTCGACGCCGGCAGTGCTTGCGCCGCTTATCCAGGAATGCGCGCGAGAATTGAACGACCCTAATCCGCCGAGCGTTATCAGTGTCTACAGATGGGCTCGTGGTGTTTCGCGAGCGGGAGGTGATTACCGAGCGCTAATTGATCGGTTCGACCGCCAGGGGGGCAGTGGCAGCAGGCTACCCGTTACGAGCCTGAACATGCTGCAGCAATCTATTGAGTCGATATACATGGCGCCGGAACGAGGCTCCGTAAGTGATGTGTACGCTGACCTCCGATACAGGATAGATCGAGAAAATGAATTTCGCGGCGAAAGTGAGAAAGTTCCGATGCCAAGTCTTGCCACTGTGTATCGGGCGATCCATTCTCTTGAGGCGTTTGATGTGACCGTGGCCCGCCGTGGAAAGCGGATAGCGAACATAGAGTTTCGTACAAGTGGCCGCGGCGTTCATGTTGAACAAATTCTCGAGCGTGTGGAGATCGACCACTCGCCTCTGGACCTTTTCGTCATCGACGAAAGGACAATGCTACCCTTGGGCCGTCCGACGGTAACCATCGCACTTGACCGGTACTCAAGGATGCCAGTTGGTATGCACGTGGGATTTCAGGGGCCCTCAGTCCACGCCGTCTTGAGGTGCCTGAGGCATGCGGTAGTCCCGAAGGCCGACCTTCGAGACCGCTATCCAGATCTTCAAAGCGACTGGCCGTGCCACGGAAAAATTCGTGAACTCGTCTGTGACAACGGACTGGAGTTTCACAGTAGCGCGCTTAAGAGCGTTGGGCTCCAGCTAGGGATGATGGTGACGTTTTGTCCCAAGCGTCAACCATGGTTCAAAGGTGCGGTTGAACGCTTCCTGAAGACATTAAATTTTCAGTTTGCACACGCCCTGCCTGGAACAAGTTTCGCTCGATGGTTTCATCGAGAGGATTACGATCCCCAGGAGCAGGCGTTGGTTACGTACGATCAACTGTTGCACGTCCTGACTCGCTGGATGGTCGATGTCTACGCAAATTCCCTCCATCGAGGCATCAAAACTACGCCGCGTGAGAAATGGCTTGCGGGAGCGACACGTTTTCCGCCCGTGCTGCCGTCGAGCATCGAAGACGTCGATATCATGATCGGCGAGACGCACACCCGAACGCTGTCCCATCAGGGTATTGAACTCGACAACTTACGCTACAACGACCCCGCGCTGCTGCAAATTCGCAGAAAGCACGGGCCGCGAATCAAGGTCGACGTCATCTCGTATTTCGATGATGTCTCGCGCATTGCTGTTATCGACCCCGACAGCAAGATCCCCGTCATTGTGCCCGCGCTTGACCAGGAATACGCAAACTGTCTAACGCGGGAGCAGCACCGATTGCTTTGTGCACGTGCGCGCGAAACTGGTAAAGGGCTGGTTGATCAAAGTGCCCTTGCGCGGGCGAAAGGCGAAATTCGAATGTTGATTTCCGAGTTTGCCTTGAGCAAATCACAACGGAAACGTCAAAAGAGCGCGACCTGGCGTGGTGTCGGGACTGAGGCTGTGGACATATTTGCGACGTCGCCGACCAAGACAGCATCCACAACTGCCAAATCTCGTTCAGCGACGAAGCCTGCCGTGCCAGCATCGGAACTGCCAAAGCTGACCGGGTTGCTGCTTGATAGTCCTCCTCGTGGAAAGGCGAGGCCATGATTGATCGACACTCCAACGATGACTACTACGCTCGGGTGCGAGACGTAGAGCGGATTCTCATCCCTCATCGACAATTTAAGGTTGTGGTTGATCGCTTGGAGCACGTACTTGATTTGGCGCGACACGATGCGGATCCGCGTCATACCCTCCTTGTAGGTGAGTCTGGAACTGGTAAGACGTGGATCGCGCGCTGCCTCCGGTCGATACTGCCGGAGTCCGAAAGCGACGGCATCCGGATCAAGCCAGTCCTTGTCGTGGAAACGCCTACCGCACCGACCTTGAAGAGCCTCGCGCAGGCCATACTGGTTGCACTCGGCGACCCGCTTGCAAGCCTTGGCAATGCTGAAGTCAAGCGGCTACGGGCGTTGGCGCTCATTCGCCAGTGCCAGGTACAGATGCTCATCGTTGATGAGCTTCAGCATTTCCTCGACCATGGCTCTCACAATTCACCTCAATCGGTAGCCGACTGGCTGAAGAATTTCGTCGAGGATGCGCAAATACCATGTTTGCTGATGGGCCTACCAAGATCGACGGCTATTCTTACGCTTAACGAGCAACTGCGGCGCCGATTCTCTGCTCGCATAGAACTTCTTCCGTTCTCAATCGAGCGTGACGAGGAAGAGATGGAGTTCCGGTCAATATTGAATGCCTTGGACGAAATGCTTCCCTGTCGACGTCGTTCAGGCCTTGCCGAGCCTGAAACCGCTCGTCGGATATACATGGCGACCAACGGCCTTATTGGGTACGTCAGACGGTTGACAACTGGTGCCTATGAATTGATGGAGGCTGCGAACCAATGCAGCATTGACCGAGCCTTGCTACAGGAGGCTTTCGTTCAAGAAATATGGCGGGGTGGGCAGGAAGAACTAAATCCATTCCATTCAAGATTTTCATTTCGTCGCCTGGATCAACCAGGCGAGCCCTTTGCGCCCACAAGTCGTCGAGGTGAAACCCGGGGTGCACGACGCCGTTATTGAAGGAGTGCTCTCATGCGAGTGCCATTGATCAACCTGCCGTCACCTTACCTTCTCGAGAGCGTGCAGGGGTTTCTTTTGCGATTGGCGGAAGCAAACGCATACCCGGGTATCGAGTGGTTACGGCGCGTTGATGGTCTCCAAGCGCAACTTCGGGAGTGCGCGGGTACTACCATTTTCGGCTTCATGCCCAAATGGCTTGGTGAGCCTGAAACACCCGCCGTAGCTCCACCTGCGTTCGATAAAAAATTTTGTCTCGGGCTGCGAGCAAAATGCTGCGTAGCCTGCCTGCTGGCAACGCCGTACTGGCGAGCGATATGGGAACATCGACTGTACGTTGCTTGCCACGAACACGGTTTAGAGCTGATCGATACGTGCGCAACATGCGGAACCAAACTCTGTTGGAGGCGAGCGTCAACAATGAGATGCCGCTGTGGGAGTGAGATTGCGTCTTGGAAACAAATCGAAGCGAGCCGCACTAGCGTCGACGCCGCTCAGCATATTTGGCGCGCGTTTGTGATAGCGACGGGTGTCCAGCAAGACGCCAACAGGCCACAAGTGAGTGCAATCGATGACCTCTGCTTACCCTCTGTTGCATCGTTGATCTCCCATCTCGGCGCGACGACGGATACCACCGAGTACATGCTGTCGCCCAAAGCATGGCGGAACCTTACGTTGTCGGAAACTTCCCGGCTGGTATCTGCCGCCTATTCACGCTTGACCGACTGGCCGCTGAAGTTTCACGAATTCCTGCGCGAGGAAGAGCGATCGACCGAGGGTACCGCTCTCATGTCGCCTCGCCTGCGCCGACTGAAGAAATTTTTATTTCACGAGCTCGCTCCGGATCTGAACTTTCTCCTCGACGGATTCCGTGGATACATGCGTGCCGAGTCCATGAACACTCTAGATCGAAGACGAGGTTGGGCAACCGCAGGCGACGTGCAATCTCAGGCGTATGTCGCGGCAGCTGTCGCCGCACGCCAACTTGGAATTCGCGCTGCCACACTACACGCCTTGACCGCACGTATTGGTGTCAAGGAGATCCAGATACCCGGAGGAGTTCGGCGGCACTTCACTCTGATCGAGCGGACGGCGCTTTCGTCACTTAAGCAAGAACTGTCGGAGGAAGTCAGTCTTCGGACTATGAGCTTGCTTCTTGGAATGTCGACATCGCGAGTCGAACAACTCGCCGATGCAGGTCTACTGAAACGAAGAACCGTGACGCACGGATTTGTTTCGACATCGCTTTTCCGACGTGGCGAGGCATTGGCGTTGATAGAAAGCCTCAGACGCGGCGGGTTCGTTACCGCGACTTCAGATCGCGAAATTTCCTTTGCAGAAGTCAGTAGATATTTCGTGTCTCAACGAGCGGAATTCGTGGCCCTTATTCGCGCGGTACAGGAGCGGCGTATCAACGTGAGGTGGTGTGACGAGGCCGCCCGGGGATTTGCCGGCGCGACTTTTGGGCGTGACGAGTTCCTCAATTGGCATCGACAACAATGTTGCGTTGGAGGCATGACCGTTCCAGAAGCAGCGGCGCACCTTCACGTCAAGCAAGAAGTCGCATACCACCTAGTGAAATCAGGCTTATTAAGGGGGCGAGTAGCCGTTCGTGGTCGGAGGTCTGCAACTTTGATCACCTCGGATGCCGTATCTGATTTCAAACAGCGCTATATTTCCTCGGCTGAGCTGGCCGCGGCTATGTCGCTTTCAGTTGGACGGGTCGTGGCAGTGCTTTCCGACCACGGCGTATTGCCGATTTGTGGACCGCAAACGGATGGTAGCCGGCAGAACATCTTTCGGCGTAGAGACGTTGAGCTTGCTTCAGAAGCGCTTAAGGCGTCGAATCTCGGGGAGAAATAATGGTCAGAACCATGTACTTTACAGACCGCTGGAGAATAGCGTGAGCACCTTGCACCCATGGGAACGCCGAATCTTCATCGACACGGAATTTACGGACGTTGCAGCGCCGTGCTTGATAAGCTTGGCGATGGTCGCTGAGGACGGGCCTGAGTTCTATGCAGAGCAAGCGCACGTAAATAGAGATACTTGCAGCGTATTTGTCCAAGCCAATGTGTTGCCACAGCTTGGTGCGGATCCGGCGCGAGTAATGGAACGAGCGGCATTGAGCGAATCGGTGCGAAGCTGGATGTCGATGTTCACTGGATTGAAACAGCGACCAGTAATTTGTTACGACTATCCTGTTGACCTTCAACTGTTGTGGGAGTTAGTCGGTGGACGAACCACCGGCTGGAAGGAAAAGCTCATCAGTTCAAGAATTGATCCCGTCACGAAGGAAGAATACTTCCGAGTGCACGGTGGCCGTCACCACGCTCTTCATGACGCACGAGCAAATAGAGCTGCATACCGCTAGTAAATGACAACGGACATACAAGTCATCTGCGCGCATGTTGCGTAACCGGCGTCAGACGATCTTGCAACTCCGGTATCGTACGACGTGAATCCGGAGGCTCAGGGACGCCAGCGTGTCCGGCCCTAGCGCCCAGTGGGCGCAGTCCGCAAACGTCCCCATGGGTTGGGTTGAAGCGCCCGCACACTCTGTCCGCCCTCGTCCTTCGTCAGACCTTCTTTTTCTTCACGCTTAGAATCCGATGGAGCAATCTGTGGCAGTTGGCGCAGAGGCATTGGAGTTCGTCAAGGGTGGTTCTGTGGTCTTCTGCCATTTCGCTCACGTGAGTGGCGGAATGATGAACTTCGATACATGCCTCGGCCTCTTCGGCTCCGTAATGCGCCACCGGATCTAGGCCGCACTGTTCACAACAAAGCCGTCCGTGTGTTCGACGGAACTGCGCCTTCTTTGCCTTTGCGAGGCCAGCGGCTCGTTCACGCTTCAAGTGAGATTTCAGCCTTGCACCGCCCTCACGCCATTCCCGGTCGATGTAAGTGTCGCTATCGGGAGATTCGTACGCTTTGCCCTTCGGCACAATCTGGTAACCGGCCTCTTGCAGCAGGTTGAAACACAATCCCCCGGCAGTAAAGTGTCTCGGTCCGATCGGAGCGCCATCGAGCGCCATCGAAAGTGCGAGTCCAAAGACGGCTTTGGGCCGCAGTCGACGGCCATCGTCAGCGATCAGGTCGTAGTCGGTCGACGGGCCAAAGGGATCATCCGTGATATTGCCATTGATGAATTGCTGAACCGCTCGCCAGATGTACTCGGGTGTTGCTTGACGCAGCACGTCGGCGGGTAGCCTTTCCATGCCCGGGGGATCTCCGTCCGCAGCTATGCCTCCGAGCCGGTTAGCCAGATCCTCGCTGGATCCGCTAAAGCCAGTCGCTATTCGAATGCGCTTTGTTGAGTTTCCTCCCTTCGCACTTGAATTTGGGTCGCTGCGAATATCTTTCATGCGACTGCTCAGCAGGCTGCAGATTTGTTCCGGCGACAGGCTTCCTTCGGATTTGCTCAGAACAGATCGCGCGCTGAGAGGTAGTGACTGGACGGTTGTGCTATCCACCCATGCGCCAAGTATAGGTATAGCGGCTTGAGAAAGCCTGCTAGTCAGCAAGAGCAGGGCTTTTGCATAGTCTGCATTTTCCGCTCCACGCCGGCCCTTCGCCCCACCTCGACTGTGCAGGATGATGTCTGCTTCGTCCACGGAGAAGCGAGCATCCAGTCGGGAGCCGTCTTCGTTGATCGCTTGCAATGTTTTTGGCAATTTAACCTTTCCTGTGCAAACCTCTTCAGGTTTCGAAGAAACGCATCAGCTTCGGGCGTTGGAGTTCGTCGCTCGTGAAGGTCGTGCGAAGCGGCCGAGTCGAACCGCCGATATAGCGAACGTCCTCGATCGCTCGGCGCGGTTGCGCAATTGCCCCATTGTCATTGCGCGGTCGGAGTACCTTTCGCCCGCTAGGGTTGACCACAAACATGCCGAATGCGTCGTCGGCTTCGGCAGCCGCGACGATCTCCTGATTGATGTGCTCGTCGCCGAAGCCGTAGCCGATAGTCATGAGATGCGTGCCCCGTTCCCGAAGACGCACACGGAACTCATCGACGTATCGAGTCAGCAACGCCGATCCTGCAATCGCATTTATCTTGCGAGCGCCCATCACGAGCAGATCGTTACCATCCTCTCTGCGCCAGTTGACTGAGCTGTGTAGTTTGAAGATCGGTTGGCAGTCGTCTTCAATGTGATAGTTGGCGCCCGGCGTGGGTCGCAGTTCGGTCGCCAGTAACTCTTCCGGTCGGAGCTGCCAATAGTTCGGCGGAAGCCGTATGCCAGGATATTGCGGGCGATCAGCCATCTGCTCCGGGCCACGTTGCCTGAGTGGCGGATGCCTGTAGTGTAATTCGAGTTGTAGATCCTGATTGAGCGTAAAAATTGCGTCGAAACGCGCGAGAAAGGACGTAAGACCTCTATCGGCGAAGTTTGCGCCGTTCCCCTGACCATCCAATCCACCACCATCAACGAGCATCCGATTCATGTCGTTAAACGATGCTCTGATGGCGTGCTCCATCGCATCGAGCCGCTCGCGGTGCGCGGGCTGCTGATGCTGCCGCCACTCGCGTTGCAGGTCTCCGAGAACCTCTTCGAAGTTCTGATTTTCGATGAGCCGCCTGCAGAGATCCCGATTATCCGCGAGGCGGCTGATCAGGTCGTCGGCGAGTTCGCCAGCGAGCCAGCCGCCCCAGTTGCGGGTGAAGCCCGCCCCGAGCAAAAGGAGATGCGCCATTCGGTTTCTCCTAGCGATTCAGTGTGCTCATTCTACCTGTCAGACTGAACGTGATTTCCGGCGAACTTTTGCCTACCATGTACGTCCTCATCAGCGCGATAATCGCGGCGTTACCGCCTGCGGCGGTCGCGGAGTAGTGACCAAGCATAAGACACCAATGCCGCCTCGCTACTGGGAGCGGGTGGAACTCAGCCGGAGGTATACCTCGTCGCGCCATGCGGAAGACAAGACACCCCGCGAATGGCAGCAAGACGCAGACGGTATACATTCATGTTTTAGCTCGCGTTGCCGAAATAGAGTTGTGATAAAAAGAGTGGGCAATCTGTGGCGAATTATTCGGTTAGGATCGGTTGGAAGCGTCTCGCGGAAGAGCGCTACTACAAGGCGCTTTTCGATCATCTAAAAAATTCGACGCTTGTAGTCGCTGTTGCAGTGGCTGCTGCGAAAGTTTTTTCGGCCCATGCGGATAGCATCATCGCTATCGCGGGAAAAGGCATAGCTGTCTTGTTGGCGACGGTGCTCTTTATCGGCTTCTTCTCGTTACTGTGGTACAACACGTGGTTTTACATTAGACAGGTCTTATTCCCGCAACTAGCGATTGAGCAGACCCGTCCGGTGGTTAAGGTGCGGATCCGACTCAAGGCAGGAGTAAGGCGACCACGCTACAAACGGGTTTTGACATGGCTTCGGAGATACAGAAGCCAAGTGGTTGTTACCGCGTTCATAACTGCGCTTTGGGGATCGGAGGTGTACGCATTCTTCTCCTCTATGGACCATCTCGGTTCATCCGAAGCAAGCGCGCCTGCCAATGGACGTGAAGCTACGGACAGACTGCATGAAGAACCTTCATCTCCAGACGGTGGACAAAGGCGACCATTCCCGAGTCAAAAAGACCTTTCGATCTACAGCATCCGATGCTAGAGAGATCGAAGCGCTGAAATTACGCCAGTGTCTGCTCTGGCGCTTATCGAGTTAGGGGAGCCTACATTCCGAAGTGACCCGCCGCAGTCAGGTCGCCTCGTCCTATGACCAGGAGAGTGTCGCGGTGGCCCCGTAAGACTGTGGGTCACTTTGTTGTGGTTTGCTTGCTGCAGATTTCGGCGAAAGCGCTTGAACGTAGGAAGTGGGCAGCCCGACGTACTTGGAAGGGGGGCTGCCAGTGCGGTAGCGAAGGTTCTTCAATTGCAAGTCTATTGTCGGGTGGACAGGCCCGCCGTGGAGAGGTCGAATCACCTCTGACAGCACTAAGGCTGCGGCCATCGCTCCGACGAACGGCGTCGCCACCGCACGCGAGGCGAGTTGCGTCATGCCACAGAGGTCGTTTCCCTTTCGGGCGAGCTTCTTGTAGGTGTCGTTCAATTCGACTGCAACCTGTGCTCCAGCGCCTGAGGTCCAGATCTCGGACGGCTTTCGCGGGCCAGGGAAGGTATGCGTGCGGATGTTGCGGAAGTCGCGGTAACCGCTACCCAGGCCAGCTTCGACCACCATGGCGAAGCCTGCCGAATCAAGATCACGGCGCGCAGCAACATTGTCCACACCGAAAAGGACGGTGGTCGGTTCATTGGGCATGACGTGGTGATGTGGACCGAAGCGGCGTTCGACAAGGTCGATGGTAAATCCGGCGGCTTCGAGACGTTTTCCCACGTGACGCACCTTCCGCTTGCCAATGTCTGCGGACGACAGAAGCATGCACGTGCTGAGGTTCGACTTCGTCGACTTATCGAAGTCCTGGAGCACCAAATGCGGCCGACCATCGACGCGATAGGGCAGCATGCCCATTGTCCATGCATAGGCTTGCCCGAGGTGCCCTAGGCCGACGAGCCACAGAGCTTTAGGCAGGTACTGGAGCGCCGGCCCTCTGAGCACGTCCTCGTGCCAATCGGTGACCGCGAGCGGGTTCCAGAGCGACAAGCCAACAGTTCGATGCCCGGCGTCAAGCAAGTCGCCGCGAATGTGCAGAAACGCCTCGTTGACGCCGATCGCGGCGGCCGCCACGCCGGCCAGGGGATTGTCATTCTTGCAAATGAGGCTGGCACTAGTCATAACTGGTGTCACTGAGGCGCGCCAATGGTCCCAGCTCAGGCGGATGCAGAAGCCCGGTAGCGGCGCTGCTGGCGCGGCACCGAGTACAACTGTCGGCAAACTCGTGATGGCATTCTTGGAAACCTTACCACCCAACTCTTCAACGACCTCGTGCGCCTCGCGTCCTTCGTACAGCGGCACCTGCAGCATGACGTTGAGATCGCCGTGGACCTCCACGCCACCCAGAAAGGCACGCGCAGCCGTGTTCAGGGCCGTCAGGAAACAGGCTTGGCCAGCCAAAGTGTCGGCCCAGCCGTCCCCCACGTGGAGACGCAAACGGTAATCGGCAAACAGTTCAAGCGCCTGCTCGGGGGATGCAACTTCGCCTGCGTCTAGGGCCATCTTGGCCAGGCGGTGCATGGATTCGGCATCGAGGGAACTCATTTAGAACCTCCATCACCGGTAAGCCGCACCAGCCGGCTGATAGCGGAACCGGAATGGGCCGTCCACTCGTGGCTTCCTTCGTAGACGTACATGCCTAGTTCACTGAGGTGGATCGGGCCCTGGGCGAAGCGCGGCACGATGAACGCGATGTGGCCGGCCAGCGCGACCATGGGGTTGGCTCGGTCGGAGCGACTCTGACCTGGGTCACGGCGATGGGTGTGGACGTCGGCCACGACGCCGACGCCGTCGCTGCGGCACAGATCCCAGAGCTTGCCGAAGCTGTTCGAAGTCAGCGATACGTAGTCATCGTGCAAAGCGTCGGCCTGAAGGTGTTCGTACGGCAAGAAGCGCGTCACCACACGACCGGAATCGGTCTTTTGGCCAAGCAGAAAAGCACCACTCTCCCGAACACCTGCGCTCTGAACACGCAGGTGTTCTATAAGCGCCGCCCACAGCGGCGCCGGCGCTTCAATTAGGGGCGCAGACATAGTCGCGGCTTTGAAGAAGTTCATAAACGACCTCGAGATAGTGGGTGATCCCCTTGGCGGGTTTCCAGATGAGCTGCGGGTACTGCGTCACCCAGCAATCGTGGCCAGCGAAGCTCGCTCGATCACAGGGAATATAGAGTGCATCGCCGTTCATCCAGCCCGGTTTGAAGGCCAGCTGAATGCGCTCCCCTCCGTGGGGCCACTTATCGAACGTGAGCCGGCTGTTTAAGGCCAGGTCCCAAAACGTGCCGGTAGGTGCCGACGAGGGGAAGCCGCTGCAGTCCAATCGTAGAGTGAATTCCCGTGCATCACGTGCTGTGACGCTCACGTAGAGGATCGGCCACTCCAGCTTCTTGAACTGCCAGCGGTTGCGGTCCTCGCCAGAGAGGAAATGTGCCGACGTAAGGTCGGCACGCAGGGACTGTTCGTCCGGTGCCATTTCGCCTCCCGGCTAGCCGTTGATGCGGTGCGCGGGCACTAGGTCGAACGTAACCGAGCACTGCGGGTCATGGGTCAGGGTGCCAATGTGTACATCGACGTCTGGCTGATCGTTAGTCCCGGCAATCTGCAGCACGTGTTCTGCAATATCGCCAGGCTGCATGCCCAGCTTGTGGCCAGCCCACTGGCGGACGCGGCCGACCGTCGTTGCCGGGCGGAACGGGTGGCGTACCACCTCGGCGCCGAAACGCACATGAACTTCGACATGCTTGCAGCGGTGCAGGTGGACGCGAACACCGTGCTCCTTCTTGAGGTGCTTGATGTGCGTCGTTCGGGTGTAGGCGTCGTCGTCATCGTCCTCGACCGATAGCATCAGGCCTGAAGCGTCCGTGCCGGGAGGCAACAGCGCTAGGGCAGCGAGCTTGAGGTCTTCAATGGTGGCGTCGTCGTCGATTTCGACTAGTTTGACGTTGGGGAAGTGTTCCGATTGGATGTAAATACGGGTAGGCATCTCTGCCCTCCTTACTCAGCTTGGCGAGTTCCGCGGGATGCGTTGCTCATACTGGGTAAGTCGCAGGCAGGTTCGAAAATCGGAAAGCGAAGCATGCAGACTTCGACGATCAGCACAGCCCACCTACAGGGCTATGCTGGGCAATGCATAAAGTGCCTGCACTTGGGACACTCCCAAGGGTTTGGTTGCGCTTCAAAGTTGCCGGACATCAACCCCTTAGCGATGGGTACGAGGAAGAACTCGCCTGGCAGCCGGCCATACGGTGCCACAGATTCAGCAGCGGCGGCGCTCAGCGCAAAGATGCTTCCCCTGAAGGAGTAGGAGGGGTACTTCTCCGCCAAATACTTGAGCACCCACTTCAGGACCTTGTGCTGTCTCGCCCGCTTACCCGACGGCCTTGTACGGACGAACTCAATCGTGATGACTGAGCCTGATTTGGTAATCCTGTGCGGCCTGACGTGGAGCGGCAGGCCAGCACAGATGATGTCAAATGGCTTTGCCATTGCGACTCGGCTAGCCCCCAACCAGTTCCTTCCAGCTTCGAGAAGCTGGTCGGCATAGGCCTTGAGATGAGGTAGCGCGTCATTGAAACCTGGACCAAGTGAAGCCAACGCGCGGTCAACTTCGCCAGGCGGTTCGCCCGGGACCTCGCCGTATGCGGCGAATAGCTCCCTCATCACAGCACCTTCCACCAGTGCTGCCGGGTGCAGGCCAGCAGCCGGCCTGAGTTCTTTGACATAGTCGTAGTAGTAGCGACGCGGGCATACCCTGTAGGAAAGAAACCCGGCGAGGTCGTAGGTGGCTGGGGAAGTTGCCGTGGCGCCGCCCTTCATTGGCCTCCCCGGCGCACGTAGCTCCGCGCGTCCGAGAACAGTTTCAAATAGGTGGGCAGCTTGAGAGACCGCTTCTACGCACGCGGCATCGTACCTCTCGCGCGTTTCGTAGAGCACCAGATGCTCCCTAGCCCTTGAGAGAGCTACATAGAGCTTGTTCGATGCCTCAGTGTCCTCCTCGAAGTTATCCTTCCCCACGATAGTCTTGAGTAGAGAACGAGGAACAAGCTCCGAATCGGCGGATGCGGCAAAGTGTCTGGCGTCAATGTCGACAAGGTGAACGGCCTCAAACTCGAGTCCTTTGCTACCGTGAATGGTCATCACCGCGATTGCATCGAGACTGTCGGCCTCGGGCGGGGGCATACGGAGCTCCTTGTCGTCGCCAATCCGCAACCGCCTTCGAAGGCGAGTAATGAAGCTGCCCACCGTCTGGTAGGCCCGCCCGCCGTCGGGTACCCTGAGGTAATAGATGAATTGCCACAGCGCAATCCGGCGCGTGATGTCGAGGATGCTTTGCCCCTCGAGGTATGGGCGCAAGATGTCAGCTCTCTCAAGTAGCAGCTCGCACGTGACCTCCCAAGGAGAGTTGGTCGACGCCAGCCCTTGGAAGACGTGTGCCCAGCGCTTCACTGCGGCTACGCCGTCACAGGAGAGTCCCGGCGGAGGCGAGCCTAACCACGAAAGCGCAACTGGTCGGCTCGCTTTGAGCCACTCCAGCAGGAGTTCAATATCCTCAGGTGGAACTTCCAGAGTCGGCAGTAGACCTATGCGTAGCAGTCCACTGCCCGAGCGATCAATGAAGAGCTGAAGCAGTGCCAGGAGGTCCTTGACCTCAGGGCGCTGGAAGATATCCCCGAGATGGAGCGCAGGCACTCCCGAAGCGTTCAGGGCTTCGGCGGCAGTTCCGCAAGTCTCGTGCGTGCTCGCGAGTACCACTTGGTCGCGATATGCGACTCCCAGAGCGCGGAGGCGCCGTGCATTTGCTATCAACTCGCCTTGAACGACTCTATCGCTCGCGCACTGGATAAGGCGAGGCTTGACGCCGCTGGACCCGCGAACTGGCTCGACGTCATCCAAAGGTAGCACCATCTGCAACGGGTTGGAGTCTCTCCCGGTGTGCTCGAAGACGCGAATGACCTCCTCATAGCTGCGCCGGTTCTCGTTGAGTGGGAAAGTTTTGCTTTTGGGGAAGTCGTCTTCGAATCGGACGATGTTGCGCATTGACGCGCCACGGAAGCGGTAGATGGCTTGGCGTGCGTCTCCAACAACCCAGAGGCTGTCGGCGTGGTCGGCCAGCGCCTTCACAAGCTGAGCGCTGGCCCGGTTCACATCCTGATATTCGTCAACTAGGATGTGTTTGAAACGGCCAACGCTGGCTTTGAACTTCTCATAGTTGCGGGTCAACGCCAGTGCGGGCAGCATCACCAGGTCGCCCATGTCGACCAAGCCTCCGTCTGCCTGCAGCTTTGTCTCGTAGCATTCGTACAGTTTGGCTACGTCGCGTTGCTTTTCGACGACACTCGAGTTGGTATCAGGTGCCGAGGCCTCCACAGCTCTGGCAAACGCCTTGACGTCCGCGAGTTCGTCCTTCGCACGCTGGATAACCTTGACCACCTCGTTTAGCCAATCGAGCGGGTCTCCCAACGGATTGAAGGCAGTCAACCCCAATCCGTAGATGTGTGGCTCAAGCACTGCAATCTGAGCCATCTTGTCCGCCACACCAAATCGTGGCCGGAGACCGAACTGATCATAATTCTTTCGCAGAAACTCCAGTCCGAAGGCGTGGAATGTGCCTACCCATATATCATGGGCATCTTGAACGCCAAGTGCTTGAAGCCTGTCAACCAACTCTCGTGCGGCACGATTGGAGAATGTCAGCAGCAATATCTCGCCGGGCTTAACGCCCTTTGAGATGAGGTGCTGCACTCGCATGAGCAACGTCGCGGTTTTGCCCGTTCCCGGACCCGCTACAACGAGCGAGGCTTTCTCCTTCGAAGTCGCAGCTCTGGCCTGCTCGACGGTCGGAGTGATTGGTTCTTTGGACGCCTCGTCCTCCACAAGCGGTTCAGGGAGGAGCACTCCATCGAGCAGCTGTTGGCGAACAAGCTCTAGGGGGAGGTCCAATTCTCTCTGGAGTTGCCTCGCGGTTTTGCCTGCGAGGAAGAGGGCGCGTGCCACTTCTCGCGGCAGGAGCAACTCGCGCGCAAAGATGTTTGCCTGAAGCTCCGCCCGTTCCCGAGCGCCATATGCCTCGACCTTTTGTGCGCCGAAGGTGTCTCCATCCTCAGGCCTCAAGCTTGAATCGATGACTTTGTGGCAGCTGTCATGGCTTTCCGGATGCAGCTTCCAATGTCCAAATTCGTGTGCGATTAGAAATGCTCGCTCGTCGCTAGAGACGTCGTTTCGGACGAAGACTTGCCTCAACTTTCGAACCAGCAGTGCATCGGCTCCGCCGAGCATCGCGTCGGCGGGATTGATATCCTCAATTGTGAAATCCTCGGCGTCCTCGCCTGCCACGGCGTCAATAAGTACCTGAGACCTAATTGCTGATATCGCGTCAGACTTGAACAGCTCGTGGCGAAGCTGTATTGCGGCTTCACGCGCTCGACGAAATGGTGTCATGAAGCATCTTCCTCCCCTTGCAGTGCGAGCAGACGCCTCTTCTCCTCTTCCGTTACCGGAAGTGCACGTACCGCGCTCTCCCAACTCTCTATTTGAGGGGCGCTCGGCTTGCTTGATGCCTTGTAACTCAGACCGTCTGCCAACTCTTGACCGAAGCAGCGCTCAAGTGCTGCCGCAGTTACGTTTAGGTACCTCGCCAAGTCGTTCACAACTTTGGTCGGGAGGTCAATGAATCGTCGAGTGATGGCTTTGGTCAGAAGAACTGTCGACGTCCCGAGTCCCGCAGCTGCAGCTGCTCGCTTGAGCTTTCCTCCCGCCAGCCCTGCAAGTGCGGCACGTGCAGCTGCTTCGTCGGATTCGGATGTAGGCTTCGAGTCGAGTTCGTGCATGCGATTGAGGACAAAACTCTGCAAGCGAGAGACTGCATCTTCGGAAACTTCAGCCACGGCTTCTGTGCTGGTGGGTGCGGGCGAAGCTTCATACGAAGTCCACAGGGCAGCGAATTCCAGAATGTCTCGGCGGTACTCGGGATAAGCTTTACAGGCATGGAGTATGGCGGAGGGGGACGGCTGGTCCGCGGAGAAGAAGAACTCGTCCAGAACTTCCTCGAGTGACAGCCTATTGGTGGGCGATGTCATTGCTTGAACTCCTTCTCAATCTTGGCGAGGGCCCTGTTCTTATAGTTATTGACGGACTTGACGGTCACGCCGAGTGTCGCAGCGATGTCTTTGACCTGCATTTCGTCGACATGGAGCATGACGAAGACGAAGTGCTCTTCCTTGGTGAGGATCGTCTGCAGGCGATTTGCAACTTGAACGTGCCGCTGCTTAATTTCTAGAGCATCTGCAGGCGTAGCAGCTTGGCGTAGACCAGCCACCTCTCGTATTGTCTTATCCGGATCATCATCGTCCGCAGAGTGCTCCATGGCGTCAAGACTGTCTTGGCACTTCCGCTTCTTCGCTAGCAGGCGGCGTTGGAAGTCGAGCGCGCGGCGCTTGAATAACTGACCGAAGAGCTTTTCTGCGTGAGCCGCGTCGCCAGGTCTTGAGACGAGGCACTCCCATACGTACTGGGAAAGCTCTTCCGCTGCCTGATCGAGATTGCCGATGACTCCGGGGTAGATGCCGCTGCGCAGAGCGAATCCTTTAGCCAAACCAAGCAGCCGCTTCGACAGAACCCCGGAGAGCAAGCCGATGCGGCCTTTATGTCCTGAGGCGCGAGCACGCCCAAACAGCCGGAATACCTGTTCGTCCGAAACGTAGAGGATGTCGTGCTCCCAGTCTCCGCGAGCCAGCCTGGTTCGTAGGGAAAGGTCATCAAGGGCCTCTAGGGCCGCGTCAGGCTCTTGTACGTGCATTTTTTCATTCCGTTCGTCATGCGAGCACCCGTCCGAGCCAATATTTTGAGATGCCCTCACGTGGCTAAATCGCAAGAGAAGTTAGAAATCGGAAAGCGCAGAAAATTCATCCTTCTTCAAATGTCCTGTCTGAACGACGAGGAGCGTGTGTCCTCCACGTGCAGCCCGCCTGCAGCACATTGCCAACAGGCAAACGTGAGAGCGAGCCGCCCCGTCGCCCCCTCTGACCACAGGCCGCGATTAATGCTCACCTTTAGCTTATTGAGGGGCAGATTGCCAGAGATTAGCACCGAAGATTCCCGATTTAGAATTTGGCAATTGCCAGAGCCAGCAGTTTTTCGGGATTCTCGCTGTCGGAGCGCCCGGCCGGGAAGAAATGAACATCTCTCACCTGTCGATTCCTAACGCCAGCCTTACAGAAAAGGCCGATCCGGTGACCCCTTCGGTCAAGCACGGGCGTCGCGAACAAAATCGCGGAGCCGTTGATCATCCGAAGCGCATAGCAGGGCGAAGCCAGCAAGAAGCGGCTACTTCGTCTATCGGTCGAGCTGTACTACAATCCCTTCGGGAAGTACTGATCTTGTCGCCGTGCGTTGCGAACGCTGACCTTCATACCAGCCAGTAATTTCGCGATCGAGACTCGGCACGCGCGACATGACATCCTCAAATGGTGTCACAAGCATCTGCATGGCTTCTATCAGTTGCATAGTCGAACGCTCGATTTTTATACGCAACCGAGAAAAGCCATCCTCTCGATAGCGGACTGGAACATTAAGCTCCGCACCGTCGAAATGAGAGTCTACCCGTCTCTCTCTCAGCTCTTGACTTGCTTGTTCATTCAACCTGTAGAGCAAACCTCTCTCCGTGTCGGTCGCCTGTCCCTTGCGGCGCATGCGCGTCGCCTGAGCTATTGCATTCGCATTATCGATTAGATCAAGATTTCGGCAAATTCCGAACAATGACGCAGCGATCACCTCGATTTTGGCGAGCTCGAAATCGTCAGTCGGAGCCGAAATTGAAGAGTTCCAAGCTCGAACTTGGAGGCGCCGGGTTAGGGGACGTTTTGCATTTGGATTAACACGGGTGGCGACCACCAAATTCCTTGCAATTGGAACAGTGACGCCATCAACCTCGACCGCGGCGTTATTTACTTGGGCGGTCCAGCTTGACGGGCAGGTCATCATGCCGCTGATGGATGCACGTGTACCTTTAGACTCCGCGAGAGCCCACTCAATGGAGCTTGAACCCGCTACCGGACGGATGGCAATATAGTCTGGGAGCAGTTTGCTTATCGGCCTAGGGAGACGATGGATCTTGAGTCTTGATGCTGGATAGTGGTGGTGCCAGTGCGGGGCACTGACAGCGGTATTCACGTTAGGATAAAAAGCGCTTGCTGGTGCGACCCATTGGTACCCCTCCTCTAACAAAACTTTGCGGCAACACGCAACCCCCAACATCCATGACATAACGCCTTTCCACTGTCTCTCGCACCCCGCCACAATCTGATGCATAGCCAGATAAGACCGGCCACGGGAAGCGACTGGGGCGAGGAGATGACCCGGCCATCCAAGTAGATCTAGAGGGGAGGCAGAAGGTACGCCCGGAATCCAGTCTGCGATCAAATGAGCAGCTATATCCGTGTCGGTTAAACCCAGGTGCTGCTCGCCACCTCCCACGGGCCAGTATCGTATTCCCGTCACCAATCGTCACCCCATTTTTGACGTTGAATTATCGCTCTTTTTGACACCGCTATTGCTATAAGCTGCAAGCATCAGACTGAGGTAGCGAGTGTACGTGGCGCACTCACCCTCATCAACACGCTTCGATCGAAATGGAGTTCGAACCGGCGTGTGAGGTGCATTCGCGCCATGCGGCGAATGTATCGCGCGTACGGGCCCGTCATAGAGGATGAAAAAAACGTTGGTTCTCAAGGGTCGAATTTTTCGATTACTCTGACAACATACAGATTTGTAGGTTCGCAGGGAAGCGGAATTAGTGCACGGATAAGTGTTGTGTCTTGCCGGGACGGTAGTTAATCAGTAGCAGCCGACGCCGGATGTACGTCTCGTGCTGGGCACACGGACGGCGGACCATGTTTCTGACTTTGGAAATGACGGGATAGAGATCCTGGGCGCAAGCGGCGCGTCCGCTATGAGATGACTGCCGAAGTTTTTCTTGCAAAGCTATTATCGCGGCCTATGCGGTCGCGTGGATCACGTCGAGTGCCCGCTGGCGGCAAAGGTGTGCGAAAACGCAAAAGTACTCGGTTTTCGGGTGTCGCTTTACCCTTCACAAGCTACAACCAAGCCAATTCAGCGCGATCTGAAGGGTCGCGTCTTTTGAACATCGCATTCAGCCTGCCTTTTCACACGCCCGGCCGAAATCCGCCGCTTCTGGCATGATGCGTCGTGGGCCGGTTAGCGTCGAACCGTGCCACTCGTCGTCCGTCAAGATCTGGCCCGAAGCGGGCGCGCGGCGATCCAGACCGCGGCCGCAGGCTTGCCGAATAGAGGAAGGGCAGCAGAGCTTTTTAGGCGTGCAGATGCGGCAAGCCGCTCGGGAAATGCCATTTTTAAACAATCAGACCGCATGGGCGCTTGGGGTCTAAATCTAGTTAGGCAATAAGAGGGGAAGTGTATGGACTACATGATCGAAGCCGAGCAAATGCAGAAGTGGGACGTTCGCTTTTGCGAACTGGCAAGGTATATATCCGCTTGGTCTAAAGATCCTAACGCGAAAGTTGGCGCTGTACTTTTCTCGAAGAAGGGAGGCAACGTTTCCATCGGATACAACGGATTCCCTATGGGCGTCGAGGATTCTGCGGAGCGCCTAACGGATAAAGACGTGAAGCTGGAGCTAGTTGTTCACGCAGAGGTCAATGCGATAATTGCAGCAGGCGCTCGTGCAGAGGGATCAACTATTTATGTCTGGGGCAAACCTATTTGCGCTCGCTGCGCGGGCCCAATTATCCAGGCCGGAATCAAAAGAGTTGTGGCACTGGCGCCAGGCGATACAGACTCTCATTGGGATAATAGTGGAAAGACGGCGCGAGATATGTTCGTTGAGGCTGGGATCGCTGTCGACTTCTACACAGCGACCGATGCAGAGTGAGCAGAGTGCGTAACAGTTCATCCCAGCCGATGCCATTTCGCGGCAAGGCTTGATTTAGGCGTTAAGCGCTTGTTTAACCTCCCTCATAGAAATTGTTCTTCGAGGTATCCATGAAAGAAAAGTTAAAATTAGCTGCTGATGAGACGCTCAAGTACAAGAGCTCTCGCTCCCACGGGTTCATGGGGGAGACAGACGTTACTAATTACCTTATCTTGGACGCATCAGAAAATATTGTTGGCTCCGTTGAACACACTGAGCACACGGCAGTAAAAGGATTCCGCGTGACGCACTCTGTCGTGCAAAAAGACTGTGATGGCAACGTTGTTGTTCAAACCAGTTGGCAGCCATAGCACCGTGGTGTCTGGCAACTAATTCATGGTGACGCCGCTTCACGGTTCGGCTTAATTCCGGATTTCCCGGCGTTTGTTTCTAAGTGGCAACCCACTTTTTGCCTATGAGCTGTGATCCGCACTGGACCGCCTATGTGTCAGCCTTTATGGTGCCCACGGTCGCCGTGCTGGGCGTCGCGATTGCGTACCGGCAATGGCGCACCGCGCAAAACAAACTAAAGCTGGATCTCTTCGAGAAGCGTTTTGCGGTGTACGACGCCAGCCGCCGGATGCTATCGGCGGTGATGACCAGCGGCAAAGTCTCGGACGAAGAAATGTTCATGTTTTTCGCAGGTACGAGAGAGGCGAAATGGCTGCTCAGCGCGGGCGTAGCCGACTATCTCGACAAGGAACTGCGCCTCAGAATGCTGCAGCTGCAGACCCTATCCGCCGAACTCGAAGGCCTGCCGGTCGGGACGGAACGCTCCGCTAATGTTAAGACGCAGAGCGAAATCAAGACATGGATGCGTGAGCAATTCGATGTACTTGATGCGAAGTTTTCACCATTCTTGAGCCTTGCCCACTGAGCCGCCCATAGGCGTCAGACGTGAGCGGCTGCCAGTTAAGCGGAAGCAATCAGTCATGTCCATTGTCCCCGAGAAGCCGACTCGGATGACCGATCCGCTCTGTTTGCTGCCGTCGTAGTCCCGAGGGCGAAACTGACGGTATTGGGTCGCTTGCGGCAGATAGATTCACTGAACAAGTGGGGGCGCATGCATATCGTATGAGTCGAGTCAGTGATCGGGCCATGAGAGGACGGTGGCCGAGGTTGCATTCAATGTCCGCTCGCCGGATGCGAACGGACGAACGCGATGTTCGCATCAGCGCCTGATTCAATCATATTTCGGCCGCAGAAGGGGCGGATAGACGCGAGCTACATGCGGGGTGGGTACGAGGAACAACAAATGACCGAGAGCACCATGAACGCCGCATTGCGCCACTCCGAGACGGTCGAGGCGGACATCCTGCGCACCGTGTCAGCCAGAGGGGGTAAAGCTGTCCCCAAAGACGCCGTTAATTAAGAATTTGGGGGCATCGAATGTCAGAAACTTCTGCAACGGGTGGTTCGACCGAGAACGAAGGCAGTAATAACCGTGGGCTACTTGCCATATTGGGTACTGCCGTTGTAATCATCGGCGGCATCATTGGCATTGCGGATGCAAGTTACGAACATGGCAAGAAGATTGGAGCGGATGAACAAAATGCCGCATGCGATACGAGAACTTCCACCCTGCAAGCCAGCCTAGACAAGAATTCTGTTACAGCTAGCGCAGACGCTGCAACAATCATCGAAGCCGAGAAACATATCTCCGAATGGAGAGACGCATACAACGCGGACCAGCAGACCATTCTGTCGCAAGGCAAGCAAATTAACGATCTGATGGCCCTCGTCAAACAAAACGACACCTGCGCCTTCTTGCAGCAGCAGGTAAGAAATTTGGACGATACGCTAGACAATGGCTACGGGAGTCGGTCCCCTCGCGAGGAGCTAGTTGCACGCCGCGATTCGTTTATCGGTGCCATGGCAAAATGCACGCAGACACAGGGTAATGCACAGTAGGCATGCCGCATAAAGCCTAATGCTTCGCCGTATTCGGTAAGTACGTACCTCGCCGAGCTTTAGCAGCTCTGTCGTGCACTCCACTGCTCGCTTTGTCAATCAAAATGGGGAGTTTGTATGGCAATGACCCGAAGGCAGCGTTTGCGGCGTGTCGGCATCGTGTGCTGCCACACGCTCCGAAACCTTGCGTACTACAGGACATGGTTCGAGATGGGTAAGCCACGGGTGAGCGAGCAGTTCTGGGTCACAGCAAACGGAAATTTTGCTGATGTCACAATCTTGGAGTGGTGCAAAGTGCTGGCTGACGGGCGAGGGAAGCATCATTGGACGAAGGTAGTCAAAGACCAAGCGGTGTTTATAGCTGGATTGCTGGAGGAACTCGACGTAGAGGAGTCGACTTGGCTGAAGTACATCGACGAGATGCGATTTTTGCGCGACAAGTTCATTGCACACACCTGGATGACGAGAACGAGATGACGTTGCCGCTGCTGGACATTGCGAAGGCGAGCACGGTGTACCTCTACACCTATTTACTCACGAACGAGAACGAGGAAAGCGCGTTTGCAGATGCGCCGCAAGACGCGGTAGCATGGTTCGACAGGTTCGCAAGCGAGGCCACCGTGATCTATGTCGCTTAGGCCCCGAAATTGCATTCGGTGTGGTATGAACAAGAGCGCCCCGACAGCATAGACCGGTGCGCTTGGGAGGCAGGAAAGCGCGCCGATCACTGAGCTGCTCGTTTCGTTCGATCTCGGTGCTTGCCGGTGCGATGAACTGTTGCCCGTTGATTAAGACGGCCTTCGACCCTGATCCGCGATTGCATCCGCCCGCAATCGGCGGCCGGGCGGTATACGACTGGATCCGTGATGAAGTTCGGAAAGAAGGCAAGAATGTTGATGCTGACAATTTCCCTTCGCCGCACATGGGCTCGAAATAGTTAAGCATAACACTGTGCGGCGGCACCGTAGATGGTGCACAGTCCGCACACGCCTTGTGAAGGTCAGGAGCTATGTCTCGACCGCCGCAGCGCAGGGCAGTTCTGATTCAAAGCGGTCGCTTGGCAGCTGGTGTATGTAACGACCGAGAAGGGTGGCTGATTCAACCAGTCGGGCACTCGGGGTCGCGGGATGCCCGCGAAACAACCTCTTCCATGGCCCGCTAAAGTGGTGGTGAGCACGTTTGCGGGAATTGTCAGAAAAAGTGAGAATTTAGAGCGAAATTTTCACCTTTCCGGCAAACGCGAGCGCGTGCACATTTGCTCAAATGTGAAAAACGCCTTAATTTTCAATGGACTATTTTTTCATTTTCTTTGAGAACGTACAGAAAGTACCTGTAGATAGACGCATAACCTGAGAAAAACGGACCCATAAACTGAGAAATTTATGGGTTCTGCCTTTCAATAGCCACCAATAATTGGTGGCATAAACGGGTATGAACGAAGTCCGCCTGGCCTGTATGTCGAGATACTTACAGGCCCTTTTCTCTTTCAGCTGACACTGTTTGCGAAGGTGAGGCCGTCATTCGGCAAGCGCCTTCAACAACGCGTCCCGCCCATCCTGATAAAACTCGACGTCTAACTTGGTTGCCATCTCGTCCGACAAGTCAAACAATTGGCGCCGGCACGACACCGGCAGGAGTAGCGACTTAGCACCCTTTTCCACGGCTATCTCAGCCAAGGTAATTGCGTTGTGGATGAGTTCGATGGTGCCGCCCAAGGTCACTTCGCCCACCACTACCAGACCACCGCGAACCGACTTTTTCAACAGTGCACTAGCCAGCGCGATGAGTGCGGCCACGCTAGTCTTGGCAGCTGACTTGGCGGCATCGAATCCTCGGAACTGAACAGAAAACTCGTGCGACCGAGGGTCTCGGTCTCCCACTAGTTGCTGCGCCCTTGCATAGAGATTCTGCTCGGCACAGCGAATTGACTCCTTGAAAGCAGCGGGCCCCGGGTTGTTAAGCACCCTCACGCCGCTGCCTGGTCCTTCGGTGACTTCAAGTCGGAACAGCCCCGGGTGCTCGTCCTGGCCGCCGGGGCTCAGTGTCCAAATCTGTCCGCACTCTAGCGGCTCATCGCCAATACCGCCCTGACTTGAAGTTCGGGCGTGCTCACAAACTTTTCGACACCTTCCGCGCCCATGGTGTAGCTGAAATGCGTGTTGCGGAACTCGGCCGCGCCAATGCGCTTCTGCTGCTCCTTCACCCGGCGCCGCACCTCTAGGGCCAGTCGTACCGCCCACTCCAGGTCTTCATCACTCACCGGCGTTTCAGCGTTCGGGTACGCACTTGGCTTCGAGCGAAATCGAACTGACGGTAAATATCCGTCGCGCCGATGGGCGCGTGGTTAGCTACGACAAGGGCGTAGGCCGATTAGCTTTGCGGGTTGAGGGCATCGCCGCGAAAGACCATGCGCTCCTTGCGGAAGTCATCCAGTTCCTGAACCGCATGGGTCACGGTGACGCGCCGAAATGGCTGAAAGCACTGAACATAGCGCAGTACGAGTCTCAGGTCCTAAACAAGCTGAAGGACTTTTGTGCGACGGTTCAGCTTGCCATCCGGAGGTCTCTCGACGCACGCGTCGGAAAACTGTTGCCCGAAATCTGGCGCAGCAAAATCGACTAGGTGAGCGCGGGCTTCGCCGCGTTGCAGGACATGGCCGACCGCATGGTCCCCAAGGCGTTGCGAGAATTCGAAGCGAAACTCAAAACGCTACAGAACATGGTCTACCGTGGCGAAATTCATGAGATTGCTACTGGTGGCATGCCGAAGGTACGTCGAGAAGCAGAGGCGTATCTTGAAGAACGACGGCTTGCGCGGGAAATCCGGCGTGGCAAATTCCCTTCTTCCGAGTGCCGTGCTGACAAGGGTGAAGTCGAAGCGATGCTGACCAGCAAGTACGGCCCCAGGATCAAGGCGGGCTGGCCTGATATCCTGAAAGACCGCGGCGAGATTGCCAGCTATGGGAAGAAACCGGTTTTCACGAAAGTCGCAACATTTTCCGGAGAGATTTCTGCGATAGGTTCCCAGGAACTGGCCGGCAAGAAGCTGTATCGGGCCTTCGGCAACCCTTCCAAGCATGCGCCATACCCTTGGTGGTTGCAAGGCGGGAGGACGGCAGCCCGCGTTCTGGGGTGTGGGTGAGGTGCCCAAAAGTGCGGAGGAATGGCGGACGCGCTCAGCCGTTCTCGACGAGTGGAACGATAACGGCTTTCTTGCGATTGTGCATCTGCCTGCGGACCTGCCCGCGCACATGGACCTGAAAGCCTGGTCTGGACAGATTGCCGAACAGTATGGTGAGAAGGTTCCAACACAGTATCTTGAAGGTGGCGGACAGCAACTTGTGGTCGATCTCGGGGAACTTGCTGACGAAATTACGGCGGCGGGTGAGCTGCTCAAGCAAGGCAAGTTGCCACCCACCATCTCGAGAAACGGAGTGACTGTAGAACTTCGAGCGACAAACTGGACGAACGTCGAGGACGTGTACGGTTATAGCAAGTTCGACGAAAAGGTGCGCGGGGCTGCGCAGACGCGTCGCCTTGGAACTGAGGAGATCCAGACCAAGGTGACCAACAGCAGTGCAACCGCGGTGGCGCGTGCCGCCAATTCAGATAACCGTTAACGGACGACAGGACCACAATGAAGTTGTTCAGCATGCGCGATGAGACGACGCGCCGACAGGTTTTCTGGCTCCTGAAGAAATTGACAAGCTACAGCCTCTGGGCCAAGAAGCGCGACGACTGGGAAAACTTCACGCGCGCGTATGAAAACGCAGTCAAGACCTGGCCTTCCAGTCAGCGTGAACAGATGCCCGCGGACAACTTACCGCGCATCTACGGTATCCTCAGCAACTACAACAAGGGCCTGGACGAGCTACGCCGGGGTTATCGTTTTGTCTGGCGCCGCGGGGAAGCGTTCGACCAGGCGCTGACGGACTATTACGTTGTTGCCAAATACCTTTACCCGGATGGGGACTATTGGGAGCGCGGCATCCAGGAGGCGCCATATCCCCCGAAGGTGGAAGCGCTGAATCTGCTCATGCGCGCAAGCGAGTATGTGGGCGAGAACGCTGCCTGCGAGGTGCCTGCGGGTGACGATGCGACCGCTCAATTCACGGCGGCCGGCGCGCTGCTCGATCCTGATGCGTATATCTTTCGCTTCTATCAACTCGGCTTTCCCGTTTTTCCCGCGTCGTTGCCGCCCGTGCCGCAACCTACCGGTGTCGTGATCCGCACGGGCGACGCTGTACCCGTTGATGGCATATGGGAACCGGTCACAGTCACCCGCGGCAAAGTGCTTGGCTTTATCCCGGTAGGCGCCACCAGCAGCGAGAATGCGGGCTGCTTTAACTACCTTGTTCAAGGCACGCGTGCGCCTCGTATGACGGGGCCTTTCAACGAGAGTCGCGGCTACGCCGAAGACATCAATGTGAGTTGGTGCCTGCTTTGGAAGGATGATCGCTACATGGACGGCTTGATTCCCGATGAGTCCGAATACTTCATGACGGCGCCGGAGGCCACCTCCTACATCGAACCGGATCCAGTCATCCCGGCGGTGAGAACGGGCGAGGTATGCCCGGCCACTGGGCATTGGCAGGCGACGGGTCATCCGGAACATCAGGTACATGTTGTCAAGGGTGCAGTCATGCCGGATCTGTTGTTAAAGGACTGGTCAGACGCTGGCAAGGTGCACTACGTGGAGTGGACTCTTATTCACCAAGACAGAGAAGGTCGCTGAAAACAGAGGGTAGCGTGGCCCGTCGACTTGTCTTCAAAGGCGACCCAGGGGCTGAACGGAGCGCCGAGACTGGATGATCAGCCTGATGGAAAAGATTGCGAATCTGCAGATTATCGAGCGCCACCCTACCTACGATAAGGTCGGCAATCCGCAGCGGCTAACCGTTTCCGAATTCACCCCTGTCGGGCTTACGTGACACTCAGCCAGCGCAGAACACGCTATTCGAGTCCAGTCGGGAGTGATCGGCATACTTCTCAGTGATGCAAGCGGCATTGCAGTTGTGGAGGCGCCGTACGAACCTTCGGCCAATCGGGCATATATCGCCAATGCGGACGGCTTATTGAGGGCGCAAATCCCCGCGCGAATCGGCGCCGAACGCGTCATGTTTTACGACGTGAGCAAAGTTAGCGGCTCAGCCGCATTTCTCGCTGCAGCACCGGGAAGAGACGTTCGTATTGAGGTGAGAGAGTCGGACGGTGTGGTCGTACCCGAGTTGCCTAGGCGGACAGAAAAAGCATAGGTGGATGACGCACCGGGTCGCGAGAAAAGATGAAGGCGCGAGAAACCTTAAAGCTTTAAAGGCACG
>NZ_JARESQ010000032.1:0-57830 GCF_046028085.1 Paraburkholderia sp. RL17-380-BIE-A
GGCTGGCACTCCGATGTGCATCGTTGTTCCTCCTCGACTTCCTGTTTTACGACAGATCCGCCGACGAGGCACGCCGGCTTGCAAGTGCAACGGCTAACGCCTCACTTTAACCGAAACGGACGCCGCGCCGAAATCGGGGACAATGCGGGGGGCCTTGGCGGATGCAGGCTGCGTCGTGGCGGGCCACGAATGGCCAAGACCGGGCGCCGCGCGCCGCCAGCTTCCCGGCAAGCGAAGCCCATAAACGGTAAAATGCGCACCCATGAAACCGGAAACCTGGCTGCCGCACGTCACCGTCGCGGCCATCGTCGAACGTGACGGGCGCTTCCTCGTGGTCGAGGAACATACCGCCGAGGGCCTGCGCCTGAATCAGCCCGCGGGCCATCTGGAAGCGGGCGAAACGCTGCTTGAAGCCGTGATCCGCGAAACGCTCGAGGAAACCGCCCATCCGTTCGTGCCCGTGGCACTGGTGGGCATGTATATGACCCACTTCGAGCGTCCCGGCAGCGAGGGCGCGGCAGGCGGGGTGACCTACCTGCGCTTCACCTATTGCGGCCCGGGCGGCGAACCGGACACGGAGCGCGCGCTCGACCCCGACATCGTCCGCACATTGTGGATGAGCGCCGACGAATTGCGCGCCTGTCCCGAACGGCACCGCACGCCGCTCGTCATGCAATGTCTGGACGACTACCTCGCGGGCCGGCGTTTCCCGCTCGACTTCGTGCACACGCATTCGGTCGGGCCCAAACAGTAAAAAACAGTAAATATCGCGGCAGCCGTCACGAGCGGCCTACCCACGATCCATGAAGTCACGCAGCACCCAGTGAGCACCTTATGAGCAAGCAGAAAGTCGTAGTAGGCATGTCGGGCGGCGTCGATTCGTCGGTTACCGCGTGGCTGCTGAAGGAACAGGGCTACGACGTGGTCGGCCTGTTCATGAAAAACTGGGAAGACGACGACGACAGCGAGTACTGCTCGACGCGGCAGGACTGGATCGACGTGGTCTCGGTGGCGGACCTGATCGGCATCGACGTCGAAGCGGTCAACTTCGCCTCCGAATACAAGGACCGCGTGTTCGCCGAATTCCTGCGCGAATATTCGGCCGGCCGCACGCCGAATCCGGACGTGCTGTGCAACGCCGAAATCAAGTTCAAGGCGTTCCTCGATCACGCCATGTCGCTCGGCGCGGAAACCATCGCGACCGGCCACTATGCGCGCGTGCGCGAGAACAATGGCCGCTTCGAACTGCTGAAGGCATTCGACCATACGAAAGATCAGTCCTACTTCCTGCACAGGTTGAATCAGGCGCAGTTGTCGAAAACGCTGTTTCCGCTCGGCGAAATTCCGAAAACCAAGGTGCGCGAAATCGCCGAACAGATCGCGCTGCCCAATGCGAAGAAGAAAGACTCGACCGGCATCTGCTTTATCGGCGAACGGCCGTTCCGCGACTTCCTGAACCGCTATCTGCCGACCAAGCCCGGCCCGATGAAAACCACCGAAGGCAAAGTGGTCGGCGAACACATCGGCCTCGCGTTCTACACGTTCGGCCAGCGCAAGGGCATCGGCCTCGGCGGCAGCAAGGACGGCAGCGGCGAGCCGTGGTTCGTGGCCGGCAAGGACATCCCGTCGAACACGCTGTACGTTGCGCAGGGCCACGATCATCCGTGGCTGCTGAGCCATACGCTGTCCGCGGGCAACACGAGCTGGGTGGCGGGCGAGCCGCCGGCGGACGGCTTCGCGTGCGGCGCGAAGACCCGCTACCGGCAAGCGGACGCGCCGTGCACGTTCAGTTCGGCGGGGGCCGGCGAAGGCCTCTTCGAGCTGAATTTCGACACGGCGCAATGGGCTGTCACACCGGGGCAATCCGCCGTGCTCTACGATGGCGACGTGTGCCTGGGCGGCGGCATCATCGAACATGCGGTAACCGGCCAGCCGGTCTCACGCCAGCCGCAACAAGCGGCATTGCTGACCACCCGCTGATCCATGCTTTCAATCGATGAACCATGCTGCGCGTCGCCGTACGCGCCGCGCGTTCACGTCTGAACCCGGTCGCGGCATTCATGCGTTCGCACTTCAAACGGCAGCCCGCTTCGCCACGACAAGCAGTCGCCCGTTTTCCTTCACGACGGATTCCGCCTGCGCCAACGGCGTTGGCGATCCCGCCGTGACGATCCTCACCGCAACGGAGTCCCCATGTTTTCTCGACGTTATCTCGCCATGTGGTGCGCGGCCGCGCTACTCGCGGTCTGCGCGGCGCTCGCCGCCACGCATCACATTTCGTGGTTCTGGATCATCGTGCCGCTTGCATTGGTCGCGCTCGGCCTGTTCGACCTGACGCAGCAGCGTCACGCGATCCTGCGCAACTATCCGCTGTGGGGGCACTTCCGTTTCCTGTTCGAATTCATCCGGCCGGAAATCCGTCAGTATTTCGTTGAAGGCGATACCGACGAAAAGCCGTTCTCGCGCGCTCAGCGCAGCATCGTCTACCAGCGTGCGAAGAACGACGTCGACAGCCGACCGTACGGCACCGAGCTCGACGTCAAGGCCGTCTCGCACGAATGGATCAGCCACTCGCTCGCGCCGACCGTGCTCGATCACCACGACTTTCGCGTCGTCGTCGGACCGGACCGCGCGCAGCCTTATTCGATGTCGATCTTCAACGTCTCGGCAATGAGCTTCGGCTCACTGTCGGCGAACGCGATCATGGCGCTGAACCTCGGCGCGAAGAAAGGCAACTTCGCGCACGACACCGGCGAAGGTTCGATGTCGAAGTATCACCGCGAGCATGGCGGCGACATCATCTGGGAAATCGCTTCGGGCTACTTCGGCTGCCGCAACGACGACGGCACTTTCAGCGCGGAGAAGTTCGCGAAACAGGCCGCCGAGCCGCAAGTGAAGATGATCGAGGTGAAGCTCTCGCAAGGCGCGAAGCCGGGTCACGGCGGCGTGCTGCCGGCGGCCAAGATCACGCCGGAAATCGCCGAAACGCGCGGCGTGCCGATGGGCCGCGACTGCATCTCGCCGGCCACGCACTCGGAGTTCTCCACACCGCGCGGTCTGCTCGAATTCGTCGACCGTCTGCGCACGCTGTCGGGCGGCAAGCCGACCGGGTTCAAGCTGTGCATCGGGCACCCATGGGAATTTTTCGGCATTGCGAAGGCGATGCTGGAAACGGGCATCCTGCCGGACTTCATCGTGGTGGACGGCGCGGAAGGCGGCACCGGCGCGGCGCCGCTGGAATTCACCGACCACGTCGGCGTGCCGTTACAAGAGGGCCTGCTGCTGGTGCATAACACGCTGGTGGGCATCGGCTTGCGCCAGCGCATCCGCATCGGCGCGAGCGGCAAGATGATCACCGCATTCGATATCACCAAGACGCTTGCCATCGGCGCCGATTGGGTCAATGCGGCGCGCGGCTTCATGTTCGCGGTGGGCTGCATTCAGGCGCAGACCTGCCATACGGGGCGTTGCCCGACCGGCGTCGCGACGCAAGACCCGGTGCGCCAGCGCGCGCTGGTGGTGCCGGACAAGGCCGACCGTGTTTTCAATTTCCATCACAACACGCTGCACGCGCTGAAGGAAATCATTCAGGCCGCGGGGCTGAAGCATCCGGCGGAACTGCGCGCGCATCACATCGTGCGGCGCGTGTCGTCGCATGAGGTGCGCCTCATGTCGGACTTGCTGAAGTATCTCGATCCGAACGACCTGCTCAACGGCAATTACCGTTACTCGCTGTTCGAAAAGTACTGGCCGGTGGCGCAAAGCGATTCGTTCTCGCCGAAGGTGGAACTGGCGGCGACGTGATTCGGCGCGGACGCGATCGGCAAGCATGCCGATCGCGTCGATGTTTAATCCACGTACAGAGATGAGTTCCTTTTAAGAATCCACAAGAATTCGTCTTATATACAACCTTCAGAATGGACCGTACATTGACGAGGTCTATTGCTCCATTCGATGGTTATGGTTACGCCCGCTCCGCTCTGTACGTCATTGCCGCTCGGCACACGCCCGCATCTCGCCCGGACATCTCGCCGCAGTATGCTCGTGATGCGCGGGGACCTCACTAAGGCCACGCGCTCGTCGGCCACACCCAATGCTGCGGGCCGAACGCTCGCCCTCGTATCGATTGCCGATGTGGCCGGGCATCGACGCGAAAGCACTCACGATTACCGGTGAAACGCATGCGACGGTACCACCTGAAACAAGGTGATCGCTCTTCGGCTGGGGGATTTGTTCTCGAAGGGGATGAAACCTGTACCCACCATGGCACGGCATTAACCTACCTCGGCGCGAAGGTCGAATGCCACTCCTGCGGGACTGTCGGTGTTATTTCCGGAAAAGGGCCGCGCTTGCTGAACAGCATAATGGGCACGGACGCAGCACTGGAAGGCGACATTTGCCTATGCAAGTGCGAGCCATCTCCGATCATCATCGCTTCTCAGAAAGATATGTTTCAGGAGTTTGCTGTCACTGGGCCCGAGCAACGGCTTGACGTCAACAAAGAGCCCCAACTAAGCGATCTACCTACCTTTCAACCGCCACGCATGCACTCCCAACGCGTGTTCGTGTGGGATAGCATGACAGGCCAGCCGTTAGAAAATCAACGATTCATAGTTGATATTGAAGGCAAGATGCGATCGGCCAGAACCGACAAAGAAGGTTATGCGGTAATTGAGACGCCCGGGTCAGAGACATTTCGCATCCACATTGTCTTTTCGTCACCGCAGCGTGAACTCACACCCAGCCAGAGAGGGTGAGGATGGCAGACTACATAATTGAGCACTGGACCTCTGGGCGAACGACATTGGACCGCGCCACCGGCAATGCGATCTCCATCTCCGTCAACAACCGCGCGGCCACCCGGCAGGCCATCATCAATCGCATACGACAAACCGGTATAAACTTTGTCGAGCGATCCGACTGGGCTGCGCATAAGAACCGTTCATCTCGCATGCGTGACGACTGGAATTACACCAAGATCGCCATCCATCATGCGGGACGCAGTTTTACGTGTGGACCTGCTGCACTCCAGTTGCAGGATATTCAAGATCTGCAGATGGGACGCAGCACGGCGGCAAGCGACGACATCGGCTATCACTACGCACTCGATTGTTTCGGGAATATCTTCGAGGGCCGCGATATAAGGTTCAAGGGCGAAAACGTGCATAACCACAACTCGGAGGTTATCGGGATCGTACTGCTGGAAAATCTGACAGAACCAGGCGAAGGGCACGACGGCGTTGCGCGAATCACAAAGCTGCTGAACTCGATCGGCTTCAAACACAAACCGCACGTACCCGAAAAGCAGAAGCTTGCGCTCACAGCATTTATTTCCACTCTGCGAGAGTTCTTCAATATCCATACCCTTGGCGGGCATCGCGAGTTTCCTGGTCAATTGGGCGAAGGGAAGATATGCCCGGGCAACGTCGGCCTGGCGATTGTCAACGAAATACGAAAATCGACAGGCTTGAGAGTGCCATGAACGTGCTGCGAAAGAAGTGGCTTGTGGCGATCGGCTGTGCTGCCGCAGCCATCGTTGCAATTGCGTACACCGGCTACGTCGAGTCACACCTGGACCACGAAGTGCAAACGACGTTCTTTGTTAAGCAATATCCGACGTTCCAGATGGAGTTCTACGACCCCTTTGCCAACGAAGGCGACGATACGCCACTCGATCATCTATCGTCCGTCGACCGTGCCCGATTTGCCGATTACTGTAAGTATCGATTCGGCGTAGCCCACTTCAGTACACAATCGCTTGAAGCATGCAAGGCGCAAATTCCCAGCTATCTGTAGTCACTTCACGGATACCGGCAGGAATCTGAGCAGGGCCTGCGCTACAAACGCTAAATTCCCGCTGCGCGCAGCGGACCACCCCTCCGCCCACCGCCAAAACGGACACCCCCCTCCCTTTCCGTTAAAATCTCTGGTTTAGCACTTCGCTCCACGGCCAGCCCGGCGCGCTTCGGCGCTCACGGCGCGGCCCCATGCCCGAAAGGCACTTCATGCTCACGTTTCAGCAAATCATCCTGACAATGCAGTCCTACTGGGACAAGCAGGGTTGCGCATTGCTCCAGCCGATCGACATGGAAGTCGGCGCGGGCACCTCCCACGTCCACACTTTCCTGCGCGCGGTCGGTCCCGAGCCGTGGCGCGCGGCATACGTGCAACCGTCGCGCCGCCCGAAAGACGGCCGCTACGGCGAGAACCCGAACCGTCTGCAGCATTACTACCAGTACCAGGTGGTGCTCAAGCCGGCGCCGGAAAATATCCTCGACCTCTACCTCGGCTCGCTCGAAGCCCTCGGCTTCGACCTGAAGCAGAACGACGTGCGCTTTGTCGAAGACGACTGGGAAAATCCCACGCTCGGCGCCTGGGGCCTCGGCTGGGAAGTGTGGCTGAACGGCATGGAAGTGACCCAGTTCACCTACTTCCAGCAGGTCGGCGGTCTCGACTGCAAGCCGGTGCTCGGCGAAATCACATACGGCCTCGAGCGCCTCGCCATGTATTTGCAGAAGGTCGAGAACGTCTACGACCTCGTCTGGACGGAATGGGAAGAGCAAGGCCCGAACGGCCCTGAACTGCGCCGCCTCACTTATGGCGATGTCTACCATCAGAACGAAGTCGAGCAGTCCACCTACAACTTCGAATACGCGAACGTCGAGTTGCTGTTCTCGATCTTCAACAGCTACGAAGCCGAAGCCAAGCGCATGATCGAAGCGCAGATCGCGCTGCCGGCGTATGAACTCGTGCTGAAGGCCGGCCACACGTTCAACCTGCTCGACGCACGCGGCGCCATTTCGGTCACGGAACGCGCGGCGTATATCGGCCGCATTCGCGCACTGTCGAAGCTGGTCGCCCAGGCTTATTACGACTCGCGCGAAAAGCTCGGCTTCCCGATGCTCGGCAATCCCGTGCACGGCGTGCCGGGCCTCACGACTGACGAACAGGACGCCGCGATGCCCGCATGGGCGCCGCCGCTGAAAGTCGAACGCAAGATCGACCAAGACTGACGAGACGAGAACACCAGGAAATGACTCAACCCCATCAAGCTACCCTGCTCGTCGAGCTGCTGACCGAAGAACTGCCGCCCAAAGCGCTCGCGCGTCTCGGCGACGCCTTCGCCGAAGGCATTGCGCAGCGCCTCGCGGCGCGCGACCTGGTCGAAGGCGAACTGTCGTTCGAACGTTATGCCACGCCGCGCCGCCTCGCAGTCACGATCAAAAACGTGCGCGCGGTCGCGCCGGAAAAACACGTGCGCGAAAAAGTGCTGCCGGTTTCTGTCGCGCTGGATAAAGACGGCCAGCCCACCGCGCCGCTCGCCAAGAAACTGGCCGCGCTCGGCTTCCCCGATTTCTCGGTGAACGACCTGGAGCGCGCGCAGGACGGCAAGGCCGAAGCCTTCTTCCTGCGTTACGCCGCGCCCGGCGCCACGCTCGCCGAAGGCCTGCAAGGCGCGCTCGACGAAACGCTCGCCAAGCTGCCCATTCCGAAGGTCATGACCTATCAGCGCCCGGACGGCACCAATGTGCAGTTCGTGCGTCCGGCGCATCGCCTGACCGCGCTGCATGGCGAACAGGTCGTGCCGGTGAGCGCGCTCGGCATCGACGCCGACGACACCACGCTCGGCCATCGCTTCCTCTCCGAAGGCTTCGTGCAGATCCAGCACGCGGATTCGTACGCCGAGACGCTGTTGCACAAAGGCCGCGTGGTCGCGAATTTCGCCGACCGCAAGGCCGCCATCCGCACGCATCTGCTCGCGCAAGCCAACGGCGACCAGGTGGTGATGCCGGAATCGCTGCTGGACGAAGTGACCTCGCTGGTTGAATGGCCGGTGGTCTACGCGTGCCGTTTCGAGGACGAATTCCTGCAAGTGCCGCAGGAATGCCTGATCCTCACCATGCAGACCAACCAGAAATACTTCGCGCTGACCGATGCGAACGGCAAGCTGCGTTCGCGCTTCCTGATCGTATCGAATATCGAAACGGCCACGCCGGGCGATATCGTCGAAGGCAATGAGCGCGTGGTGCGTCCGCGTCTGGCCGACGCGAAGTTCTTCTTCGAGCAGGACAAGAAGAAGACCCTCGCCGATCGCGTGCCGCTGCTCGCGAACGTGGTGTATCACAACAAGCTGGGCTCGGCGCTGCAACGCGTGGAGCGCGTCGAAGCGCTGGCCGGTGCGATTGCCGAACTGATCGGCGCGGACGTGGCGCTCGCAAAGCGCGCCGCGCGTCTCGCGAAGGCCGACCTGATCACCGACATGGTGGGTGAATTCCCCGAGCTGCAAGGCACGATGGGCACGTACTACGCGCGCCACGACGGCGAGCCGGAAGAAGTCGCGCTCGCTTGCTCGGAACATTATCAGCCGCGTTTCTCCGGCGACGCGTTGCCCACCACCGCAACCGGCACCGTCGTCGCGCTCGCCGACAAGCTCGAAACGCTGGTCGGCATCTGGGGTATCGGCCTGCAACCCACCGGCGAAAAAGACCCGTTCGCGCTGCGCCGTCACGCGCTCGGCGTGCTGCGCATTCTCGTCGAGAAGCAACTGCCGGTCGATCTGGTCGAACTGCTGCGCACGGCTCACGCGCAATTCGCCGCGGTGCCGAACGTCGCCGATTCGACGCAAGCGATCTACGAGTTCAGCATGGACCGCCTGCGCGGTCTGCTGCGCGAGCGCGGCTATGCAGTCGGCGAGATCGACGCGGTGCTGGCGCTGAATCCCACGCGTCTGGACGACATCGTCGCGCGTCTGGATGCCGTGCGCGAATTCGCGTCGCTGGCTGAAGCGGCTTCGCTCGCGGCGGCCAACAAGCGCATCTCGAACATCCTGAAGAAGTCGGAAGGCGCGGCGACCGGCGGTGTGCAAGTCACGCTGCTCGTCGAAGCGGCGGAAAAAGCCTTGCATGCGCAACTCGAACAGGTCGCGCCGCGCGTGCAATCGCAACTGGCCGCACGCGACTACACGGGTGCGCTCACCGCGCTCGCCGCGTTGCGCGAACCGGTCGACACGTTCTTCAACGACGTGATGGTCAACGCCGAAGATCCGGCGTTGCGCGCCAACCGTCTGACCCTGCTCGGCGCACTGCATCAGCAGATGAACTGCGTCGCCGACATTTCCCGACTCGCCGCCTGAGCACCGCGCCATGCCGACCAAAAAAGTGGTGATCCTCGACCGCGACGGCGTGATCAACGTCGACTCCGACGCGTTCATCAAGTCGCCGGACGAATGGGTTGCCCTGCCCGGTTCGCTGGAAGCCATCGCGCGTCTGAATCAGGCGGGCTATCGCGTGGCGATCGCGACCAACCAGTCGGGCATCGGCCGCGGCCTGTTCGACATGAACGCGCTCAATGCGATGCATCTGAAGATGCACCGCATGGCGGCCGCGGTCGGCGGGCGCATCGACGCGGTGTTCTTCTGCCCGCACACGGCGGAAGACCACTGCGAGTGCCGCAAGCCGAAGCCCGGGATGCTGAAGATGATCGCCGAACGTTTCGAAGTCGATCCGGAACATACGCCGGTGGTCGGCGACTCCAAACGCGATCTGCAAGCGGGCGCTTCGCTCGGCCATCCGACTCATCTGGTGCTGACCGGCAAGGGTCGCAAAACGCTCGCGGCCGGCAACTTGCCCGAAGGCACGATCGTGCACGACGATCTGCGTGCCTTCGCGCTCGACTTCCTCGCCGACGCTCAAGAGTGACGCGCGCCACGCGCGTCCCCATCCCTCACTGACCACGCCGATGCGCTTCATCCGTTCTTTGCTCCTGCTGATCTACTTCGTTCTCTTCACGGTGCCGTACGCGACGGCATGCTTCATCGCGTTTCCGTTCATGCGCGCCGACAAGCGCTACTGGATGGCGGCCGGCTGGTGCCGCGCGACGCTGCATACGGTGCGTTGGCTCAACGGCATCCGCTACCGGATCGAGGGCATGGAGAACCTGCCCAACGGTCCCGCCGTGCTGCTGTCCAAGCATCAGTCGGCATGGGAAACGCTGGCGTTTCCGGCGCTCATGCCCCGGCCGCTGTGCTATGTGTTCAAGCGCGAACTGCTGTATGTGCCGTTCTTCGGCTGGGCGCTCGGCATGCTGAAGATGGTTCACATCGATCGCAAGGAAGGCAAGTACGCGTTCGAATCGGTCATCAAACAGGGCAAGGCACGCATGGCGGAAGGCGCTTGGGTCATCATGTTTCCGGAAGGCACGCGCACGCCGACCGGCAAGCAAGGCAAGTACAAAACCGGTGGCGCGCGCTTCGCGACGGCAACCGGCGCGCCGGTCGTACCGATCGCGCACAACGCAGGACGCGTGTGGCCGCGCAACTCGTTTCTCAAATATGCGGGTATAGTCACAGTGTCGATCGGCAAGCCGATCGACACGACGGGGCTCACGCCCGATGAAGTGAACACGCGCGTCGAACGGTGGATCGAAGCTGAAATGCGTCGCATCGATCCTACCGCGTACCGCGCGGCGGAAAGCAGTTCCGCCGCCGCACCAATCTGACGCGCCCACGCCCTAGAAGGCGTATTAGCGCGAAGCCGAATCCGATGCAGAAGTCTCCTACGCCGCAGCACGCTGCGGCGCTCGATAACCGGCAGCTCGATCTCCCGCTCTTTGCCGAGCCGGGGTCGACGTCGTCGTCCCCTTCACCTTCCGCACCGTCGCCTGGCTCTTTGCAGGGCTCGCCGGGGAGCCAGCAACCGGCCGTGTTGTTCGCGCCGGATGGCAGCAAGCTGCGCAGCCTCGCGATCGGCTCACGCACGCTGCATTACGTGCTCAAGCGTTCGGCGCGACGCTCGATCGGCTTTGCGATCGACAGCACGGGTCTCACGATCACGGCACCGCGTTGGGTTACGCTCGCCGATATCGAAACCGCGATCACCGAAAAACAGCGCTGGATTTTCACGAAGCTGATCGAATGGCAAACGCGTGTCGAGCAACGCGCGTTGCCGAAGGTCGACTGGAAAGATGGCGCCGAGGTGCCTTATCTGGGACAGCCCGTGCGCGTGAAGCTCGGCTCGCCGCAAGGCACGCTCGCGTTCAGCGCGAACGACGCGGCGCTGCAAGTGCCGCTGCCGTTGCAAGCGGACCCGCAGCAGATCAAGGACCGCGTGCAAGGGTGGCTGCAAGGCGAAGCGAAGCGCCTGTTCGGCGAGCGCCTTGCGATCTACGCGGAGAAGCTGGGCGTGAACTATCGCGCGTATGCGCTTTCTTCAGCGGCCACGCGTTGGGGCAGTTGTTCGAGTGACGGCAAGATTCGCCTGAACTGGCGGCTCATTCACTTTCCGCTTTCCATCATCGATTACGTCGTCGCTCACGAACTCGCGCATCTGCGTGAAATGAATCACAGCCCGCGTTTCTGGCAAACAGTCGAATCGATTTTTCCGGAATTCCGCGAGGCGCGGCAGACGTTGAAGTCGCATCCGCCGGAATTGCTGCCGACGCTTTAGCCCTTTCCTTGCGCATTGAAACCGGCGCTTCAGTTTCAGACTGAAGCACCGGCTTGTCACATTCTTCCGCTCACTCCGAGCAGAAAGTTTCCTGCAAATGACGCCACGTCACCTTGCCGTGCGCGTCGAGATCCATCACCGCCGTGGAGCGCCGCACGTTCGCGTTGCCGGTGTTGTCGCGCTGATACTCGCGATATTTCACCACCGCCCCTGACGGGTATTCGGCGACGATCTCCTTGTCGCGAATGGTGATGTGCGCGCCTGGGCGCGCGCCGCGCAGCTTCGAAAATGTCTCGCGCAAACCGGCGTGATCGAGTGCGGCACCCGAAGTCATGACCAGCGTGAACTGCGGAGCGAAGCGCGCCATGATTCTTTGCAGCGCGCCTTCATCCGCGGAACCGTCGAACAAGGCCTCGATTTCGACGTGGATCTCGTCGAGTTCGTTGAAGTAGGGATTGCTGTTATTCATCGTCTAACCTCGCCCCACGGCCTGCTCTATTATTTCTTCTTCTGGATGAACTCGATCTTGTAGCCGTCCGGGTCGGTAACGAAAGCGATCACGGTCGTGCCGTGTTTCATCGGGCCCGCCTCGCGCACGACCGTGCCGCCTTGCGCCTTGATCTTGTCACATGCGGCGTAGGCATCGTCCACTTCGACGGCGAGGTGACCGAAACCGGTACCGAGATCGTAAGAGGGTGTGTCCCAGTTGTGCGTGAGTTCGAGCACGGTGCCGTCGCGCTCGTCTTCGTAACCGACGAATGCCAGCGTGAATTTGCCGTCCGGATAATCTTCGCGGCGCAGCAGTTTCATGCCGAGCAGTTCGGTGTAGAAGGCAATGGAACGATCCAGGTCGCCGACCCGGAGCATGGTGTGAAGCAGGCGCATGGTGCACTCCCTGTTGCATGATAGCGAGACCGTCAATGTACCCGGAATCAGGCACCGCTGCAGAGCGCGCCGCTCGTGAACCGATGCTCAGAACTGATGCCGCACGCCTGCCATCAAGCCGATCTGCGTGCCCTTCTGCGCGAGCCCGACGCCGTTGACGCCTTGCAGTTGCGCTCCGATCAGACCGCCCCGATAGATCGCATAGTCGCCTTCCAGATAGATGTCGGTGCGTCTGGAGAGGTTGTAGTCGGCGACCAGTTGGTACTGCCAGGCTGAGCCGTCCTGCGCGGCGGTCTTGCCGTCCTGCAGCGTGCGCCAGACATTCGCGGCGAAGTGCCACTTGTTGCTGACCTGCTGCGTGATGCCGCCCAGGATCATGCGGCGCCGCGCAAAGTCCGTGTACTTGAGCGCTGCCAGCACCGGTGCGGTGAACGGCCCGTTGGCGAAATTCGAAAAGCCCGCATCGTTCTGGTTGACGATGTAGCCGGCGGAAAAGCGCGTGAGATTCCAGGTGTACGCGCCGCCGAATGTCCATGTCTTCGCGGCCGCGCCGTTGACGGAGTCCTTCGACTCTTCGTACGCGCCGCCCACGCTGAACGGCCCGCCTTCCGGCTTATAAGCCGCGGCCGCGCCGATCTGGCTGCCGTAGGAATTGCCCGCGTTGCCGCCGAATGCGTAACCGGCCGCGAACGTAAAGCCGTTATATCTCGCCTGATATTGCACCTGGTTGCTGGTCCAGATGCCGCCCGTCATTGTCACTTCAGGTTGAAAGCTGAAGTCGTACGGGATCCAGGAGTTGCTGCCGTAGCCGGCCACCGTGACGCCTTCGATCACCACGTTGTATTGACGGCCGAGGATGATCTGGCCGTAGGAGTCCGAACGCACGCCGACCTGCGCTTCGTTGAAGAACGGCAGCGTGGGATCGCTTTGCCCGCTGTTGATATAGATGCGGTTTTCGAGCTTGAAGAAAGTAGACCAGCCGCCGCCCAGATCTTCGACGCCTTTCAGGCCCCAACGGCTTTGCGTCATGCCACCGTTGCCGAGTCCGATCGACGAATCGCCGGCCGCGTTGACGTGAGTCAGATAGCGCACGCTCTCATCGACCACGCCGTACAGCGTCACGCTGGATTGCGCGTGCGCCATCTGGCATGCCAACGACGCCAACGCCGCGGGCACTGCGCCCGCTGCCCACCTGCCTACGTTCTTCATCGCTTTTCCTCGTACAGGTTCCGCGCTGCGCGGAGAGGGTCAGTCTGCTTCGGCGGAGCAACGAATCAGTCCGTTGCGCTGGCCGCCTGTTCTTCGCATTCTTCGTACTGAGAAGCCTTGCACCGCACCGCATGCAGCCGGCGCGAATGTCCTGACGAAACGGTAGTGGCTGAACCTTAGCGCGAAACGGCAATAGTGCGAAATTAGTCTGAGGTAGGTGTTGCGCGGGCGTCGTGAAATCGGCAAAAAACTTGCGGCCTGTAAGAAGCACGCGTAGGCGGTGGGGTCATCGGACGGCTGAGCGGACGGGTTTGCTATCGTACGACCTGTCCCCGCCTCCACTCAGCCCATGAGCACCTCCGCCCTGCCCGCACGTCGCGCCCCGGATAGCTTCGCCATCCTCTTGATGATCGGCCTGTGCGCGATCTGGGGGCTCCAGCAAGTTGCGATCAAAAGCACCAACATCGCGCTGCCGCCGGTCTTTCAGGCCGGCGTGCGCTCGGCGATCGCGGCCGTGCTCGTGTGGGGCTGGGCGCGCTCACGCGGCACGCCGCTCTTTCGCGACGACGGCACCCTGGGCGCCGGCGTGCTCGCGGGCGTGCTGTTCGCCAGTGAGTTCGTGTGCATTTTTCTCGGCCTGACGCTGACCAGTGCGTCGCGCATGGCGGTCTTTCTTTACACCGCGCCGTGCTTCACGGCGCTCGGCCTGCACTGGTTCGTCGACGGCGAGCGCATGCGGCGCCTTCAGTGGCTCGGTATCTTCGTCGCGTTCACGGGCATGGCGCTCGCTTTCGCGGACGGCTTCCTGCATGGCCACGCCGCGCAGGGTTCGGTGCTGAAGGGTGTCGCCGGCGACGCGCTCGGCGTGCTGGCCGGTATTGCGTGGGCCGCGACGACCGTGGTGGTGCGCGCCACACGCCTCGCTCATTCGAGCGCCAGCAAGACGCTGTTCTATCAACTGACGGTGTCGGCGGTAGTCCTGCTCGCGCTTGCCCTCGGGCTTGGCCAGGCGCGCGTGGAAACCGTCACGCCGCTGGCGGTGGTGAGCCTCGCGTATCAGGCCGTGATTGTGGCGTTCGTCAGCTATCTGGTGTGGTTCTGGTTGCTGACGCGCTATATCGCGTCGCGCCTGTCGGTTTTCTCGTTTCTCACGCCGCTGTTCGGCGTGAGCTTCGGTGTGCTGCTGCTCGGCGAGTCGTTCAGCGTGCGCTTTCTGATGGCCGCGGTGCTGGTGCTGACCGGCATCGCGCTGGTCAATGCACCGGCAAGGCGTGTGACGGCCTAGCGTTCGAGTTTACCAGGGCCGGGCTTTGGCCTCGGGCTCGGCGCTCAGGCCTTGCCCGCCACGATCTGCGCGACGCGCACATATTCGGCCACCGGCACGTCTTCGGCGCGGCGCTGCAGGTCGAAGCCGAGCGCTTCGAAATCCACCGAATCGCGATACGCAGCGAGCGTGTTGCGCAGCATCTTGCGGCGCTGCGAGAACGCGGCCGTCACCACTTCGCCGAGCACACGCTCGTCGACGGGCGGCAGTTCATGCAGTTCGTACGGGATCATGCGCACGATCGCCGAATCGACTTTTGGCGGCGGGTTGAATGCGTCGGGCGGCACGTCGAGTTGCTTGTCGATCACGTAACGGTATTGCAGCATCACCGAGAGACGGCTGAACGCCTTGGTGCCTGGCTCCGCCACCATCCGCTCGACCACTTCGTTCTGCAACATGAAGTGCTGATCGATCACGCGATGCGCGAACGAAGTCAGATGAAACAGCAGCGGGCTCGAAATGTTGTACGGCAGATTGCCGACAATGCGCAGCGACGCCTTGTCGCCCGGCGCGGCCAGCGAGCCGAAGTCGAACGCGAGCGCGTCGCCCGCATGCAGTTCGAGCAGGTCGCCGAATTTCGTCTTCAGACGGCCGATCAGATCGCGGTCCAGTTCGACCGCGTGCAAGGGCGCTTCCGGCGTCGCCAGACGCTCGATCAGCGGTTCAGTGAGCGCACCGAGGCCCGGTCCGATCTCGACCATGCGCTCGCCGCGCTGCGGCCCGATGACGTCGATGATCGAGTCGATCACGCCCATGTCGACCAGAAAATTCTGACCGAAACGCTTGCGCGCGATATGACCTTGGTGCCGGCCCTGTTGCTGTCTGCTGGTGGACATCGAAGAAACGCTAAGAAAGAAAACTGCTTAAGAAAAGGAACCTGCTGCACGACGCGATTTCTCGCCGGCGCCCGCCATGCCGCGCCCGCTGCCGGCGGCAGCGCACATGGTAAAAAACGCGCCAGGCGCGCGCAAGAAGCCCGTGCGGTGGCGCCAGATCAGCCCGCGCGACGGTGCTGCGCCATCGACACCGCTGTTTCTATCGCGGCAATCAGGCTGCCCGCGTCGGCACGCCCCGTGCCGGCCAGATCGAGCGCGGTGCCGTGATCGACCGAGGTGCGGATGATCGGCAAACCGAGCGTGATATTGATGCCTTCGCCGAACGTGGCGTACTTCAACACCGGCAGGCCCTGGTCGTGGAACATGGCCAGCACGCAGTCGGCCTGCTCAAGGTAACGCGGCTGGAACAGCGTGTCAGCCGGGTAGGGACCGCGCGCGTCGATGCCTTGCTCGTTCGCGAGCTTCAGCGCCGGTGAAATGACCTCGATTTCCTCGCGGCCAAGATAGCCGTTTTCGCCCGCGTGCGGATTCAGCCCGGTCACGAGAATGCGCGGCGCCGGCAAACCGAAGTGATGCCGCAAATCGTGATCGATGATGCGCAGCGTCTCCAGAATGCCTTCAATCGACAACGCCGCGGAGACATCCTTGAGCGGCAGATGCGTGGTGGCCAGCGCGACGCGCAACGGGCGCTTGCCGGTGCCGGCCAGCATCATCACCACGCGCGGCGTGTGCGTGCGCTCGGCCAGATACTCCGTGTGGCCGGTGAACGGCACGCCGGCGTCGTTGATGGTGCTCTTTTGCAGCGGCGCGGTAACGATCGCGTCGAACGTGCCAGCCAGCGCTCCGTCTATTGCGCTGTCGAGCAGATCGAGCACGTAGCGGCCGTTGGCCGCGTCCAGCTTGCCCGCGACAGCAGGCGCCGCAAGCGGCCGGTGTTGCAGACGCACGCGCTTGCCATCCGCCACCAGCGCGCTCCAATCGACGCCCACGGCGCGCGCGCGTTCGGCGAGCAGGTCCGCGTCGCCGAGCACGGTGAACTGTGCGTGGGGCCAGTGCGCCGCCGCGCCGGCGAGCGCCTGCGCCGTCAGCTCGGGGCCGACGCCGGCGGGCTCGCCGGTCGTGATCGCGATCTGCAACGGTGGGCGGGCGGACTGGGCGGCGGTTGTCATAACGGTTATTGCGTGCTCGACAGCGTGGGCTTCACTTCCACATACGCGGTGTCGCGCAGTGCGCGCAACCAGTCGGCGTAGGCCTGTTCCGCTTTGCGCTGACCGATGGCCTGGCGCGCCAGATCCATTTGCTGCGAAACCGAGCCTTCGGATTCGCGGCGGCCCAGCACCTGAATCAGATGGTAGCCGTATTCGCTGCGAACCGGGTCGCTGATCTGGCCGTCCTGCAGGCTGTTCATGGCGCGCTCGAATTCCGGCACCGTCTCGCCCGGGCTGATCCAGCCAAGGTCACCGCCTTGCGACGACGAACCGTCTTGCGAGTAGGTGTGCGCGAACTTGGCGAAGTCCCCGCCCGCGGCGATCTGGTTCTTGATTTCGAGCAGCTTCTGACGCGCTTGCGGCTCCGACATGCCGTCGCCGACGCGCAGCAGAATGTGGCGCACGTGCGTTTGCACGAGCTTCGGCGCATCCGAACTGGTGCCCTGCCCGGCGCGACGATCGACCAGACGCACGATTTCGAAACCGTCGTTGGTGCGGATCAGATCCGGATTGATCTGGCCGGGGCGCAATGTCGCGGCAGCCGTGACGAATTCAGGCGGCAACTTGGCCGGCGAAAGGAAACCCGTATCGCCGCCTTTCGATGCATCCGGCGCCTGCGAATTCGACTTCGCCAGCTTTTCGAAGTTGGTGCCGCCCTTGGCTTCGGCAAGCAGGGCCTGCGCCTTTTTCTGCGCCGCCTCGATATCGGTCTCCGACGCGTTCAGCGGCGCCTTGATGAAAATGTGCTGCAGATGCAGGTCGCTCGTCTGGCCGGCGTTCGGGCCGCGCTGGCTGGCGATATAGTTCGCGACCTCGGCGTCCGAGACCGTGACCTTGCTGTCCACTTCCTTCTCGCGCAGGCGCGAGAGCGTGAGCTCGGTCCGCGCGTCGCCGGTGAAGGTGCTCCAGGGCACGCCTTGCGCCTCGATCCGCGAGCGGTACACGTCGAGCGTCAGGTTGTTCGCCGCGGCAAGCCGTTCGAGCGTTCTTTGCACGGTGGCGTCGTCGATATTGATGCCGTCTTCTTTCGCCTTCTGCAACTGGATGCGCTCCAGCACCATCTGGTTGAGCACCTGCTGGCGCAGCTGATCGATCGGCGGGACCGGCGCGTTCTGCTGGTTCAGGCGGCGGGTGATCAGGCCCATGCGTTCGTCGAGTTCGCGCCGCGTGATGACACCGTTGTTGACCACTGCGGCAATGGTGTCGACCGTCTGGCCGCCACTGCCGGAGAGCGCCTGCGCCTGCACCGGCGCAACCGACAGGAAAGACGCCGCGGCGGCAAGACCGGCCGCAAGCGTTGCCAAGCGAAGCTTTTTCATGATTGCCACAGATACTCCAATGATGTCGGGCGCGCCTGGCCCGTCTTTTCGCATTTTATGAATGATCGGGTGAGCGTCATTCGTAGTTGGTGAAACGCGATTCCGGCGCCGGCGGCGGCGGCAACGGCGTATAGCCCGCCACGCTGCTGCGGAAGGCGGTCATCAGCCCGTTGTCGACGCTCGACAAGCCCTTGAACGTCAACTGCGCGAGAAACCGCGTGCTCGACTGATTCTGCCCCGAGGTGTTCAGGCCGTTCGCGTAGCGTTGAATCCCCGCGCCGAGCGTCCAGCAGTCGGCGTCGTACTGCAGGCCGACCAGACCGTCGACGATCCGATGTCCGCCGAGGTCGTAATTGAAACGGCCCACCCCGTACACCCGGTGGGCGAGCGGCCATTGCCCCGAAATCAGCACCTGATTGATTGGCGTGTTGTCCAGCGTGGTGTTCGCGCGGGTGTAGCGATACGCGACGTTGATCACCTTGCCGGTCGCCGGACTGAACCCGAAGCCGACGCTCGTTTTCACCAACTGGTTGTTGTCGGCATTATATTGGAACGCCGTTTCCGAAGCGAAACCCGCGCCGAGCTTGAAGGACGCACCCGCGATCAGGTCCGAATGCGTGGCCTGCGCGCTGGTCTGGGTCGACTGCAGCGTGACCCGCTGATCCTGGAAGTAATACTGCTGCGCGATCACGAAACGCGCCCGTTCGTCGCCCGTGGCCGCGTCGATGAAACGCGTGGTGAGGGCGGCCGTCAGACGGTTCGCGTCGGCGATCCGGTCGTTGCCGACGAAGGTGTTCGGCGTGAAGATTTCCGCGAGCCCGAAGTCGGACTCGGCCGTGTCGAACAGCGGCGCCGACTGCTGGTTGCGATACGGCGTGTACACGTAGTACAGGCGCGGTTCGAGCGTCTGGATGTAATCCTGACCGAAGAGCCGCACCGAGCGGTCGAAGATCAGTCCCGTATCGAAGGAGAGCGTCGGGATCGATTCGGTAAAGTTTTTCGGCGTGCCGGCCGCGACGTCAGCGGCGCTCAGGTGGTTCAGGTTGTACGACGCAAAGTGCCATTGCACCTTCGGCGTGACGAAGTAACCCGGCCCGACCACCGAATACGACAGGTACGGGTTGAACATCACCCGCTGACCTTCGGTCATGTCCGCGGTGGTGATGCGGAAATTCGTGTAGTCGGCTTCCGCGCCGTAGTCGAAGCCGCCGACGTTGTACTTCGCGTACTTCACGTTCAACTGCGGCTCGCGGCCGTACGGCGCCACGGACGGCGTGAGCGTCTGCCAGTGCTGTTCGCGCGCGAGCACCGACCACGGGCCGTTGTTGTAGGTCAACCCGGCTTCCTGTTGATACAGGAGCTGGGTGCCGTTCATGAACTGATTGACCGACGACGACAGGTCTTCCGGATAGGTGTTGTCCGAAACCTTGTTGTAGTAGATGTAGCCGCCGAACCCGTTGCCGAAGTTCTGGTTGTGCTGGATGTACAGCGCGTAGCGGTTGGTCTTGGTCAGGTGATCGTCAGGCAGGAATTCGCCGGTGATCGAGCCGGAATACGTGGGCGACAGATAACGGAACGTGGACTGCAACTGCACGCCGCGCTTGGAGATCAGACGCGGCGTGAGCGTCAGATCGCGATTCGGCGCGATGTTGAAGTAATACGGCACCGACAGTTCGAAGCCGTTCGACGAACTCACCGAGAACGTGGGCGGCAAAATCCCGCTGCGCCGTTCACCCGAAAGCGGGAACGACAGCCACGGCGAGGCGAACACCGGAAAGCCCTGGAAGAACAGCACGCCGTTATGGGCGACGCCTTCGTCCGCGCCGGTGTCGAAATCGAACTCGCTGCCCTTGATGTACCAGGCCGGATCGTCCGCGCATGCGCAGGCCGTGTAGGTGCCTTTCGTGAAAACCGAGCGCTCGTTGTCGAGCAGGTCGACGCGCTCCGCGCTGCCCGAGCCGCCCGTCACGTTGAAGTGGTACTTCGGCGCGGTCATGAAGCCTTCGCTCGAATCCACGCGCATATGCGCTTCCGGCCCGACGAAGGAATTACCGTTGTTGACCACGTGGACCGAGCCGTACGCGTCGGCCATGTCCGTGTCCTGGTCATAGTGCAGCGCGTCGGCCTTGATCACGACCGTATTGCGGCGCACCTCGGCCGAACCCTTGGCAGCCATGTCCTGGTCGGTCGTGCCGCTCGTCGTATCGCCGAGCACGAACGTGGCCGGCTTCTGGCCCGGCTGCAACGGACGCTCTTCGAGCTGCGGGGCGAGCTGCATGCCCCAGGGCGCGTCGATGGGTTGCGGCTGCGCAGCTTCCCCCACCAGCTGGGCGTGCGCAAGCGCGGGCATCAGGCCCGGAACGGCGATCAACGCCGCGACGAGCCGCCTTTTGCGCGGCGCTGGGGCACAAGAGGGAATCGTTTGGGAAAGCTGTCTAGGCGGCATGTATCGTTTGGCGAATCGGCTCGTCCGTCAGCTTCTGCAGTCACGGTCTACCGCCTGCACACCCCGACCGTGACAGTCGGCTGCACATCAATATTTACAATCTGTCGAACGATGAGGCGGGCGGTAAAGCGGAAGTCGCGAAAGCCGGCGTGAGCCGCGTCAAAAAAGTCGTGGGGTATTATATGGCAAGACGTTGCCCCTCTGAATTTGCCGCCGGTTTTCATGACGCTGCCCCCACTCCAAGACTCCACCGATCCCCGTCTCGAACTGCTCAAAGCCTGGCTGAAAGGCCATGCGGCGCGCTATGCGCTCGAGCTCGACACCCTCGTTCCGGCTTCGTCAGACGCCAGTTTCCGGCGTTATTTCCGGCTCGCCGGTAAGGCGGCGGAAGGCGAAAGCCGCGCCACCCTGATCGCCGTCGACGCTCCGCCGCCCGAAAAGTGCCGCGAATTTGTGCAGGTCGCGCAGTTGCTCGAGGCCGCCGGCGTGTACGTGCCGCGCGTGCTGGAGGTCGATTTCGAGGCCGGCCTCATGCTGGTCACGGATCTGGGCACCGCGTCGTACCTCGGCGCGCTGACCGAAGCGCAAAGCGCAGGCGACTCGCGCCGCGCCCGCACGCTGATGCGTGACGCGCTCGACGCGTTGATCCGCTGGCAGCTCACGTCGCGCGAAGACGTGCTGCCGCCCTTCGACGAAGCGTTCCTGCGCCGCGAGATGGAGTTGATGCCGGAATGGTTCCTCGGCCGGCATCTGGGCCGTGAGGCCGACGAAAAGACCCGCGGCGTGCTGGATCGCACCTTCGCGCTGCTGATCGCGAGCGCCCGCGCGCAGCCGCAGATGTTCATGCTGCGCGACTTCATGCCGCGCAATCTGATGATCGCAACCGAGCCGGAGCCTGGACACCCCGCGGTCAACCCCGGCGTGCTGGACTTCCAGGACGCGGTGTACGGCCCGATCACCTACGACGTCGCCTCGCTGTTGCGCGACGCGTTCCTGAGCTGGGACGAGGAGTTCGAGCTGGATTGCTTCGTGTACTACTGGGAGCGGGCGAAAAAAGCCGGCCTGCCGGTGGATGCCGATTTCGGCGAGTTCTACCGCCAGGTCGAGTGGATGGGTCTGCAACGGCACATCAAGGTGCTGGGCCTCTTCTGCCGGATCAACTACCGCGACGGCAAGCCGCATTACATGAAAGACCTGCCGCGTTTCATCGGCTATGCGCGCAAGGTGGCCGATCGTTATGCACCGCTGCGTCCGTTCGCGAAGCTGCTCGACGATCTCGAAGGCCGCGCGAATGAAGTCGGCTACACCTTCTGACCGATGACGATGTCCCTGAAGAAAGCGATGATTTTCGCCGCCGGCCGCGGCGAGCGCATGCGTCCGTTGACCGACACGCGTCCCAAGCCTTTGCTCGAAGTGGGCGGCAAGCCGCTGATCGTATGGCAGATCGAACGGCTCGCGCAGGCTGGCTTTCGCACCATCGTGATCAATCACGCGTGGCTCGGCGAGCAGATCGAGGCCACGCTCGGCGACGGCTCGCGCTGGCAGGTGGCGTTGCGCTACTCGGCCGAACGCGAGGCGCTGGAAACCGCGGGCGGCATCGTGCAGGCGTTGCCGTTGCTCGAAGATAACGGCGCGAGCGAAGTGTTCGTCGCGGTCAGCGGCGACGTGTACGCCGACTTCGACTACGCCACGCTGAATGCTCGCGCGGAAAAACTCGCGGCCTTGCCCGAGCCGGGCATGCATCTCGTGATGGTGCCGAATCCAGCGTTTCATCCGGTCGGCGACTTCGGCCTGGCCGACGGCGCGCTCTCGCTCGAGGGCGAGCCGCGCTTCACGTTCGGCAACATCGGGCTATATGACACCCGCATGTTCCGCGATCTGCCGCACGGCACGCGGCGCGCGCTCACGCCGTATTATCGCGACACCATTGCACGCGGTCTGGCGAGCGGTGAGCTGTACGAGGGTCTGTGGGAGAACGTCGGCACGCCCGCGCAGTTAGGCGAGCTGGATCAGCGTGTGCGCGCGCTGGCTGGGGCGCGCTAGGCGTTCGGCGTTCGGCGTTCGGGTCTCAACTCTCGACCTTAACTCCGCGCCAATTGCCAGGCGGCCACGCAAACGCGTCATCGAAGCCTATCGCCCACGCCCTCCCGCATCGACCGTTTCCACCTGTTCCGGCGCCTCACTTGCGCGCTGCTGCTGCAAAGCCCACATCTGCGCGAACAGGCCGTTTGCGCGCAACAACTCCGCATGCGTGCCGCGCTCGACGATCCGCCCTTTGTCCATCACGATGATCTGCTGTGCATGCACGACGGTCGAAAGCCGGTGCGCGATGATCAGCGTGGTGCGCTCGCGGGCGATCAGATCGAGCTCGTGCTGAATGGCGCGCTCGGAACGTGAATCGAGCGCCGAGGTCGCTTCGTCGAACAACAGAATGGGCGGATTCTTGAGGATGGTCCGGGCAATCGCCACGCGCTGCTTTTCACCGCCCGACAACTTCAGACCGCGCTCGCCGACCGGCGTCTCATAGCCCTTCGGCAGCCCCTCGATGAACTCGTGAATATGCGCCGCGCGCGCCGCCGCGATCACTTCCTCGCGCGTCGCCGATGGCCGGCCGTAAGCGATGTTGTAGTAGATCGAGTCGTTGAACAGCACCGTATCCTGCGGCACGATGCCGATCGACGCGCGCAGCGAATCCTGCGTGACGTCACGAATATCCTGACCGTCGATGGTGATCGCGCCGCCCGTCGCGCGGTCCAGATCGTAGAAGCGGAACATGAGCCGCGCGAGGGTCGACTTCCCCGAGCCGCTATGGCCGACCACCGCCGTCGTGGTCCCCGCCGGAATCGTGAAGCTCACGTCGTGCAGAATCTGCCGCGCCGGCTCGTACGCGAAATTCACATGTTCGAAGCGCACCTGCGCGCCGTTCACGCGCAGCGCGGGCGCACCGTCCACGTCCGGCACTTCCTGCGCCGCGCCGAGCAGCGTGAACATGCGGTCCATATCGGTGAGACTCTGCTTCAACTCGCGGTACACCACGCCGAGAAAATTCAGCGGAATATAAAGCTGCAGCATGAAGGTGTTGATCAACACCAGATCGCCGAGCGTGAGACGACCGGCCATCACGCCTTGCGTAGCGCGCCACAGAATGAACACCAGCCCCGTACCGATGATCGCCTGCTGCCCGAAATTCAGCGCCGACAGCGAGCGCTGCGACTTGATCGCCGCCGTGCGATAGCGCTTCAGGTTTTCGTCGTAACGGCTCGCTTCCCACTCTTCGTTGCCGAAATACTTGACCGTCTCGTAGTTCAGCAGCGAATCGATCGCGCGTGAATTCGCCTTCGAATCGAGATCATTCATGGTGCGGCGAAAATGCGTGCGCCACTCCGTCACTTTCACCGTGAAGACGATGTACACCGCCAGCGCGATGAACGTGACCACCGCGTAATACGCCTCGTATTTGACGACGAAAAAGCCGAGCACGAGGCCGACTTCGACGAGCGTCGGCAGAATGCTGTACAGCGAATACGAGATCAGTTGCGTGATGCCGCGCGTGCCGCGCTCGATATCGCGCGACATGCCGCCCGTCTGCCGTTCGAGATGAAAGCGCAGCGACAGCGCATGCAGATGGCGGAACACTTTCAGCGCCAGTTGGCGCACCGCGCTCTCGGTCACCTTCGAGAACAGAATCTCGCGCAGTTCGGTGAACAGCGACGTGGACAACCGCACCACCGCATACGCGACCACCAGCAGGCCGACGCCGCCCAGCAGAACGATGGCCGGCGAATCGTTGGCGCGGCCGAGCGCGGTGAGATGCTGCACCGAGGCGAGGCTGTCGACGATCCGCTTCATGACGATCGGCACCCCCAGATTGGCGACCTTCGCGCCGATCAGGCAGCTCAGCGCGAAGGCGACTCGCCATTTATACGTGGCGAGGTACGGCAGCAGCGAAAGAATCGTCTGCCAGTCGTTGCGCGGCTGGGTGGAGATCGGAGAAGGTTCGGACGAAGGCGAGCGGCGCATGGGGATCGGCTGGGGAGAGTGTGGAAAGGCCGGAGTTCGCAGCGGCGCGCCGACCGCCGCATGCCGACCCGGCACACTGCATTTTGTCGCGCGACCCGGCTGGGCGCTTTCCCGTACAATTCCTGATCTTTCTATTGTCGCAGAAGCCGGCTGGCGCCGCTTTTCATGAGTTGTCCGGCCGTAGGTGGCACGTTAGCCGCGCGGTGCGTGCCGTACCGTTGTCGTGAATTGCCCCGCCCGCTGGTCCAGCCGACCGAACCAACACGTTTCTCAAGGGTGCCCCGATGACCGATCTTCTTCAACTCCCGCAAAAGCACTGCGCGCTGCGCGTGGTGCCGCAGCCTTCGGATGCGAACGTCCACGGCGACGTGTTCGGCGGCTGGATCATGGCGCAAGTGGACATTGCCGGCTCGATCCCGGCAAGCCGCCGCGCCAACGGGCGGGTGGCGACCATCGCGGTCAATTCGTTCGTGTTCAAGCAGCCGGTGTTCGTCGGCGATCTGCTGAGCTTTTACGCGGATATCGTCAAGACGGGCAATACCTCGGTCACCGTCGAGGTCGAGGTCTACGCGCAGCGCATGAGCCTGACCGAAGACCTCGTGAAGGTCACCGAAGCCACGCTGACCTATGTCGCGACAGACAGCGACCGGCGTCCGCGCGCGTTGCCGGCGCTGGATTGAGCGGCTCGCGGTAAACGAAAAACGAGGCGCTTTTAGCGCCTCGTTGTCTTTTGGCTTCGGCTTTGGCTTCTACCTCGGCTTCTACCTCGGCTGCACCGTCATGCGCTGAACCTGCTTACTGGCTCGCCGCCGCGCCGATTCCCGCCTTCTTCTGCGCGTTCTGAATATCGTTCGGATAGTTCGGATCGTTACGCGACGGCTGATAGCCGTTGGCCTCCAACTTTTTCAACTCGGCGTTTTTCTTCGCCCGCGCCTGTTTGCGCGCGGCCTTGCGCTCAGCCTTGGTGGACGGAGCCGCTTTCGATGCGGCCGACGGTATCGCCGCGTCGGAATCGTTCCCCGCCGGGCCACCACCGCCGCCGCTTTGGGCGAACGCCGGTGCGGCACACGCCACGCTCAATACAACCGATGCCAGCAACACAGACAGTTTCTTTGCAGGTGACGACGTCATTGTTCTCTCCAGTCGGATTGGCGAATAGTCGATGGCGAAACGCCCATCACCCGGTGCAAGCAGCGAAAGGCGGGCGCAACGCCACGTGAATCGGTGCTTCGTGGTTCCCAGCGCGGTCTGAGATGGGAAACATCAATATATCCGACGAGGCGCTTTTCGAAAACGTCATTGCAAGCGTCGCATTTTCGAAACGCCAGCGTCGAAGACGGTGCGTCGAAGCTCGCGCATCACTGCCCACGCATCAGAGCCCAGGCGTCATGGCCTGCTCAGCGCGAACCCGCGCGGGCTAACCGGCACGATTCGCCACCACCGCTGCCCCGCTACCGCGCAGGTAGACGTCGACCTGCCCTTCGATCCACTGCGCGAAATGCGCCTGCGAGGCATCGAGAATTTCGCGTTGCTGCCACACCAGCCAGTACGGGTAACGATAGGGCACGCGAATATCGGTGATCTGCAGCAGGTCGCCCCGCGCCAGCGCATTCGCGACCAGGCTGCGCCGTTCCAGCGCGACACCCTGGCCATGCAGCACGGCGCCGATCACGATATTCGAATCGCTCGCCGACAACACCACAGCCCCGTCGGCCGGCTCCGCCACCTGCGCCGCCTGACACCAGTCATGCCACGGTGTATCGGGACTCGAGATCAACGGACAGGCCATCACATCCAGCGCGGTGACGGGAAAGCGGCCGTTCGGCGCGAGCGCGAAATGGGGCGCGGCGACCACCACCATGTCGTCGTCGAACAGCTTCTGCTGCGCGACGTCGGGCCAATGCCCCTGCCCCATGCGGATGCCGATATCGCTCACGCCCTGGCGGAAATCCTCCACCTGCAAACTCGTCAGCAGCCGGATCCGGTAGTACGGATGCGCCTCGCGAAAACTAGCGAGGCGCGGCACGAGCCAATGCTGAGCGAACGACGGCAAGGTCGTGATCACCAGTTCGCTTTCGTGCGGGCGGGCCTGCGCACGGCGCGTGGCATGCGTGATGTCGCGCAGCGCCATGCGGATGTCGAGCGCGTAGAGCCGCCCTTCCTCGGTCAGCCGCAGCCCGCGCGCCTCGCGCATGAAGAGCGCGATGCCCATCGAATCTTCCAGCACCTTGATTTGCTGGCTCACCGCCGAGTGCGTGACATGCAGTTCGCGCGCGGCTTGCGTCACGCCACCCAGGCGGGCGACGGCTTCGAAGCAGCGTAACGCGGTCAAAGGCGGGATTGGCTTCATGTAAGAAATTCTGACGTAAATCGTCGTTAATTGTCGCTTTTTTTGCTGCCCGTAGATGCTTAATCTATTGGCTCAACGCGCCCTTATCCCTTACAGACAGGGGAACCGTGGGAGCCGCGGAGCCGGGCGCCTCATGATAGATGTTCTAACGGGAATGAGATGAAACTGATCGGAATGCTGGATTCGCCCTACGTACGCCGGGTCGCTATCTGCCTCAAATTGCTGAAGCTGGAGTTCGAGCACGAGGCGATCTCGGTGTTCCGCACCTACGACCAGTTCGCGAGAATCAACCCCGTCGTCAAGGCGCCCACGCTGATCGCCGACAACGGCCAGACCGTGATGGACTCGACGGTGATTCTCCAGTACCTCGCCACGCTCGCCGGGCCGGACCAGCGACTTTTCCCGACCCAGCCCGAGGCCGCATTGCGCACCGCCCATCTCACTGGACTCGCGCTTGCCGCGTGCGAGAAAACCGTGCAGATCGTCTACGAACGCAATCTGCGTCCAGTGGAAAAGCAGCATGAGCCATGGATCGACCGCGTAAGCACGCAGTTATCCGCCGCTTACGCCGAACTCGAACGCGACCTCGCGGCAACGGCACTGCCGATCGAAGCCAACCAGTTCGACGCGGCTGACGTCACCGTGGCGGTGGCCTGGCAATTCACGCAGATGATGTTGCCCGGCATGGTGAGCAAGACTGCCCATCCCTTCCTGCAGTCGTTTTCCGACATGGCGGAAGACCTGCCGGCTTTCCTGAGCACGCCGGCACAATGAGCGCGCCGGGCGCGAACGCTCAAACCATCGCCAGTTCGCGCCCCACGCCACCCTGCAGCAGTTCCGACATCGCGTCGGTCGACAACGGCTTCGCGAAGTAAAAGCCCTGCATCTCGTCGCATGCGCGCTCTTTCAGGAAGTCGAGCTGCGCGGACGTCTCCACGCCCTCGGCGATCACCTGCAATTTCAGCGAGTGCGCGAGCGCGATGATCGCCGAGGTGATGGTCTCGTCGTCGCCCGACACGCCAATGTCGGAGACGAATGAGCGGTCGATCTTCAGGCGATCCACCGGGAAACGCTTCAGATAGCTGAGACTCGAATAGCCGGTGCCGAAGTCGTCGATGGCAAGGCCGATGCCGAGCGCGTGCAGTTCGTTGAGCATCGACACGGCCTCTTCGGCGTTGCGCATGATGGTGCTTTCGGTCAGCTCGAGTTCGAGATATTGCGGCGCGAGGCCGGTCTCGGCCAGCACCTGCATGACGAGCTTGGCGATATCGCGCTGCTGGAACACCCGCGCCGACAGATTCACCGAGACACGCGCCGGCGGCAGGCCTTCGTCCTGCCACGCCTTGTTCTGCCGGCACGCTTCACGCAACACCCACTCCGAGAGCGGCCCGATCAGCCCGCTTTCTTCCGCCACCGGAATGAACGACGACGGCGGCACCAGGCCGACTTCCGGATCGCACCAGCGCACCAGCGCTTCGGTGCCGACGATCTGTCCGCTCTCGATGTCCACCTGCGGCTGGTAGTGCAGCAGGAACTGGTTGTCGCGCAACGCGCGGCGCAAACGCCGTTCGAGATTCAGTCGCGTGCCCGCGCTCGCGTTCATTTCCGGCTGATAGAACTGGAACGTGTTGCGGCCCATGTCCTTGGCGCGATACATGGCGAGATCGGCCTTCTTCATCAGCGTTTCGGCATCTTCGCCGTCTTGCGGGAAGAGGCTCGCGCCCATGCTGCAGCCGACATACAGTTCGGTGCCGTCGAGCCAGACCGGCTCGGAGATCGACACGCGCACGCGCTCCATCCACGCGATCAGCGACTGTTCGTCGACGGTATCGGTCATCACGATCACGAACTCGTCGCCGCCGTGCCGCGCCACCGTATCGCTCGTGCGCGTGCAACGGGCGAGGCGCTCGGCAACCACGCTCAACAAACGGTCGCCGACACTGTGGCCGAGGCTGTCGTTGACGTTCTTGAAGCCGTCCAGATCGATGAACACGACCGCGACGCCCTTGTGATGCCGTTGCGCGACGACCAACGCATGCTGCAGACGGTCGCGCAGCAGATTGCGGTTCGGCAGGCGCGTCAGGCTGTCGTAGTTGGCCTGATATTCGAGCTGCTCCTGATAGCGCATCAGGTCCGTCACGTCGTTGATCACGCCGATGTGATGCGTGATCACCCCGTCCTGATTCGGCACCGGCGCGATGAAGAGCTGATTCCAGAACAGCGCGCCGTCCTTGCGATAGTTGCGCACCACCGCGCTCACCTCACGGTTCGCCGCGAGTGCCTGACGGATCAGCGCGACGCCTTCCTGGTCGCGGTCGTCGCGCTGCAGCAGGCGGCAATCGTGACCGATCGCCTCGGCGGCGTCGTAGCCGGTAATGCGCATGAACGCGGGGTTCACGTACTCGATCAGATTGCCCGTGGGCGACGGCGCCGTGATCAGAATCGCGTTGACGCTGGCATCGAGCGCGCGGCTTTGCAGACGCAAGGCCAGATCGGCGCGCTTGCGCTCGGTGATGTCCGTGTACGAACCGAGCACGCCGATCACGCGGCCGTCGCCGTCGGTGAACGGCAGCTTGCTCGTGACCGTGGTGCGGTGCACGCCGTCGATCACCAGATCGACCTCGAAGTTCATCTTCGGCACGCCGGTGCTCACGACTTCCCGGTCATGGTCGCCCAGCAGGTTGGAGAAGTCGCGCCACGGCATGTCGGCGTCGCTCTTGCCCACCACCTGCTCGGGATACGCGAGTCCCGCATCGCGCGCGAACGCCATGTTGCAGCCGAGGTAGCGCGACTCCATGTCCTTCCAGAAAATGCGCTGCGGAATATTGTCGATCACCGCTTCGAGCATCTGGTTCGAACGGTGTGCTTCGGCTTCGGCGTTGATCTGGTCGGTGACGTCGTCGGCCAGCACGAAGAACGCGCCGCGGCCCATGAAATTCAGCGCGTGATACGAAATGTCGGCGCTGATCGTCGAGCCGTCCTTGCGCCGGTGATGCCAGATGCCCGCCATGGTACGGCCATGCTGGCTGGCGTCGCTGCGCTGCAGATGCGATTCGAGACGCGAGATTTCCGCTTGCGGCCGGATCGCGCGAATCGTCATGCCGAGAAATTCGCTTTCGGAATAGCCGTATTGCTGGATTGCGGCCGCGTTGACGGCGAGAAAGCGCAGCGTCTCGCGATCGACGATGTACATCGGCACCGGATGTTCGTCGAACAGGCCGCGAAAGCGTTCGTCGTGGCGACCGAGCGCGCGCACGCTGCGCAGCTTCTCGCGCGCGCTGTTTTCGCGAACGCCGAACGTGTAGATCAGCAGCACGCTGCCGGCCAGCATCGTCACGATCAGCAGGAACATGGCCCGCTGGGTTTCGCTTGCCGACGCCGCGAGCGAGGCCCGCAAGGCGCGATTCTCCTCGCCGCGCAACGAGGCCAGCGCGGCTTCCACACGATCCAGCCCGAGCCCGAGATGGGTGTAGGTCGACGCCGCCCACGCGCGCGAGGCGTTCGGCCCGGCGCCGGCGCTCCTGAGCAGCGCGTCGTCGATATCGTGTTGCAACGCATGACTGTCCGCGCTCAGCCTGGCGAGCGCGTCGAGCATGGCGGGTTCGCCGGCAAATTCACTGCGCAGGTCGCGCTCCAGACGCGCAAGCGTCGTGACCATCGCGGCAGCGGAACCTGCCGGCGCGGACTTGCCCGACGCCTCGAAGCGGCCGAGCGCGGCGAGACCGCCGTCGAGCGCCGACTGGTAGGCGTCGAGGTTCTGGCGCACGCTCGTCGAACGCAGCATGCGCGCGTCCGCGTCGCGTTGGCCGCAAATCTGCGTGTAGGCGACGAACGCGTTCGCGCCGACCGCCGCGGCGACGACCGCTATGTTGATCAGCAGCCGCTTCGATAGAAAAGGAGTCATGGGTTCCGAACGTCAATCGTTCTGCGGGCGGGGAGCGCGCGGTCGATTTCGATGCATCGGGCCGCATCGATACGGATTTTCTTTACGCGCCAACCCATGGATAACGGCAGCGTTCGGAACAGGTTGAGGGTGGTGAATGAAAAAAACGTGGCCGGCAACTCGTGGCCGGTGCGGTTGACCGACCGCAACCGGGCCGGTCGCACCTAGCCGGCCGCACCTAGCCGGCCGCACCGAACTCCTTCATGGCCGGGACGAAGTCGTGGTTGGCCTCCGGCTTGCGCGACAGCTTGGCGAGCACGTAGCGCTTGAACGGATCGAGTTCGGCCCAACGGGCCACACCCGGCGCGACGATGCCGGCCAGTTGCGCCTGATGCGCGATGCCCTCCGGCACGCTATCCGTGCGGCGCCAGGCCGGCGCTTCCTCGGGCGTGAACCACTCCGGCTCGACGTTCGCATGGGTGCGCAGCATTTCGAACAGGGCGTGATCGAAGTTCGGCTCGATCTCCGCGTCTTCCTCGACCGGGAAACGCGCCAGCAGCTTGCGGTCTTCCAGCGGCAGCAGTTGCCATTGTTGAAGCGAGATGCGCAGCCCGAACCGGTCGAGGTTGAAGCGCACCGACATCGGGATGTAAGTGAAATTCTCCGAAGACTCGACCTCGAAGTTGAACAGAAGCGGCGCTTCGTTGAGTCCCATGACAGTGTCCCTCGTGGATGGCGGGCAACGCTCAAGCCCAGCTTGAGGTATTTTAGAACCTTATTCGCGCGACGGCGGCACGGCCTGGCGGCAACCCGCGAGCCCACCTGCCGCTCAGGCGCGCGCGGCATGGCAAAGGAGTGACAAGCTTGGACGAACTGGAAACAGGCGGGCAACCGGGCGCGGTGGAGCGCCAGGTGCGCCGGCATCGCGGCGCCGAAGTCGAGACCGTGACCGACCACGTCGGTCAGGAATGGCCGGTCGCGCTGGTCTTCAACGGCATTTCGCATGCGGTGATGATGTGCACGCCGTGCGATCTGGAAGCGTTCGCGGTCGGATTCGCGATTTCCGAAGGGATCGTGGAACGCGGCAGCGACATTCAGGACATCGAGGTCGAACTGCACGACGAGGGCGAATTGCCGCACGCCGAAGTGCAATTGCAGGTCGTGCAGCAGGCGTTCGTCGCACTGAAGGAAAAGCGCCGCGCGCTCGCCGGGCGCACCGGTTGCGGGGTGTGCGGGATCGAAAGCATCGATCTGCTGGATCTGGAACCGGAGCGCGTGCCGGACACCGGTTTCCTGCAACGGCTCGCACCGGATGCGATTGCGCGCGCCGCCCGCGAACTGCCCGAGCATCAGGCATTGACGCGGCTGACCGGTGGCCTGCACGCCGCCGCATGGTGCGACGCGGCAGGCGCGATCCGCTATGCGTTCGAGGACGTGGGCCGCCACAATGCGCTCGACAAGCTGATCGGCCAGCTCGTGCTCGATCGCGTGGATACCAAAGAGGGTTTCGTGTTTCTGTCGAGCCGCGCGAGCTATGAGCTGGTGCGCAAGGCGGCGCGCGTTGGCGTGCCGATGGTCGCGACGATCTCGGCGCCGTCGTCGCTGGCGATTGCGATTGCCCGCAAGGCGGGCGTGCGGCTGGTGAGCTTCTGCCGCGAGAAGAGCTACGTCGACTACGATACGTTGCAGCCGGCGCAGCTTTGAACGGCGACGCGCCTGAGGTGCGAGCGGGCGAAGGTCCAGCCGTGCAAAAAGGCGTAGCCCGCCCAAGCTGGGCAGTCCGTTCTACGCCAGAACGCTCGCGCTCACAGTGCTTCAAGCGCTCCGGCGCGCCGCTCAGTCGAACTGCCGGAAGTCCGGCTTGCGCTTCTCGAAGAACGCCTTGAACGCCTCGCGTGCTTCGGGCGCGAGCAGCATCTTGCCGAAATGCACGGCTTCTTCCGACATCTGCGTTTGCAGTTCCTGGTGGCTCGCGCGCTTCATCAGGCTCTTCGTCACGCGCAATGACGAGGCCGGCAGCGCGGCCAGTTTCGCGGCTTGCGAAGCGGCGAAACCGTCGACTTCTGCGGCGGGCAGCACGCGATTCACGAAGCCCATGCGTTGTGCCTCGGTGGCGTCGAACGCTTCGCCGAGCAGCAGTTTCTCCGCCGCCGCCTGATAGCCGCCCACACGCTGCAACAGCAGACTCGACGCCGCTTCCGGGCACAGGCCGAGTTGCGCGAACGGCAGCGAGAAGCTCGCCGTGTCGGCGGCGTAGACCAGATCGCAATGCAACAGCAAGGTCGTGCCGATCCCAACCGCCGGGCCCGCCACCGACGCCACCACCGGCTTCTCCGCCGAACTGATCGCGCGCAGGAACTGGAACACCGGCGCGTTTTCGCCCATCGGCGGCGTCTTCATGAAATCTTCGAGATCGTTGCCGGCGCTGAAAATGCCCGCGCTGCCGCGAATCAGGATGGCGCGCACCGCGGCGTCGCCTTGCGCTTCGACTAGCGCATCGGCCATTGTCTGATACATCGCTGCCGTGATCGCGTTCTTCTTGTCGGGCCGGTTGAAGGCAATCGTCAGCACGCCGTCGGCGCGCTCGACCAGAATATCCATCGTCATCTCCTCGTACTCCTGCTCAGAATGTAAAAACGGTTCGCAAGCCGGATGGCCTGCGAACCGTTGCGCGGTGCCTAATGGGCCGCTCCGGGGGCCGCTCCGGGGGCCGCCCCGAAGCTCGCCGTGTGGACCGAAGCGAACGCCGGGCTGAACACCGGGCCGGTCACGCTCACAGGCGCTCGATGATGCCCGCTGCGCCCATGCCGGTGCCGACGCACATCGTCACCATGCCGTACTTGTAGTTACGGCGGCGCAAACCATGCACCACGGTCGACGCACGAATCGCGCCCGTCGCGCCCAGCGGGTGGCCGAGTGCGATCGCGCCGCCGAGCGGGTTGATCTTCGCCGGATCGAGACCGAGGTCCTGAATCACCGCCAGCGATTGCGCGGCGAACGCTTCGTTCAGCTCGATCCAGTCCAGGTCGTCGATCTTCAGGCCGGCGGCCTTCAGCGCGGCGGGAATCGCTTCCTTCGGGCCGATGCCCATGATTTCCGGCGGCACGCCGCGCACGGCGAAGCTGACGAAACGCGCGAGCGGCGTCAGGTTGAATTCCTTCAACATTTTTTCCGATACCACGATCAGTGCGCCCGCGCCGTCCGAGGTCTGCGAGCTGTTGCCCGCCGTCACCGAACCCTTGTTCGCGAATACCGCGCGCAGCTTGGCCAGACCTTCGAGCGAGGTTTCCGCGCGCGGACCTTCGTCGAGCGAGACTTCGCGGGTCTTCACGCGGACTTCGCCGGTGGCGAGATCGGGGAAGCGCTCGGTGATCGTGTAGGCGGCGATTTCGTCGTTGAACTCGCCGGCCTGCTGCGCGGCGATCGCGCGGCGGTGCGATTCGACCGAGAACGCGTCTTGCGCTTCGCGGCTGATCTTCCAGCGCTCGGCGACCTTCTCCGCTGTCAGGCCCATGCCGTATGCAATGCCGATGTCTTCATTGCGATCGAAGATATGCGGCGACATGGACGGCTTGTTGCCCATCATCGGCACCATGCTCATCGATTCGCAGCCGCCCGCGATCATCGCGTCCGACTCGCCGACGCGGATGCGGTCCGCCGCCATCGCCAGCGCCGTCAGGCCCGACGCGCAGAAGCGGTTCACCGTCACGCCGCCGACGGTATTCGGCAGGCCGGCCAGCAGCGCGCCCATGCGCGCCACGTTCAGGCCTTGTTCCGCTTCCGGAATCGCGCAGCCGATGATCGCGTCTTCGATCACCTTCGTGTCGAGGCCGGGCACTTGCGCCACGGCCGACTTGATCGCGTGCACCAGCAGTTCGTCGGGGCGCGTGTTCTTGAACATCCCGCGCGGCGCCTTGCCGATTGGCGTGCGGCTCGCGGCGACGATGTATGCGTCTTGCAGTTGCTTTGCCATCTGAATCTCCTTTGTCGACCGGAGTTAGCGCTTTACCGCTTACTCCGGTCCCATGCACGTAGTGCGGTCGCTCGCTCAGTTGCGCACCGGCTTGCCGGTTTGCAGCATGCCCATGATCCGTTCCTGCGTCTTTTGCGTGCCGAGCAGATCGACGAACGCGCGACGCTCGAGTTGCAGCAGCCACTCTTCATCGACCAGACTGCCCGCTTCCACGTCACCGCCGCACACCGCTTCCGCGATACGGCTAGCAATCAGGAAATCGTGCTCGCTGATGAAACGGCCATCACGCATGTTGACGAGCGACGCCTTGATGGTCGCGATCGCCGAGCGGCCGGCCACCGGCACTTGCGTGACCCGCAGCGGCGGACGGTAACCCGCCACCGACAACGCGCGCGCTTCCTTCTTCGCGACGTCGAGCAGTTCGAATACGTTGAAGACGATCGTGTCGGACGGCTTCAGGTAGCCCATTGCGCGGGCGTCGAGCGCGGAGGCCGAGACCTTCGCCATCGCCGCGTTTTCGAACGACTTCTGCACGAACTTCAGCAGGTCGTTGGTCGCGCCGACTTGCGTCGCCGCTTCCGCCGCGCGCAGCGCCGCTTCCTTCAGGCCGCCGCCCGCGGGCACGAGACCCACGCCGACTTCCACCAGACCGATATAGCTTTCGATGTGCGCGACCCGCTTCGCGCTATGCAGCGCCAGTTCGCAACCGCCGCCGAGCGCGATGCCCGACACGGCCGAGATGACCGGCACGCTGGCGTACTTCACGCGCAGCATGCCTTGCTGGAATTTCTTCACGAACGGCTCGATGCCCTTCGCGCCGCCCATCATGAAGGCCGGCATCGCTTCTTCGAGGTTGGCGCCCGCGGAGAACGGGCCGCCCGGCGTGCCGAGCTTGAGCGACGTCGGCTGCCACACCACCAGGCCCTTGTACTCCTTTTCGGCCAGTTCGATCGCCTGCGTCAGACCGTCGATCACCGACGGTCCGATCGTGTTCATCTTGCTCTTGAACGAAACGATCAGCACGTCGTTCTCGCCGGCGCGATCGTCGACCCATGCGCGCACGGCGTCGGTTTCGAACAGCGTCTTGCCGTAGGTCTTCGGATCAGCCGCGGTTTCGCCGACCAGCGGCGCACGGAACACCTGCTTGTCGTACACCGACAGCGACGAGCGCGGTACGAACGTCCTGGAAGCCGGCGACCACGAACCTTCGTTCGTATGCACGCCGCCCTTCTCGGCCACCGGACCTTCCAGCACCCAAGACGGCAGCGGCACGTTCGAGAGCGCCTTGCCGGCCGCGATGTCTTCCTGCACCCACTCGGCGACCTGCTTCCAGCCGGCCGTCTGCCAGCCTTCGAACGGGCCTTCGTTCCAGCCGAAGCCCCAGCGGATTGCCAGATCGACGTCGCGCGCGTTGTCGGCGATCGACTCCAGATGCACGCCGATGTAGTGATACACGTCGCGGAAAATCGCCCACAGGAACTGCGCCTGCGGATGCTGCGATTCGCGCAGCAGCTTCAGACGCTCCGCCGGCGGGCGCTTGAGGATGCGGCCGACCAGTTCGTCCGCCTTAGCGCCGCCGTCCACGTACTCGCCGGTTTTGGCGTCGAGCACCTTGATCGCCTTGCCTTCCTTCTTGTAGAAGCCGCCGCCGGTTTTCTGACCCAGCGCGCCCTTCTTTACGAGTTCGGCCAGCACGGCCGGCGTTTCGTAGACCGGATAGAACGGATCGTCCTTCAGCGTGTCCTGCATCGTCTTGATGACGTGCGCCATCGTGTCCAGACCGACCACGTCGGCGGTGCGGAAGGTGGCCGACTTCGCGCGGCCCAGACGTGCGCCCGTCAGATCGTCCACTTCGTCGAAACGCAGACCGAATTTCGCGGCTTCGGTGACGACGGCGAGAATCGAGAAAATCCCCACGCGATTGGCGATGAAGTTCGGCGTGTCTTTCGCACGCACAACGCCCTTACCGACCACGCTGGTCAGGAACGACTCGAGTTGGTCGAGAATTTCCGGACGCGTGGTCGCGGTCGGAATCAGTTCGACCAGGTGCATGTAGCGCGGCGGATTGAAGAAGTGCACGCCGCAAAAGCGCGCCTTCAGTTCGTCCGAGAAACCTTCCGACAAGGCGGTAATCGACAGACCCGACGTGTTGGTCGCGAAAATCGCGTTCGGCGCGAGATGCGGTGCGACCTTCTTGTACAGGTCGTGCTTCCAGTCCATGCGCTCGGCAATCGCTTCGATCACGAGGTCGCATTCAGCGAGCTTCTCGATGTCGTCGTCGTAGTTCGCGGGCTGGATGTATTGCGCGTCGTCCTTCACGCCGAACGGCGCCGGCGACAGCTTCTTCAGATTCTCGATCGCCTTCAGCGCGATCGCATTCTTCGGGCCTTCTTTTGCGGGCAGATCGAACAGCAGCACGGGCACCTTGGCGTTGATCAGGTGCGCGGCGATCTGCGCGCCCATCACGCCGGCGCCGAGCACGGCTACCTTGCGAATGATCAGATTGCTCACGTCGTTCCTCCGGAGAGTTATGCGAGGTCGCGAAGCTTCGATGGACGCTTCGCGTTGTGTGTTTGAGGAGAGACGCCGCGAGTTCGACACGCGCGGCGCCTGCTTTGATGGGATTGCCTGACGCCTGAAAACAGCGACTTAGAACAGCGCTTCGTCGACTTCCATCATCGATTTCGAGCCGGCACGCGCCTGACGGATCGTCATGGCCGTTTCCGGCAGCAGCTTCGCAAAGTAGAAGCGTGCCGTGGCGAGCTTCGCCTTGTAGAACGGATCGCCCGATGCTTCCTTGTCCAGCGCGATGCGTGCCATGCGCGCCCAGAAGTACGAGAACACCAGGTGGCCGACCGTGCGCAGATACGGCACGGCGGCGGCGCCGACTTCGTCCGGGTTCTGCATGGCCTTCATGCCGATTTCCATCGTCAGCTTCTGCACCTTTTCGCCGATGTCGGCGAGCGGGTTGATGAACTCCTGCATCTCCGGCTTCACGCCTTCGGCTTCGACGAATTCGGACACCAGCTTGCCGAACTTCTTCATCTTCGCGCCCATGTCGCCGAGGATCTTGCGGCCGAGCAGGTCGAGCGCCTGAATCGCGTTGGTGCCTTCGTAGATCATGTTGATGCGCGCGTCGCGCACGTACTGCTCCATGCCCCACTCGGCGATGAAGCCGTGGCCGCCATAAATCTGCATGGCGTGGTTGGTGCTCTCGAACGCGTTGTCCGACAGGAACGCTTTCAGGATCGGCGTGAGCAGCGCGACGAGGTCGGCGGCTTCCTTGCGCACCGATTCGTCAGCGTGCGACAGTTCCTTGTCGATGTGCAGCGCGGACCAGTACGAGAAAGCGCGCGCGCCTTCGGCGTAGGCCTTTTGCGTGAGCAGCATGCGGCGCACGTCCGGATGCACGATGATCGGATCAGCCGCCTTTTCGGGCGCCTTCGGGCCGGTCAGCGAACGCATCTGCAGACGCTCTTTCGCATATACCAACGAGTTCTGATAGCCGACTTCGGTCAGACCCAGGCTCTGCATGCCGACGCCCAGGCGCGCGGCGTTCATCATCACGAACATGGCGTTCAAGCCCTTGTTCGGCTCGCCGACGAGCCAACCCTTGGCGTTGTCCAGATTGATCACGCAGGTGGCGTTGCCGTGAATGCCCATCTTGTGCTCGATGGAACCGCACTTCACGCCGTTGCGCTCGCCGGGTTCGCCCGCCTCGTTGGGCACGAACTTCGGCACGATGAAGAGCGAAATGCCCTTGGTGCCCTTGGGCGCATCCGGCAGACGCGCGAGCACCAGATGAACAATGTTCTCCGCGAGATCGTGTTCGCCGCTGGAGATGAAAATTTTCGTGCCGCTGATCGCGTACGAGCCGTCGCTGTTCGGTTCGGCCTTGGTGCGCAGAATGCCGAGATCGGTGCCGCAATGCGGCTCGGTCAGACACATCGTGCCGGTCCACACACCGGCGACGAGCTTCGGCAGATAGCGTTGCTGCAATTCCGGCGTGCCGTGCGCATGCAGACATTCGTACGCGCCGTGCGAGAGACCCGGATACATGGTCCACGCCTGATTCGCCGAGTTCAGCATTTCATACAGCGCGTTATTGACGAACGCGGGCAGACCCTGACCGCCGTATTCCGGATCGCAGCCCAGTGCGGGCCAGCCGGCTTCGACGTACTGCGCATAGGCTTCCTTGAAGCCCTTCGGCGTGGTCACGACGCCGTCGCCGGCGTATGTGCAGCCTTCCTGGTCGCCGCTGTGGTTGAGCGGGAACAATACTTCGGAGCAGAATTTGCCGGCTTCTTCGAGCACCGCGTTGATCGTGTCGGCATCGAGATCCGCGTGCTTCGGCATCTGCTTGATTTCGGCTTCGACGTTAAGCAGTTCGTGCAACACGAATTGCATGTCGCGCAGCGGCGCGGCGTACTGTCCCATGACTCTCTCCCAAGTTTGACAAGAAGCCAGGCCGTTAGCTGAGTCCGTGGATCGGAACTTTCTGCGCCGCTGAATCCGCCTTAGTTGGCGGCGACGCCGCTAACGGCTTTCGCTCTGATACGAAACAATCAATTTTTCCAGCGCGGCCCACGTGAGACGCACCGCATCCGGCAAATGCAGAAAGCGCGCGTCGTGATGCAGACCGAGCGTGAAGCTGTACAGTTCGAACAGCATCAGTTGCGGATCGGTGTCGGCGCGCAGATGCCCTTCTTCCATTGCCTGCGAAATCGCGCGAGTGAGCGCCGCACGCCAGATCGTCACGCTCGACACCAGTTGTTCACGCACCGGGTTATCCGCGCGGTCGTCGTATTCGACGGCGCCGCTGATATAGATGCAGCCGGTAGTGACTTCCTGAATGCGTTTCTCGATCCAGCGGGAAATCATCGCGCGCAAGCGCGGCAATCCACGAGGCTCGCGCAAACTCGGGAAGAACACCTCGTCTTCGAAACGACGGTGATATTCGCGCACGACTTCAACCTGCAAATCCTCGCGCGACCCGAAATGCGCGAACACACCGCTTTTGCTCATCTGCATGCGCTCAGCCAGCAAGCCGATCGTCAGACCTTCGAGTCCGTCGCGGCTGGCCAGATCAAGTGCTGCTTCGAGAATTGCGGCTCGCGTCTGTTCGCCTTTTCGCATAGCTTTTTTACCGTTCTAATGTGACCGAAAGAAAATCGAACGGCCGTACTATTATTGAGTGCTGCCGTCCGCGAAACAAGGACTTTATTAGAAACCGGTTTCTAACCTGGTTTCAATTCTGCGGCATCCGTCAATCAGAGGAATGAGATTTTTTAGAGGCGTTTGCCTTGAGGCGGTCTTTGCCTACCGAAAGGCTCGCTTCCCGGATCAGTACAGCCGGCCGATATCATGCAGCAAGTCGGCGCGAATCCAGAAGGATTCGGCATATCACGAGTATAGGAAGGCCACCGCGACAGGGTGAATCGCAGCGCGCAACGACCGGCGATCGTTCCGTGAGACGTCGGCCCGACAAGGTGTTGCCGCTGCTTCGGCGGCCGGCTCAGGGTCGCTCGCCTGGAACATGCGGGAACGGAACGCACCGCATCAGGACGCGTTGTCTTGCCGTGGGAAAGTCTGGGTAAGAGCGGCGGCAACCCGCGCCAGCACGTCATGCCAATCGGCGCGCCTCGTCTGCGTGAAAAGACGCAATCCGGGATACCACGGGCTGTCGTCCCGGCCATACAGCCAGCGCCAGCAACCCGCGAAACGGTTGAGCAGCCAGACCGGCTTGCCCATTGCCGCGGCGAGATGGGCGACCGAGGTATCGACCGAAATCACCAGATCGAGGTTGTCGATCAGCGCCGCGGTGTCCGCGAAGTCGGCGATTTCATCGGTCCAGTCGATCAGGTGCGCCCGGGCGGCGGCGTCGGGAAGCTTGTCGGGATCGTCGGTCTTTTGCAGACTGATCCAGCGCACGTGAGGCATCGCCAGCAAAGGTGCGATTTGCACGGCAGCGAGGCTGCGCAAACCGTCCACGGCAATGCCGGAATGACCGCCCGCCCACACGACGCCAACGCGCGGCAGCTGCGGGGCCGGCAGCGCTTCGAGCCGCGCGCGCCAGGCGGCGGCGAGCCGGGCGTCGGCATGGAGGTAGGGCAGCGCGGCCGGGATTGTCGCCACTTGCGTGGCGAACGCCATTGGCAGCGACATCATCGGAATATGGCGGTCCCACTGCGCCAGATCGACGGGCACAGCGTCGAGCAACACGAGGCCCGGCCAGCGTGAACACAATGACCGTTCATAGAGGCGCCGTAAGGCCGGCGGGCACACATAGCCGACCCGGGCAAAGTGCGCGAGCGCCAGCGGCAGGTAGCGCACGAACTGCAAGCTGTCGCCCAAGCCTTGCTCGTGAAGCACGAGAAGGCATTGCGCCGATGCGCCCGCCGCTTGCGCGCCCTGGATGTGAGAGACGCTCTCGCCCGACCAGCGCGGCAGCGGCACCTCCACCGGCGCGGGCGCGGGGCGGCCATCGGGCAGCTTGAAACTGACCCAGCGATCCTCGAAATATGGCCACGCTTCGTCGTAGCGGCCGGTCGCAAGCAAAGCCATGGCAAGGTTATTACGCGCGACGAGGTTGGCGGGCGCCAGTTCAATCGCGCGCCGGTAGTGACGCTCGGCTTCGTCCATTGCGCCGAGGTCCGCGCAAACGCGACCCAAATTGTTATGCGCCGCCGAGTTGACCGGATCGAGTTCGAGCGTGCGCCGATAGCCCACCGCGGCGTCCTCGATATGACCGAGATGTTGCAGCGTCAACGCCAGGTTGTAGTGGAACGCGGCAAAGTCAGGCTGGATCGCGAGTCCCTGCCGAATAGTCTGCACCGCACCGGCGAAATCTCCCAGGTTCAGCCGAATCGCGTAGAGCGTGTTGAACAGAATCGGCTCCGGCCGAATCCGGATCGCGCGCTCGAGCCAGCGCAGCGCGTCGTGCGCCTCGCCGGACGCCAGCGCGAGCAGGCCTCGCAAGTGAATGGCGCCGACATGCTCCGCGTCCTCGGCGAGGATCCGCTCGACGAGTGTCTGCACCACATCGTGGCGGCCTGTTTGATAGGCGTGCACGGCCTCGTCATGGAGACTCGAAAGGTCGACTGCCTGCGATGAAGGGAAAGTGGACATGTTTGGCGAATGCGTATCCGGATGCGTAAGCATTACGCTGCCGATCCGGTTGCCGTGAGCGCGCAGTCGAAACGGCAGCGAGGCTTGACGAGCGGGGGAGTTGAGTGGCGCGTGCAATTCGCCGGGTCGCCCGATCGATAAGGAGCGCAGATTATGTTTGCCAGAGAGGCGGCCCGTCTCTAGGACCGTTCCGAAACGTGGCATGCCGTGCGTCGATGCATGGCAAGAAGGCTTAAGCATTGCACTTGAGCCTGCCGAGCGTGGCTCAGCGCGTTGCCACGCAGTCAGTCATATCCGCCGACCGTGAGCAGCTTCATCACCGCGCGGTAGGTCGTGTAGGCGAGCCAGTTGAGCACGCGCTCACTGGCCGGGCGGGCGTCGTAGCGCGCCTCGTCGATGCGGCGCGAGTCCTTGAAGGCGACGAGGATCGCCTCGCGCAGCGCGTCGATCGACGGGTCGTTCACCAGCACGACATTGGCTTCGTTGTTGAGCATCAGGCTCAGCGCATCGAGGTTCGACGAGCCGACCGTCCCCCAGTTCGAATCCACCACCGCGACCTTGCCGTGCAGCAGCGTTTTCTCATACTCCGCGATCTGCACGCCGGCCTTGAGCAACGAGCGATACAGAAACGGCACCGCATAGTCGAGCGCCTTGAATTCCTTGCGCCCGATAATGAGCTTCACCTCCACGCCGCGGCGCGCGGCGTACACCAGCGCGCGCCGCAGCTTGCGCCCCGGCATGAAGTACGGATTGGCGAGCAGTACTTCGTTGCGCGCCTGCCCGATCGCCGCCAGATAGGCCTTCTCGATGGCGCGCCGATTGATCAGGTTGTCGCGCGCGACGAACGCGACGCAGGGCTGACCGCCCGCCCACAACTCCTCGTTACGACGGCGGCGGCGACGGCGCAGACTGCCGAGCGAAGCCGTGGTGTTCGGCCCCAGATCCGGCGCCATGGACTCGAGCGGCCGATGCCCGAGGCGAATCCGGCGCCACTGCACCTCGAACGCCTGGCGGATATCGCCGACCACCGGCCCGTGCAATTCGACAGCGAAGTCCCAGCGCCGATACGGCAGCTTCTCGCCGTTGTTCTCGTAGTCGTCGACGATGTTGATCCCACCGCAGTAGGCGAACTGATCGTCGATCACCGCGAGTTTGCGATGCGTGCGCGAGAAGCCGAAGCGGCCGAAAAGATGCGGGTTGTAAATGCGATGGTCGATGCCGGCGTCGGGCCACTCGTTGAACATCGGCAAGCGCGCGGTGCCGATGCCGTCGGTGATCACGCGCACTTTGACGCCGCGCTCGGCGGCACGCTTTAGCGCCGCGCTGACCGCCTGCCCGGCGTTGTCGTAGCAGAAGATATACGTTTCGAGCACCACGTCGCTCTGCGCGGCATCGACCCGTGCGATCAGTGCGCTGAAGAACTCTTCGCCGGAGCGCAGCAGCTTGACGTCGTTGCCGCTGGTGAACCGGTAGCGCTGCCAATAGCGGCGGCCGAGCAGCGCTTGCCGCAGTCGGGCGAAACGGCGCGCGCCGCCGACGCTCATCGGCCACGCTCCGTGGGATGCCCGGCGACAGCACGCGCACCGAGCCGCTTAGGCAACTGCAGGATCGCATCCGCATTCGACGAGGAAAAACAGCGCGATGCCGCCTCGTCATAGGGCAGCCACAGAAATGCGGTGTGCTCGCGTGGCGCCAGCGTGACTTCGAGTTGCTCGGGCACCTGCAGGCTGAACCAGTGTTCGGTGTTGTGGATCACGCCTTCGGCGTAGCGATGCCGGAACTCCGGGTAAATCTCATATTCGATCGAATACTGCCAGTCGAACAACGCGCTCTGCGGCACGCGCTCGCTGCCCACCACAATGCCGGTCTCTTCGGCGACTTCGCGCGCCGCCGTCTCGACGAGCGGTTCATCGAGTTGATCTTTGGAGCCCGTGACCGACTGCCAGAAACCGGCGTGATCGGCGCGCTCGATCAACAATACGTCGAGCGCGGGTGTATGAATGATGACGAGTACGGATTGCGGAATCTTCGGCGGTTTCGGCATGGCGTAAAAACTGGGAGCAACGCTTGCGCGGTACAGGTCGGAGAGTGGTTCGACGAGCGGTCGAACACAGTTGCATCGACTGTAACGCAAAAAACGGAAAAGGCGCATGAGCGCCTTTTCCGGTTGCTTCTGCTGTCGTTTTCAGACAGCACTGACTGCCTTCAGTCCATTACGCCTTCGGTTCCGGCTGACGCAGACGGATGTGCAACTCGCGCAGCTGGCGCTCGTCCACTTCGCTCGGCGCCTGCGTGAGCAGACACTGCGCGCGTTGCGTCTTCGGGAACGCGATCACGTCGCGGATCGAATCGGCGCCGGCCATCATCGTGACGATGCGGTCCAGACCGAATGCGATACCACCGTGCGGCGGCGCGCCGTATTGCAGCGCGTCGAGCAGGAAGCCGAACTTGGCTTGCGCTTCTTCCGCGTTGATCTTCAGCGCACGGAACACCTTGCTCTGCACTTCTTCACGGTGAATACGCACCGAACCGCCGCCGATTTCCCAGCCGTTCAGCACCATGTCGTAGGCCTTGGCGAGGCAGCGCGCCGGATCCGTTTCCAGATACTCGAGGTGCTCGTCTTTCGGGCTCGTGAAAGGGTGATGCGCGGCCACGTAACGGTTGTCTTCGTCGTCGTATTCGAACATCGGGAAGTCGACCACCCACAGCGGCTTCCAGCCGGTCTCGACCAGACCGTTCGCCTTGCCGAATTCCGAATGACCGATCTTCAGACGCAGTGCGCCGAGGCTGTCGTTCACCACCTTCGCGCGATCCGCCGCGAAGAAAATGATGTCGCCGTCTTGCGCGCCGGTGCGCTCGATGATCGCCTTGACCGCTTCGTCGTGCAGGTTCTTGACGATCGGGCTTTGCAGACCGTCACGGCCCTTCGCGACTTCGTTGACCTTGATCCACGCCAGACCCTTCGCACCGTAGATGCGCACGAATTCCGTGTAGCTGTCGATATCGCCACGCGAGAGCTCGCCCCCCTTCGGCACGCGAATGGCCGCGACGCGGCCGTCTTTCGTGTTGGCCGGCACGCTGAACACCTTGAAGTCGACGTCGCGGACAGCATCCGTGAGGTCCGTGAATTCGAGCTTCACGCGCAGGTCCGGCTTGTCCGAACCGAAGCGGCGCATGGCTTCCGAATACAGCATGACCGGGAATTTTTCGTCCAGCGCGACGCCGATCGTTTCCTTGAACACATGACGGATCATGTCTTCGAACAGATCGCGAATTTCCTGTTCCGACAGGAACGAGGTTTCGCAGTCGATCTGCGTGAATTCCGGCTGACGGTCGGCGCGCAGGTCTTCGTCGCGGAAGCACTTGACGATCTGGTAGTAACGATCGAAGTTCGCCACCATCAGCAGCTGCTTGAACAGCTGCGGCGACTGCGGCAGCGCGAAGAACTGGCCCGGGTTCGTACGCGACGGCACGAGGTAGTCGCGCGCGCCTTCCGGCGTGCTCTTGGTGAGCATCGGCGTTTCGATGTCGATGAAGCCCAGCGAGTCAAGATACTTGCGCGCCTCGATCGCGACGCGGTAACGCAGACGCAGATTGTGCTGCATCTGCGGACGGCGCAGGTCCAGCACGCGGTGCGTAAGGCGCGTGGTTTCCGACAGGTTGTCGTCGTCGAGCTGGAACGGCGGCGTGATCGACGGGTTCAGCACGATCAGCTCATGGCACAGCACTTCGATCTTGCCGCTCTGGAGCGCGGCGTTCGTGGTGCCTTCCGGACGAGCGCGAACCACGCCCTTGATCTGCAGGCAGAACTCGTTGCGCACGCCTTCGGCCGCCTTGAACATCTCTGCGCGGTCGGGGTCGCACACGACCTGAACGAGGCCTTCGCGATCGCGCAGGTCGATGAAGATGACGCCGCCATGGTCGCGGCGGCGGCTCACCCAGCCGCACAGCGAGACGGATTGGCCCAGCAGTTCTTCGGTCACCAGACCGCAGTATTCAGATCTCATCGACATGATGTTTGTCTTTCGTTTTGCATTGGTTGAACGGCGCGTGGCATTAAAACGCTACGTGCCGCGTTACAGCGGAGGCTCGACTGTCGTGCGGCGCACCGGCGCCGGAGGCGCGGACGGCGCCACGACGCCCATCGAGACGATGTACTTGAGCGCAGCGTCGACCGTCATGTCGAGCTCGATCACTTCACTCTTGGGCACCATCAGGAAGAAGCCGGACGTGGGGTTCGGCGTAGTCGGCACATACACGCTGACGTGATCTTCTTTCAGGTGGTTGAGCACGTCGCCGCCCGGGATACCGGTCAGAAACGCGATCGTATAGGAGCCGCGGCGCGGGTACTCGATCAGCAGCGCCTTGCGAAACGCGTTGCCGCTGCTCGACAACAGGGTGTCGGACACCTGCTTGACGCTGGTGTAGATCGGGCCGACCACCGGAATGTGGGCGACCACGACTTCCCACCACTTCACGAGCTTCTGCCCAATGAAGTTCTGCGTCAACAGCCCAACGACAAAGATGAACGCCAGCGTGAGCACCGCCCCGAGGCCGGGCAGGCGGAAGCCGAACAGGCGCTCCGGCTGCCACGCGCGCGGCAGCAGCAGCAGGGTCTGGTCCATCGTGCCGATGATCAGACCGAGCACCCACAGTGTGATGGCCAGAGGCACCAGCACCAGCAGGCCAGTCAGGAACACCGATTTGAGCGTCGTTTTTTTCGTCGTCATGTGTACCGCCAGAAAGCCGCGCTGGCCGAGACCCAACGCGCGGCGTGTGCACCGCCCCGCAGGGCGGCAGTCCCACTAGGCGCTGCCGGAACCGCTCGAACTCGCCGAAGCGGCCGGTGCGGCAGCAGGCGCGGACGGCGTTGCGGCCGCGCTCGATGAACCGGCCGAAGCCGTGTCGGTTTGCGCTGCGGCGCCATTATTGGCGCCCGCATTTTCGCCGGCGGCGCCATTCGAGGCGCCATTGGCGTCGGGCTTGGCAGGCGCGCTCGTGCCGCCATTGCCGCCGCGAAAATCAGTCACGTACCAGCCGGAGCCCTTCAACTGAAAGCCGGCAGCAGTGACCTGCTTGCGAAAAGTGTCTTTCCCGCACTCGGGACATTGCGTCAACTGGGGGTCGCTCATCTTCTGAAGCACATCCTTCCCGAAGCCGCATGATTCGCAACGATAAGCGTAGATCGGCATGATCCTTTTCCCTACTGAAATCTTGTAAACGCTTGCAAAGCCTTGAATTATAGCCGCAAACGATGCCCCTCCCCCGGATTTTGGGGTCGAGCGCCCGACGTAGGCGCCGCCCAGTCAAGTGGGGGCAGCCGCGGTTGAATCAAGTGCGGCCCGCGCCGCCGGGGAGCGTCGCAGCTACGCCCTCAAGCGCGGCGGCGCCAGGTTAGCCAGCGCTCACGTCCCGCGAAGACGGCAATCGAATCGTGCACGGCTTCGTCTTCGATCAGGTCGAAGTATGGTGCGAGCAGCGCGTCGAGTTCCGCGCGCTCGATGCCGAACGGCGGCCCTTTGGGCGTCGCGCCGAGGAAAAAGAATCCCGCGAGCAACGCGCCGTGAGGCAGCAGCTCCGCCATTCGGCGTGCGTAGTCAATGCGGCGCGCCAGTGGCAGCGCGCAGAGAAACGCGCGCTCGTAAATCCACGCGGGCGTAAACGGCGGCTCATACGCGAAGAAGTCCGCCTGCTCCACCAGTTGCGCGTGCTGCGCGCCCAGCTGCTCGTGCGCCGCTGCGACGGCGGCCGGCGAAAAGTCGATGGCCCGCACCGGGTTGCCCTGCCCGGCCAGCCAAAGCGCTTCGTATGCACTGCCGCAACCTGGAATCAGCACGGCGGCGCCGCTATGGCGAGCGGCGAACGCCTGAAACGCGGACGGCACGCCCGCCTGATCCCACGGCATGAAACGGCGCTCGAAGCGCTCGTCCCAGAAAGCAGGCGAGTTGGGATCGCGCGTTTCGAAGTCGGGCGCGGAAGGCTGGGTCGGGTCGCTCATCAAATACCTCGTTGAGAATGCAATCAACCGCCGTAGGCGAACGCAAGAAACACCCGCGCCAGCGCCGCGCCGACGCCGACCGCCACGCCAAACAGCAGCAAACCTTGCAACAAACGATTGGTGCGTTTCTGCTCGAGCAGAATCTGGCGAATCATTTCGTCGTTTGCACCGCGCGCGTGGTCGTGGCGCTCGGCCAGCACGTGATGAATCAGGCGCGGCAACTGCGGCAGCGTCTTGCTCCACTGCGGCGCCTCGATCTTCAGGCGCTCGTACCAGCCGCGCAGCCCGATCTGTTCGTTCATCCAGCGTTCGAGGTAGGGCTTGGCGGTCTTCCACAGATCCAGCTCAGGATCGAGCGAACGGCCGAGCCCTTCCACGTTCAGCATGGTTTTTTGCAGCAGCACGAGTTGCGGCTGGATTTCGACATTGAAGCGGCGCGAGGTCGAAAACAGCCGCATCAAAACCTGGCCCAGCGAGATATCTTTCAACGCGCGGTCGAAATACGGTTCGCAGACCGCGCGGATCGCGCTCTCGAGTTCCTCGACGCGGGTAGTGGGCGGCACCCAGCCCGACTCCAGATGCAGCGTGGCGACGCGATGGTAGTCACGCTTGAAGAACGCGAGGAAGTTCTGCGCGAGGTAGTTCTTATCGAAGTCCGACAGCGCGCCGATGATGCCGAAGTCGAGCGCGATATAGCGGCCGAAGTGCTTCGGATCGAGACTCACCTGAATGTTGCCCGGGTGCATGTCGGCATGGAAAAAGCCGTCCCGGAACACCTGGGTAAAGAAAATCTCGACGCCTTCGCGCGCCAGCTTCGGAATATCCACGCCGGCGGCGCGCAGCGTTTCCACCTGGCTGATCGGCACGCCGACCATGCGCTCCATGACCAGCACCGTGGGCGTGCAGAACTCCCAGTACATCTCCGGCACCAGCAGCAGATCGAGCCCGGCGAAGTTGCGCCGCAACTGGCTGCCGTTGGCCGCCTCGCGCATCAGGTCGAGCTCGTCGTGCAGATATTTGTCGAATTCGGCGACAACTTCGCGCGGCTTCAGACGCTTGCCGTCGGCCCACAGGCGCTCGGCCCACACGGCGATGTCGCGCAGCAACGCGAGGTCGGAATCGATCACCGGCAGCATGTTCGGGCGCAGCACCTTTACGGCGACAGCCTTGCCCGCGTGTTGCCCGGCCTTCACTGTGGCGAAGTGCACCTGCGCGATCGAGGCGCTCGCCACCGGCACTCGCTCGAAGTCGTCGAACAGCACGTCGACGGGTGCGCCGAGCGACTTTTCGACCAGTCCGATCGCCACCGCCGAATCGAACGGCGGCACCTGATCCTGCAGCTTGGCCAGTTCGTTGGCGATATCCACCGGCAATAGATCGCGCCGGGTGGACAGCACCTGCCCAAACTTGACGAAGATCGGCCCGAGGCTTTCCAGCGCGAGCCGCAGACGCACGCCCGGCGGCGCGTCGAACTTGCGGCCGATAGTCGTGATACGCAGCAACAGACGCACGCGCCGGTCATTGACGCGGCTGAGCATCATCTCATCGAGACCGAAGCGGATGACCGTGAAAAAAATCTTGAGGAAACGCAGAAAACGCATAGTTGTGCCCGGTGACTAGCGCGTGCCGCGCGACGTGGCGGCGCCGCTCGGCGCAAGAGCGCCGCGGGCTTCGACCTTCTGTTCAAGACGCTCGATGCGTTTTTCCACGCGCGCGAGTGCGTCGCGCGCGCGGGCCAGTTCGACGTTGAAGTCCTCGAGCGCGGCGCGGCGCACCAGTCGCGGATTCTCGTCGAGCAGATATTCGGCGGCGGTATCGAGCAGGTTGCGCCCGGTGCGCTGCACATGTTCGCCGACCGTGCGCACAACTGACGCCACCCGCCACGCCGGGCCGTCGCCGATGAATTTCGCCAGATCCTCTTCCGGCTCCCAGCGCAGATGTTCGGCGAGCTTGGCGATCACGGTGGCGAATTCGGCGTCGCCTTCGATCTTCACGTGCTTCATCACCGCCGCCTGACCGCCGCGCACGAAGGCGGGCAGCGCGTCGGAAGGCACCGAGATGGTCACGTCGAACTGTTGCGCCTCGGTAGCGGCGACGGCGCTCAGATAGCCGTCCGGTTGCACCAGCAGCATCAGCACGACCGGCGGACAGGACAGCTTCGCGGTCTTGCCCGCGTAGGGGGCGAGGCGCTCACGAGCCCACGATTCGCGGGCGAGCAGATGATTGACAGCAGCAGCGAATGGCTTGGCGGCGAGGGTCATTGAAAGTGGCAAGAAAAAACCCGCGCGAGCGAGGTGCCCGCGCGGGTTCCTATTGTAACGTCCGTTCGCTTCGCGGCTCGCTATGCCGAACGGCCAACGCGAGGAGCCCGGTCAGGAGGTGTGGTCCTGCCGCGGCCCCGGCGCGCGGTTGTCTCAGTGCTGCGCCACCTGCTGGATGCCGGCCAGCAGCCAGCCTTCGCCGGGGCGGTTCGCCTTGGACAGGTTCCAGACTTCGACGAACGGCTCCGCCGCCGCGCCCGGCGCTTCGCGGATCAGGCCCGAGAAGCGCACGCTGGCGAAGTATTCGTTCGCACGCTCTTCCACGCCCAACAGTTCGGCGTTGAGTTGCACCACATCGGTCTGATTCGTCTCGGCACCGCGCGAAGACAGATCGACCTTCACCTCGGCGAACATTTCCGGCGTGGTGAATTCGCGGATGTCTTCCGTGTTGCCGACGTCCCAAGCCGCTTGCAGGCGCACGAAGTAGACCTTGGCGTTACGCAGAAACGCTTCCGAATCGAAGCCGGCCGGCACGACCGGCGCGGCGTTGATGGTCGGCGTGTTCAGCGGATTGCCTTGCGGTTCGAGATACGAGCCGGTAGGCGGGGCGTTATAACGCGGTTCCTGCGGAGAGTAGCCCGTGCCGCTCGAATTGAACGACGGCGAACTGCCCGCGTACGCCGGTTGCGCCGCGTCGCGCTTGCGGCCCATGAAACGGCGAATCAGCCAGATACCGATCATCGCGATGATCGCAATCACGATGATGTTGGCCATGGCGCCGGCAAACGCGCCGCCCAGACCGAAGTGCGACAGCAAAGCGGCGATGCCCAGACCGGCCGCCAGACCGGCGATCGGTCCCAGCCAGCGCGAACGGTTAGGCTGCGCGGCCGGCGTCGGCGCGGGCGCCGGTGCGGGCTGCGCGCGCTGCTGCATGGCCTGATTGCTTTGGGAAGGTTGCGACGGAGCGGATTGCTGCGTCACGCTATTCGACTGACGGCCGATACTGCGGCCACCGCCCATGCGGCGAGCTTCCGCATCGAGCGAAGCGAGGGAGCCGGCCATGATCAGGCCGACCATCGCGATCAGTCCGATTCTTCTCACCAGCGACCGCTTAACCTTACGGGGAGATAACGCACCTGAATCGGACATTTTCGTACTTTCCTTTAAAAATCGATGGGTTAGGAACCCTAGTATTTGGTCCCCACATGTAAAGCTACCACGCCAGCTGACAAATTGTAATATTTGACGCCGTCCAGGCCTGCTTGTTCCATCATTGTTTTCAAAGTTTCCTGGTCCGGATGCATCCGGATCGATTCAGCGAGGTATTGATAGCTCTCGGCATCTTTCGCAAAGCGTTGGCCCAACCACGGCAACACCTTAAAAGAATAGACGTCGTAGACCTTCTTGAGCGGATCCCACACCTTCGAAAATTCCAGCACCAGCAAACGCCCGGCCGGCTTCAGCACGCGCCGCATTTCCGCCAGCGCGACGTCCTTGTGCGTCATGTTGCGCAGGCCGAAGGCCACCGTCACCACGTCGAAGTAGTTGTCCGGAAAGGGAATTTTCTCGGCGTCGCACAGCAGCGCAGGGGTGATCACGCCCTTGTCCAGCAGGCGGTCGCGGCCCACCCGCAGCATCGATTCATTGATGTCGGTATGCCAGACTTCGCCGGTTTCGCCGGCCTGCTTCGCGAACGCCTTCGACAGGTCGCCCGTGCCGCCCGCGATATCGAGAACCTTGTAGCCCGGCCGCACGTTGGCCTGGGCGATCGTGAACATCTTCCACGCCCGGTGCAACCCGCCCGACATCAGGTCGTTCATCAAGTCGTAGTTGGCGGCAACCGAGTGGAACACGCCCGCCACCTTCTGCGCCTTGTCCTGTTCGTCGACCGATTGAAAGCCGAAGTGGGTTTTGCTCATCGCGCTTGTCCTTTCGCGTATTCTGAAATGTTGCGCCGCATCAGTGCGGCGATGGTGCGAATCGTATCAGTGACAGTGCCCGTGCGCAGCGCCGGCCTGGACCATGGGCGTATCGCGATCGACGCCCGCCGCCTGAAGTTTGGCGAGATACGCGCCCCAGAGTTCATCCTGGCGCACCGCCATGTCGTACAGCAGGTCCCAAGAATAGATACCGGTGGCGTGGCCGTCGGAGAAAGTCGGCTGCAGCGCATAGTTGCCGACGCCTTCGATCATCGTGATGGTCACTTCGCGCTTGCCGGTCTGCAGCGTTTCCTGGCCAGGCCCGTGGCCCATCACTTCCGCCGACGGCGAATACACGCGCAACAGTTCGAACGGCAGGCGATACGATTCGCCGTTTGCGTACTGCAATTCGAGTACGCGCGATTTGGAATGCACGACCACGCCGGTCGGCACCGGAGTATCGGGAGTCAATCCGCTCATGTTGACCTCATAGAGAACGCCGCCGCGAGTTTTCTTGCCCTTCAGGAGCCTCGCGCGACGCAACAGGTTCAGGGGCGCTCAACCAAGAGCCTGTTCGATTTCCTGTCGCACCGCTTCACGCAGCAAGGTAGCTTGCGCGCGACGCGACGACAGCATGGCTTCGGACACCGTGCGCTGGCGCGGCGCCCAGATGGGCAGTGGAAAATGCGCGTCGTTCGAAAAACGCGGGATCACATGCCAGTGCACGTGCGGCACCTGGTTGCCGAGGCTCGCCAGGTTGACCTTCGCCGGCTGAAGGATGCGCCGGATCGCGCGCTCGACCGCATACACGGCCTTCATCACGCGATCACGGTCGTTTCCGTCGAGGTCGGAAAACTCGGCCACGTGCTCGTTCCAGATCACCCGGCAAAAGCCCGGGTAATCGTGTTCGTCGGCGAGGACGACACGCAAGGTGTCGTCGTGCCACAGCACATCGCCGCCATCTTCACGGCAAAAAACGCAATCCATCGTCGTCCTCAGGCAAAAATCGTCAGTCGTGCCATTAAACCAGCACGCGCTCGATTCCGCCATTGTTCGCCCGTTGCACGTAGTCGACCATCCAGTCTTCACCGAGCACGTGACGTGCCATCTCGACGACGATGTAATCCGCCTCGATGCCCGCGTCTTCGTTGTACCGCGACAGGCCTTGCAGGCAGGACGGGCAGCTCGTGAGGATCTTCACGTCGGTGGCGCCCTTCGGCTGCGGGCCGTCGCCGGCCTTCAGGACGGAGCCGTCCGGCGCGCCCGCCGAACCGGCCGACGCATTGGCCGGATTGATCCCGTTCGCGCCGGCTTCGGCCACCAAAGGAATGCCGCGCAGCTTCGCCGCGCCCTTGCGGATCTCCTCTTCCTTGCGGAAGCGGACCTGCGTCGAAATGTCAGGACGCGTGACCGCGAGCGTGCCGGATTCGCCGCAGCAGCGGTCGTTCTTCTCGATCTTGTAGCCGTCTTTCTCCGAGCCCATCAGCTGATTGACGAGCTTGACCGGATCCATCGTCTTGATCGGCGTGTGGCACGGGTCGTGATACATGTAGCGAACGCCGTTCACGCCGTCGAGCTTCATGCCTTTCTCCAGCAGAAACTCGTGGATGTCGATAATCCGGCAGCCCGGGAAGATCTTCTCGAATTCGTAGCCGGCGAGCTGGTCGTAGCACGTGCCGCACGACACCACCACCGTCTTGATGTCGAGGTAGTTGAGCGTGTTGGCGACGCGGTGGAACAGCACGCGGTTGTCCGTGACGATCTGCTCGGCCTTGTCGAACTGGCCCGACCCGCGTTGCGGATAGCCGCAGCACAGATAACCCGGCGGCAACACGGTTTGAACGCCCGCTTCCCACAACATGGCCTGGGTGGCGAGACCCACTTGCGAGAACAGCCGCTCGGAGCCGCAGCCCGGGAAGTAGAACACCGCTTCCGTGTCGGCGGTGGTCGTCTTCGGATTGCGGATGATCGGGACGATCTTGTTGTCCTCGATATCGAGCAACGCGCGCGCGGTCTTCTTCGGCAGGTTGCCCGGCATCTTCTTGTTCATGAAGTGGATCACCTGCTGCGTGACCGGCGGCTTGCCGACGGTTGCCGGCGGGTGCGCCGTCTGCTTCTTCGTGAACTTCTTCAGCACTTCGTTGCCGAGGCGCTGCGCCTTGTAGCCGACGCCCATCATCGCGGTGCGCGCGAGGTTGATGGTCTGCGGGTTGGTCGCGTTGAGGAAGAACATGCCGGCCGCGTTGCCCGGATTGAACTTCTTCTTGCCCATCTTGCGCAGCAGGTTGCGCATGTTCATGGTGACGTCGCCGAAGTCGATCTTCACCGGGCACGGCGTCACGCATTTATGACAGACGGTGCAATGATCCGCGACGTCGTTGAACTCGTCCCAGTGCTTGATCGACACGCCGCGGCGAGTCTGCTCTTCGTACAGGAACGCCTCCACCAGCAGCGAGGTGGCGAGAATCTTGTTGCGCGGGCTGTACAGCAGGTTGGCGCGCGGCACGTGAGTCGCGCACACCGGCTTGCACTTGCCGCAACGCAAACAGTCCTTGATCGACTCGGAAATCGCGCCGATGTCAGACTGCTGCATGATCAGCGATTCATAGCCCATCAGGCCGAAAGACGGCGTGTAGGCGTTACGCAGGTCGGCGCCTTCGAGCAGCTTGCCCGCGTTGAAACGGCCATGCGGATCGACGCGCTGCTTGTACTGGCGGAACTCGCTGATCTCGTCTTCGGTCAGGAATTCGAGTTTGGTGATGCCGATGCCGTGCTCGCCGGAAATCACGCCGTCGAGCGAACGCGCCAGCTTCATGATGCGCGCGACTGCCGTGTGGGCGTCCTGCAGCATCTCGTAGTTGTCGGAGTTGACCGGCAGGTTCGTGTGAACGTTGCCGTCGCCCGCGTGCATGTGCAACGCGACGAACACGCGGCCGCGCAGCACCTGCTTGTGGATCGCCTGAGCTTCCTCGAGGATCGGCTTGAACTCGCCGCCGTTGAAGATCTGCCGCAACTCGGCGCGGATCTCCTGTTTCCACGACACGCGGATCGTGCGGTCCTGCGTGACATGGAACACGGTGGCATCGGGCTGCGCGTCCGCACGGTCGGCGAACTTCTCCGCCAGCGCTTCGTAACCGAGACCGACCAGATAGTGCTGCGCTTCACGAAGCGACAGATCGAGCTTGTCGCGCAGGAATTCCCAACGCGTGCGCACGCGCTTGAGCAGATCGAGAGCCTGCTGCACGCGGTCTTCGAGCAGTTCGGCGCTCGGGATTTCGTTGGCGTCGTCGCTCTTGCCGAGCGGCAGCTTGCCGGCCTGGAAGAACGCTTCGAGCGCGTCGACCAGTTGCAGCTTGTTCTTGATCGACAGCTCGATGTTGATGCGTTCGATGCCGTCCGTGTACTCGCCCATGCGGTCGAGCGGAATCACCACGTCTTCGTTGATCTTGAACGCGTTGGTGTGCTTGGCGATTGCCGCCGTGCGGCTGCGGTCGAGCCAGAAACGCTTGCGCGCCTCGGCATTGACCGCGACGAAGCCTTCGCCGCTCTTGCCGTTGGCCATGCGCACGACTTCCGAGGTGGCTTGCGCGACCGCATCCGCATCGTCGCCGACGATGTCGCCGATCAGCACCATCTTCGGAAACGCGTTGCGCTTGCTCTTGGTCGCATAGCCGACCGCACGCAGATAGCGCTCGTCCAGATGCTCGAGGCCCGCGAGAATCGCGCCGCCCTGCTTCGACGTCTCGAACAAATAATCCTTGATTTCGACGATGCTCGGAATCGCGTCGCGCGCCTGCCCGAAGAATTCGAGGCAGACGGTGCGCGTATGCGCGGGCATCTTGTGCAGCACCCAGCGCGCGGACGTGATCAGCCCATCGCAGCCTTCTTTCTGCACGCCCGGCAGACCGGCGAGGAATTTGTCCGTGACGTCCTTGCCGAGGCCTTCCTTACGGAACACGCGGCCCTTGATGTCGAGCGCTTCCGTGCGCAGCAGCTTTTCGCCCGGCGCGTAATTGCCGTCGAACCATTTGAGCTCGAAACGCGCGACTTCGATGTCGTGAATCTTGCCCATGTTGTGGTCGAGGCGCGTGACTTCGAGCCAGTTGCCTTCCGGGTCGACCATGCGCCACCAGGCGAGGTTGTCGAGCGCCGTGCCCCACAGCACCGCCTTTTTGCCGCCCGCGTTCATCGCGACGTTGCCGCCCACGCAGGACGCATCCAGCGAGGTCGGATCGACGGCGAACACGAAGCCGGCCTGCTCGGCCGCCTCGGTCACGCGGCGCGTGACCACGCCCGCGCCGGAGAAAATCGTCGCGACTTTACGATCGACGCCTGGCAATTCGGTCATTTCGACCGCGCCCAGCTGTTCGAGCTTTTCGGTATTGATGACGGCCGAGAACGGCGTGAGCGGCACCGCGCCGCCGGTATAGCCCGTGCCGCCTCCGCGCGGAATCACGGTCAGGCCGAGTTCGAAACACGCCTTGATCATGCCGGCGATCTCGGCTTCAGTATCCGGCGTGAGCACCACGAACGGATATTCGACGCGCCAGTCGGTCGCGTCGGTCACGTGCGAGACGCGGGACAGTCCGTCGAACTTGATGTTGTCCTTTTCCGTGACCTTGCCCAGCACCTTGGTCGCGCGCTTGCGCAGATCGTAGGTCTTCTGGAATTCGCTAGCGAATTCGTCGACGGCGCGGCGCGCGGCCTGAACCAGCGTTTCGACGCGCGCGGCGCGATCCACGCCCGCTTCATCGCCGTGTTCGGTCAGATCGGCGCGGCGGCGCTTCTCGATCTCGCTCAAACGGTGATGCAGCGCCTCGATCAGCATCGCGCGGCGCTTTGGGTTGTCGAGCAGGTCGTCCTGCAGATACGGATTGCGGCGCACCACCCAGATGTCGCCGAGCACTTCGTACAGCATCCGCGCCGAACGGCCAGTGCGGCGTTCCGCGCGCAGTTCGGCAAGCGCGGCCCAGGCGGCGTCGCCTAGTAGGCGGATAACGATTTCACGGTCGGAGAACGACGTGTAGTTATAGGGAATTTCGCGCAGACGCGCTTCGGGATCGGCGGCCACCGCAGCGGCGGCCCCGTGCGGATCGAAAACTTGAGGTGCGTTCATGTTTGGACGACTCGGTGGGTCAACCCGGCGCGCTCATTGGTGAGGCGCCGGCTGACGGTGCGCGTGGCGCGCAATGCTGGAAATCTTCTAGGGGAGCGAAGCACGACCGACGGTCAACCCACACCGGTCGCTTCGTGGCGCTCAGATACAGCTACACGATCGTGCGTGGCGGACGAGACGCTCCGCCGCGGGGCAAGACTCACGCGGGGCGGGCATCAAGTGGGCGATCCGAGGCTGCCAGTGCATCTTCCGATCCTTATTCCAAAATGGAATTCTACCGCATGATCCCACCACGCGTTGACGGGTGAAATCAGATCTGCGCCGGGGCTTTGAGCAATTTCGCGGTAAATCGCTCGACGAAACCGCAACACCCGATTGACCGACCGAACGGTCGGGCGAAACTTCACGGCGCCGCTTCGGTGCATCAGCCGGAAGCCTGAGCGTACACCGTTGGCGCTATCATTGACCCTTTCCCGTCTCGCAAAGCGCACCGCGCCACCCGCATGGCCTC
>NZ_JARESQ010000033.1:0-56675 GCF_046028085.1 Paraburkholderia sp. RL17-380-BIE-A
CCTGCCGTCCTGCCGTCCTGCCGTCCTGCCGTCCTGCCCGGCAAGTATGTGTGCCCGTCGTACCTGCGTGCGGTTTTCGATCCAGTCTTTCGTATCGAGCGAGGCAGTAGCGCGCCGGATCAGGTGTGATGCCAATATTGCCCGCCCGCCCCTTGCTCCCATGACCGGTTTTCCGCCCCGCCCCGTGCAGCCGCCGCGCCCCTCGACGCTGTGCCTCATGGCTTGCTGCCTGCTCGCCCTCACCGGCTGCGCGACGGCGCCCAAACCGCCGCCGACCTCCGACGAATCCCTACCCGCGGCATTGCGCGCCAGCCAGGACGAAGTACTCCAGGAAGTCATGACCACCCACGGCGACGAAACCTACGTGTGCCGGCGCATCAGGACGAGCCCGCCCGCCTTCGGCGTGACCGCGCGGCCGGACACGCTGCCCGGCGTCGCCCGCGACGGTACGCAACTGGCCTGGGATCCTCTGGGCTCCGAAGCAATTCTCGTCGACGCCGCAGGAAAGAGCGTCGGCACCGTCGCGCCGGGCCGTTACTTCCTCTCCTACGACGGCAGCTACGTGATCGGCAATATCGTCGCCGAAAGCCAGGTTGGTGCGAATGCGCTGACCTGGGTGCGCTACACGGCCCGCTTCGTCGCCGCCCCACGCCCCGGCGAAGGCCGTTTCGCCGACGTCAGCTCGATCCAGCGCATCGACACCTCGGGCGGTTTGCCGCCACAACCGTTGTGCGAACTCGAAGGCGCGCATCTGCTCGTGCCGTACGGCGCGACGTATATGTTCTACCGCGCGAGGGGCCACGCGCCTGCTGCACTGCCTGCGAATCAGGCCTCGCGGTAACCCCCCGTTGAATGGGACCGCGGTAGCGCTGCTCAGGCGCTGACGCCGGCCGACTGCTGTACATGGGAGTCGATGATGCAATTTGGTCTGTTCATGACGCTGCCCGCGCCCGAGCCAAAGCCCGCCGCCGAGATGTACCAGCGCGCGATCGCCATGGCCGAAGCCGCCGATACGCTCGGTTTCAGCCACCTGTGGCTTGCCGAACATCACTTCACCAACTATTCGCACTCGTCGCGGCCGCTGATGCTGCTGTCCCATATCGCCGCGCGCACCCGCCATCTGCGTCTCGGCCCGGCGATCGTGCCGGTGCCGCTGCATCATCCGCTCGTGATCGCGGAAGAACTCGCCACGCTCGACGTGCTGAGCGGCGGACGCGTCGAGGCCGGCCTCGGCAGCGGCTATCAGCGCTACCAGTACGAGCGCTTCCAACTTGTCAAAGGCGCCACCTCGGCCCGCGACGACGAAGCGATCGACGTGCTATTGCAGGCCCTACGCGAACCTCTGTTCTCGCATCACGGCGAACACTTCAGCATTCCCCGCACCGGCCTCGTGCCGCAACCGCTGCAACGCGCGATGCCGGTGTGGCTGGTCGTCAATTCAAGCCGGCGCGAGTCGGTCGAACAGGCCGTGCGGCGACGCGCAAACCTCTTCACCGGCGTGCTCGAACCCATTTCGAAGCTGACCGACGTACGGCGCCACTATCCGGACCTCGCCACCGCGCTCTCGACAGTACGCATCGGCACACAGCGGCCGGTGTTCGTCGCACAAAACGAAGCGCAGGCCCGCGAGGCCGTCGAGCATGCCCGCTGGAACGGACGCGCGACGCTGCGCCTGCGTCACGATATGGGTGACGTGGTGGACGGCATGGTGCCGGCGCAGCCCCTGCCCGACGAACCCTCCGACGACGTGCTGCGCAACGATTTCCTCGTGATCGGCACCGCCGACGAATGTATCCGCCAGTTGCGCCGCATTCAAGGCGGGCTCGGTTGCGACTACTTCAGCGCAAGTTTCTGGTTCGGTTCGATGCCGCACGACATGGCGATGGAATCGATGCGCCGCTTCGCACGCGACGTGATGCCCGCATTCGCCGGCGATGCGCCTGGAGCGGGCGCGCAGCGAGCAGCGGCGGCGCGCCCGCAATGGGAAGCCACGCTAACGTGGTGAAGCGCGTGGTGAATAAGGCGCTGAACCCATTCAGCACGCATGACACGCTTGCCCGCGCGCCCCATTCGCCGCCGACACGTTCGCATCCTCGTTCCAAACTTCGGACTTGCAGCACCGCCGTGTGACGTGGCGATGAAAATTCGTCATCGTCGGCAATCAGCCGATGCGACCGTCCTCACCTGGGAGACCGCTCGTGCCATTCGGGATTCGCAACCCTTTCTCACGCGGCGCGCCGCCGGTTCAGCAACAGCAGCAACCCGCGGCCCCACAGCCGAATCAGCCGCAGGCCAATACGCCCCTGCCCGAAACGCGCGTGGTCGGCGGCCCGCTCGACAAGCTGCGCGCATTGCGCAACCATCTGCCCAGCGCGCCGGTGCAGACGCCGCTTGCAACGGGGCAGACGCGCAGTGACCCGATGCCGCAAGGCTCGCCCTTCAACGACCTGACCGGCAGCGGCGCGAGCCGCGCCTATACGCCGTTTCATACGCGCACGACGGTGCGGGCGTCGCGGCCCGCGCCGGAGATCGAGCCGAGCGCGAAGCAGATGCACACGCCGAAGCCCAACGCGAGCACTCCGCTTGGCGTCAAATCGCACAACAACACCAATGTGAAGAGCGCGGTCGGCAAGAACGAACGCGCCGCGTCGCAAGCGAGCACCGAACTGCGCAACGAGGCCGCGGCCGACGCGCATCTTGCCGCGAGCTTTCCGGCCGAACCGGGCACCCAGTTCGAAACCGACCGCAACGCGCTGCTGCACGACATCCGCGAAGCGATTCCACAAGCGCGGCGCGGCGATCCGCCGCTCGCCAAGGCGCGCTTTCTCGGTCACGCGCTGGCGGAAGCGACGGGCGGCAACGTGCAGCGCGCGAACGACGTGCTCGGCGTGCTGCAAGGCACGATCGCGCATCCCAACGCGCAGCAGGCGCGCGATGCGTTTGCCACCCGCTGCGCGATGGCGCGCTCGCAAGCCGCTTTCCACGCGCTGCGCGACGTCGAGGCGGCGCCGCCGCTGGGCGGCAATCTCCAGGCGCCCACCGAGCGCGACCGCAAGGTCCACGCGCAAGCCGACTGGCAAACCTGGCGCGCCGCGGACACACTGTTGTCGGCATGGCCGAACGGCATGGAAAAACCCGGCTCGCTGCGTGAACTCGGCGAAGCGGCCAACGCCATGCTGCCGGCCGCCGAACGCGACCCCAACACCCAGGTCGCGCAAAGCCAGCAGCAAGCCGCGATCAGCCTCGCGCTGGCGCCGCATACGCAGACCGCCAAGGCGATGCTGTGCGGCAACGCGCTGCTCGACAATCCGCGCGCGCAACCGGACACGCGTTTGCGTTCGGCGTACCTGGCGCATCGCAACGGGATCGCCGAAGCCGATGTCGGCCAGGTGCAGAACCGGATGTTCTCGGTGGTCAAGCACGCGCAGCGCAATGCCACCTCGGCACGCACCGGTTCGTGGATGAACCGCACGGCGCAGCGCTTTCGCAGCGGCGTCAAGCAGAGCTTCGGCCACGAGAAGGACCCGATCTCGGCGCTCGGCATGGGTACTGCCGGCGGACTGATGGACCATCCGGACAAGGACTTCAGCACGCTGCAATCCATCGATACGGTGGTCGATGCGCTAAATACGCAGGTGGTGAACGGGCAGCAACGGCGGCGCGGCGAAGCGCCGAACAATGCGACGATGAACGCCGCCGTGCGCGCCGCCGCGCTGCGCAACTGGAAGGCGAGCATCGGCACCAAGGGCTGGTTGCGCGACGACACCAAATTCGGCCGTCTGCAGCGAAACCAGATTGCGCGCGACGTTGCCGGCGCGCTGAACGTCGACAGGAACACGGTGCGCGACAGCCCGGCGTTCCGCGATCTGCCGAACATGAACGCCGAGACGCTGCGCGCCTGGGCCACCGAATCGGGCGCGGACATGAATGCGCCGATCGGCGCGACCGGCCGCACGCTCGGCGAAAATCTCGACCGTATGCAGGCGATCCGCCAGGATCCAGTGGCGACGCCGGCCACGCCGCAAGGCAATATCGATTCGTTGTGCCATCTGGTCGAAAACGTGCCGAAAACGTGGAGCGTGCAGATGTCGAGCGGCGGCGTGTATGGGCTGGACGCGAACATCTCCGAGAATATCGCGACCGCGCTCGGGCTCGTCGGCGCGCCGAGCGCGTCGGTGGCGCCGGACGTGCGCTATCTGAAAGGCCGTCACGCGCTACTCGAAGTCGGCTCCACCTCGCATCACGGCGAGATGTTCATCGGCACCGACAACCGCAAGTCCGCCCACCTGGGTGTGGGCGGCTTCATCGGCTGGTCGCTCGCCGGCGGCAAGGCGATGGCAAGCGGCTACGGGTCCGTGATCGGCGGACGCGACACCAGCAATCCCCGCGGCGTGGTGATCCGCACGCCGTTCGACCAGACCGGCAGCAACGACCCCGAGGCGTGGCGCGGCAAGATGACCGACGTGGTGCGCACGCTCGGCGGAGCCGGTCCCGGAGGACAACTGCCGCGCACCAAGGACGAAATGTGGAACGGCATGGCGGACAAGTTCTTTGCCGATCCTGACGTGTCGATCGGCTGGGTCGACAACAAGAGCCGTTCGAATTACGGCTCGGTTGCCGTGACGGGTGGCGCGCGTTACGTGAGCCCGGCCAACGTCAAGTTCGGGCCGCTCGTCACGGCCGAGGCCGTGCTCAGTTCGAGCAAGGCACATGCGACGGATCAGAGCGGCGCGCGCAACGTCGACAAATCGAGCAGCGGGCATCGCTTCGCGGTCAACGGCAGCGCCACGCTGGTGGCGAGCCCGCCGCCCGCGCCGATCGGCAACGTCGGGCCGTTCAACTCACTGTCGTTTTCGAGCGCGCCGCTGGTGGGCTTCGGCACGACCCTGATGCAGACCGGCACCGGTTCGACGCTGCGGCTCTATGAAGAAAGCGGCGACATCGTGCCCGAGCGCACCTATCGCGATACCGAGTTCACGAGCGTCGGCAACTACCTGCAATACATCGACAGTCGCAATGATGAATGGACTCATTCGATGAACGGCGACCAGGCGGCGTTGAACCTGTACCAGACCAAGGTCAAGCTCAACGCGACTCGCGGCAATCAGTACTACGGCGAGCGGCAGCGCATCGTGCCGCAGGCGGCCGCCGAGATCAACGCGTATCGCGGCACGCTGCGCATGTACGAGCAGGGCGGCCGCACGCCGAGCGCCGACGAGCAGAGGGAGATGCTGCGGATTCGCGGCGAGATCGCGCGTCTGCTCGAGTCGCCGGCAAGCTGGACGAATCACGTGCTGTACAGCTACGAGTCGAATTCGGCCTCGCGCACGTCGGGGCTTTCGTATGTCGGCACCGCGCAGGCGGTCAAGCAGGTTAGTGCGCAGCGGGAACTGAGCTATCTGTCGGCTCAGGTTTGATCGAGGCGCGCCGCGCCTTCGAGCACGGCACGCACCCGCTCACCCATCCCGTCGAAGCGGGCGCGTTGCAGGCGCGCATAGTCGCCGTATGCGCCCAGCAACGCGCCGCGCACACCTTCATCCCGCAGCGATGCAATGGCCGCGAGCGCGGCCTGCGCGCCGCCGACGTCATCGCAGGCCGCGCTCCATCGCGCGCAACCCGCCTCGCTCAGCAAGCGCTCGATGCGCGCGTCCATCGACAGCCCGAACACCGGCACGCCATGCGAGATCGCGAGCACTGCCGCGTGATAGCGTGTCGTCACCACACATGCGGCATGCGCGACCGTGGCGGCCACTTCGTCGAGCGTCTGCGGGCCGCGCGCGACGATCTCGATCGGGAACGGCACACGGGCCGCCAGATCGGCGCAGGCGCCGCGATCGAGTTGCTCCATGCCCACCAGCACCGGCGTGTACCCCTGCTCCCTCAAGCCGACAGCAATCCGCGCGAATCGATCCAGATAGGCGTGATAGGCCTCGGCGCGCGACGCGTCCCAGCAGTGGAAATGCAACGGCCCATAGCGCAGCGGCGATACTTCGCCACGCGCGTCGAGCTCACGCGCTCGCGCCGCGTCGGCGTGCACCGGCCACCAGAACGGATTGTTGGGACAGAGCACCGCGCGCCGTGGGCCGTGCGGCCCATCGTGAGCCCCACCGCGCACTGCGGAGTGTGCCCGATAGGTCCACGCGGTATCGGCGCCCGCTTGCGCGCTCACACCGAGCGACGCGAGTTGCGCGCGCGCCGCGTCGTTGCGGCAAATGACTTCTCCGGCCTGCGCGTGGCGTTCGACAAAGCGCGTGAGCGCTGCGCTCATCGTGCCGCTATCGACACCGTACGCAATCGCCGCCCGCCCGTGCGCATGCGCGAGCGCGATTCCGCCGATCAGCACGCCCGCCAACGAGTCGGAAAACTTCGACGTGTAGGTCGAACCCTCCACGTTCAGCACGAGATCGGCGTCGCGCACGGCGGCGTCGAGCGCATCGGGCAGATACGGCAGCGCGGGCATGAGACGCGGCGTGCCGGCAAGCAGCGGATGATCGAAGCAGTCGCCCAGCGCGAACAGCGTGATACGGGGCTCGCGCGGCGCGAGCAGACGACGCAACTGCGCGATCGTCTCGATCGTGCGTAGATCGGCACCGGTATTGCCCGCGCCGCTGTAGCCGAGCAACAGCACGCGCGGCGTGTCGCGCGATGTGTTGCGCGGCGCGTTCCGATTTTCGCCGGGATCGCTGCGCACGGGCGCACGCCGCGCCGCGTCGATGCGTCGCCCCATGTCGTCGAGAAATACCTCGTCTGGCGCGGGAGCGTCCGCATATCGGTTCAGCGCGGCGAGCGACCGCTGCAATGGGCTGTCGGCAAGGTCCCAATCCATCATGCCGCACCTAACGCTTGAGCAAGTTGCTGCATTTGCAGCGCACCGGAGTACGGATCGACCGCCACTTCGACGATCGTCACGCCGGCGTGATCACGCGCCTCTGCGAGCGCCTCGTCCAGCGTGTCTCGCGTCTCGACACGGCGATGCGCCAGCCCGAACGCCTGCGCCAGTGCGCCGATATTGAGCTGGTAAGGATTGCGGATCGTGCGCCGATAAGCCGGTGCTCGCGAGATCGGCAAGAAGTCGAAGATCGCGCCTCCGCCGTTGTCGAGCACGCATAGGCAGGCCGGCGTACTCACACGTTGCGCGCTCGCCAGCGAGGAGAGATCGTGAATCAACGCCTGATCGCCGAGCAGCAACAGACCCGCATCGCGGCGCGCGAGCGCTTCGCCGATGAACGTCGCCAGCGTGCCGTCAATGCCGCTCACGCCGCGGTTCACATAGATAGTCTGGCGCGCGGCACGCACGTCGTAGCCGATATCGGCGTGACGCATCGACATGGAATTGCCGAGATGGACGAAGGCAAAGCCGGGCACAGCCAGCACGCGATGAACCGCCGACACTTCACCCCAGGGGAGCGCCGCAACGCACGCGCGCCGTTCGCGTGCACCGTAGGCGGCAACGCTCGCCCAGCGGTCACGCCAGGAAAAGGCGACGGGCGCGGCAGGCTTCGCCGCTGTGTTGGGACTGGCACTGGCACTGGTACTGGCAGTCCGATGTAACGGCACGGGCACGGCCTCGCACAACGCCGCAGCCATCTCATCCAGTGTCGCTGGCGAAGCGGCGACCACCACATCGCGCGGATCCAGCGCCGGGTGCAGATAGTCATGCGCGACACGACAAGGCGCGATCTTGATGGTGGGCACGTCGGCATGCGTTTCGAGGTACGCGTGCAGCACCGGCATGACCGGCGCGAGGCCGAAGCGCACGATCAGTTCCGCGCGCGCCGACGCGAGCCGCGCCGCGCCGCCGAACACATCGAATGCGTTGACGATCAATGCGCCCGCCGCGCCGTGCGCAGCCGCTTGCGGCGCCAATGCAAACGGCCCCGAGCGCAGCCCGCTGCCCGCATCGGCAAGCACGGGAAAACCACTCGCCGCGGCCAGCGCGAAGATCGCCTCGGGTGGCACGCCCGGTTCCGGGCCGACCACGATCAACCCGTCGAGACCGTCACTGAGCGGTCGGCTGCCGCGCCTCGCGAGCACACGCGCCATGACGCGTTCGACGATCAGCGTGGCAGACCTGTCGGATAAGCGGGAGTCGGCGTATAGAGACGCGCTGCGATCTTGCGAAGCAGTGGGCGCACATGCGCCGCTGTCGGCCTCGGTCCGTGCGGCTCGTGCCGCGCGGACCGTCCCGAGCGACACCGGCTGCGTTTCGAGTGCGTCGTAGACACCGGCCAGCGGAACGTTCAGATGCACTGGACCACGCGTTGGCCGCATCGACGATGGATGCGCGTCGGCGCGTGACAGGCTGTCGCCGAGATCGGGCACGCCCTCGAACATGGCGGCCAGCACGACCGCGATCTCGCCGCGCGCTCGCTCCACGGCTCGTGCGGAGTCCTCGGGATCGGCCAGGTCCGCCTGTGCGCGCACGAACGCGCGGGTCGCACCGAGATGGTCCGCCGTCTGTCCAAAGCCAGCGCCGCGCAGCCCACGCGGCCGATCGCACGTCAGTACGACAAGCGCCACACCGCAGGCGTCCGCTTCGGTCAAGGCCGGCAAGACATTGGCAACCGCCGAGCCGGACGTCGTGACGATCGCGACCGGTGCGCCGCTCGCTTTCGCGATCCCAAGTGCGACGAACGCGCCGCTGCGCTCGTCCGTACTGATCATCTCGACGGCGATTCGTGGATGCGCGTCGAGGGCAAGACACATCGCGCTCGCGCGGCCACCGGGACACAACACCGCATGACGCACACCGGCCGCGCTCAACATCTCGACGATGAACTCCACCCATACCGTGTTGAGTGATTCACCGCGCGCCGCGGTGGCGGGAACGGCGCTCATCACGCCAACGCTTGCGAAGTGTCCGCCACCGGCGTAATCGCGATCGTGCGCGGCTGCGCAGCGTTCGCCCCTTGCTCCGCCGCAATCAGCCGCTCCATCACGCGTCGTGCGCGAATCGCGCCAGCGTCGATGGGCAGCAGCGCCGGCTGCATCGCCCAGAAGTCGTTGTCGCCGAGATTCTTCTGCTGCGCTTCGAGCATCGGCAAGTCTTCGCACTCGAACGGCTTCATCAGACCTTCGACGGCATAGCGCACCAGCCCGCGCGCCGCGTCGCCCATCTCACTGGGCAGACCGAACGCGAAGAAATAGTGTGTCGTGCACTCGGTTTCCGGCGTCAGCCAATGCGCGGACGGCGCGATCAGCCCCGCTTCGCGCGGCATGCCCGCCGCCGTTACGCCGACCACGATGGAGAGCAATCCGGGAGGCGTCCAGCGCACATCCATCCAGCGATCCACCCGCGTGCCGGGTGGAATCCCGAAGCCTTGCGCGACGAACGGCTGCAGCGCTTCGTCGTAAGTGCTGCGGCGAACCCAGACCGTATCTCCGAGACTGCCCGACTGCACGTCGCCGCGTGCAATTGCCTCGCTGCCGAGCGTATCGGGATGGAGGAACTGGAAGTGGCTCAGATCGAGCAGGTTATCGGCGCTCAGTTGATAGTGGGCGCGCGTATGCAGATAACCGTCGTGCGTGACGTTGGTCGCGGGATCCACGAAAGGAAACGACGGCACCAACGCCGCGTCGGCGCGGGCGGGGTCGCCCGGCCAGAACCAGATGGCGCCGTAACGTTCGATCGACGGGTACGCACGCACCTTCGCGCCCGCCGGCACGCGGCCGTCGCCGTGCGGATTGTGCACGCACTGCCCGCTCGCGTTAAAGCGCAGACCGTGATACGGACATTCGAGCACGCCGTCGACGATACGGCCTTTCGAGAGCGGCGCGAAGCGATGCGCGCAGCGATCGTCGAGCGCGATGGCACGCTGTCCGGCATCGCGATACAGCACGACCGGCCGCCCGAGCAGCGTGCGCGTGAGCGGCAGGTCGGCGCGAACCTCGTGCGCAAAAGCGGCGACATGCCAGGCGTTTAACAGAAAGGACATGAGACCACTCGCAATGGAATCGGCAGAGGAAAAACACGGCGCGGTGCCGCATTGGGCGGCCGCCTCATGCGAGTGTAATTAGCCCGGTCATCCCACAGATTCAACAAAGCTCAGGCAAATGCGAAGCCGCATTCACAAAATGCGCATTCGAGATGCTCAACAAAGATAAATACGGCTTGCGAACCTGAAAGGTGCTGCGAACCTTGCTTCGCATGCGATTCCCGGCGGCCCGGGTCTCTTTTACCCGTTAAGGCAAACGATAAGGTAATTGATGCCGAATTCGCATTTAGCCATGCATCTCCCGGCTAATAGCCGCGATCTGTCCGGTTATTGACCGGATTGAAACGATGCGAAACAAATTTCGAATCTTTCATGCTGCTTCAGTGCATGTTAGGGCGAAACAATTCGTTACAGCCCTGATATTTTAAGGACCGTAATTTTCGGGACAAGCAACGCGGTTTGGGAAGCAAACTTATGCATCAATCCCCGGAGGGCATGTTGAAATTCGCCGTGATGACTACCAGCAGCAGCCTGTTCAATCTGATTTGCCAATGCTTTCGCGACGATACGATCGAATGCTGCCGCTTCCTCGATGACGTCGCGCTCTCACGGGCGATCTATCGGGAGGACTATCACGCCATTCTTGTGGACGCGGCAACGGGAATCGACGCGACGCGCGCGGTCTTCGCACGGCGAGCCTGCTATGGCGACCGCCGCGCGCCGTTGATCGTGATCGGCGCGTTTGCCGATCGCGACAGCATCGAGCGCGCTTTCGAAGTCGGCGCCGACGACGTCGTGCTCTCACCGATCGACCAGGGAGAACTCGAAGTACGCACCTACCAGGCATTGCGCCGCTTTCAGTCGCCGCCGCCGTTGCAATCCGAAGATCGGGCCGAACTCGGCCCTTACCGGCTGGACCGGCGTACCGGCACGGTGCTGGTGGACGAACGCGAAATCCGCCTGACGGTTCGCGAGTTCGCCATCGCCTGGCTGCTGTTCTCGCGCGCGGGTGAATACGTGAGCCGCCGGCAGATTGCCGGTGCGATCTGGAGCAGTACGGAAGATATCGTCGGACGCACGCTCGAACAGCACATCTACAAACTGCGCAAGAAGCTGGGGCTGAACGGCGCGTCAGGCGTTCAGCTACGCACGATGTATGCACACGGATATCGCGTCGAGTTGTGCGACGGCAAGCAGGATGCCGATGCCATCATGCCGGTGATCAGCGAGGCCGAGCGGGCCGTCGATGCGATCGAGGCGATCACAGAAGTCGTCGATATCGCTCGCGACGAAGCGAACAGACAAGGCATCCGGCAAACCGCGCGCGTTTCCCGAACGCTCGATGTCCACGAAAAAGACAGTGAAGCCGCTCGCAGCGCGCAACCGTGGGCTCAGTATGCCGCCATGTGGCACAGCGGCACCGCGCATATCGTGAACCCGGTTGTGGGCATCGGCACGCGCGGTGCCGAATCGTCGGTAAGCGAGGCTTCGTCGGCCTTGACGTCGTTCCCGATTCCCGCCGCGCTGCTGGGCAGCAACGGGCGGCGGCGCTAATGCACAGGCAACGCGACGCACACCACCGCTGAGGAAAGCGGGTGTGTCAATCGCAAGTGGGGGCACCTACGACGTCGAACTTGACGCCGCACGTGCCCCCGCGTTCAGCAGCGGCCTTCCGTTTACAGATCCAGCACTCGCGGCGACAACAGAAAGACGCGTTCCATATGCGAGCGCTCATCGTTGTTGTAGCGGAACAGTGCGCCGATCAGCGGAATCTTCGATAAGCCCGGCACGCCGGTCACGCCGTTCGAGTTGTTGTCCACGCTATAGCCGGCGATCAACAGGCTCTCGCCCTGGCCGACAAAGGCCTGCGTATTGATCTCGCTGCTGGTGATGACCGGAATGTTGTCGACCTGCTGGCCGGTGAGCTGACCGTCTTCGATATGCACTTCGAGCTTGATGCGCATCTGGCCGTCCTCCTGCACGACCATCGGCAGCACACGCAGCGAGACGCCGGTCGACACGCTGTACAGATCCGCCGACGTATAACCGGACACACGCACGAAGAACTTGGTCTTGTTGTCCATTACGGCTTCGACGTTGTCGAGCGTGGCGACCTTCGGCGACGCATCGATCTTTGCCTTCGAGGTGGTCTGCAACGCGTTGACGCGCGCCATCAGATAACGCCCCGCATCGCCGAGCACGGCGGTAATCGAGGCGCCGACCGGTGTCGCTGAGACCACCGTGGTGCCGTCGGCGAGTGTCGTGGTGCCGAAGTTCGGGTTGATCGAGCCGTTCGCGTAGCTGTTCTGCTGATACGTTCCGGTACCGGTCTGGAAGTCGAGATGACTGTTATGCGCGCGCCAGTCCACGCCGATTTGCGCGAGCACGTCGTCGTCGATTTCTATGATGTGCGCTTCGATCTCGATCAGCTTGGGCCGCGTGTCGAGCTGATCGATCAGCGAAGCGTACTGGTCGATGCGCTGCGGCGTATCGCGGATCAGCACCGAGTTGGTGGTCGGATCGGGCTGCATGATCGGCAAGGTCAGATCGCCGCCGCTCGGCGGGCTCGCCTGCGAAGCACCAGGCGCATTCGCGTAGCCGACGTTGCCGGTGCTGCCGTAGTTGGACGGCTGCGCATTACCGACCAGCCCGCCGAGCGCCCCACCCTGGCCGTCGGCCATATTGGGCGGCAACGGCGGGTTCAGCTGGCCGCCGCCGCTATTGCCTCCGCCCACGTCGTTCATGGCCGGCACGCGCTGCATGTTCGGCGCTACCGAGGTCTGCGACTGACCGCCGCCCTTCTCCTGCCTGGCGTGATACATGTTCGACAGCACGGTGGCCACACCCGGCACGGTGATCGTGTTGCCGTCGATCTGCACCTTGTGATCGGCGGCCCATGCGTGCTTGAGCTTGAACACGCGAATCACCGAGCCGCTGCGGCGGCTCGCATTGTCGTCGAGGCGTTTTGCGATCTCGCTCACCATCTGCACATACTGCGGCGGACCGTTGACGATCGCCGTGCCCGCGCTCTCGTCGTAGACGACCGGGAAGCGCGCGTCGTCGACACTCATGGTATGCAACGCTGCTCGCAGATCGGAAGCGGATGCGTGATCGAGCTTGATCACCTGGTGGGTGACGTCGTTGGCGCTGCTGATCGACAGCACGCTGCCGTCATAGAACCAGACGAAACCGAACGTCGACGCCAGCGTGTCGAGAAAGCGCTGCGGCGACATGTCGAAGCGGCCCGTCACCGCGCCCTGAACATTGCCCGCGATCGACGCGGCCACGCCCTGGCTCGCGGTGAAATCGCGCAGCACGTCTTTGAGATCCTTGCCTTCGACGGCGATATGCACCGTCGTACCGCGCCACCGCACGGGCGCCGCACTGGCGGGTTGCAGCGTGCTCAACGTGAGGGACGCCGCGAGCCACGCGGCGCAGAACAGCGTCTTCGATTTCATGGAGTCGACTGTGTGAGGGTGATGGAAAAAACCGCGAGCGCCGCAGCGCAACCGGAGCAGCAACCCGAGCCGCAAGCGCGACGGCGCTATCGCTCGAGCGTCTCGGACGGCGCTTCATGAAACTGCTTGCGATAACCGTTGACGAGCGTCGAGCGGTTTTGCACGCCCCATTTACTCGCGGCGCCCAACACGCCGCGATCGCTCGAATACGACCGGTCGGTGAGTTCCGCGCGAATCCGCTCCATGCGTTGACGCCGGATCAGTTCGGTCGGCGACAGGCCGAGGAAATTCTTGAACGCGCTTTGCAACGCGCGCTCGGTCACGCCGATCTCGGCCGCTACTTCCCGAACCGACAGATCACGCCGGTCGAGGTTGTCGAGCACGTAGCTGTATGCGCGGCGATACTTGGCCGGCAGACGCGCGCCGACATCGTCGAGCTGGGGCGAGGCCTTCGCGCCGCGCTGCAGGAACGGCGCGCGCGTTTGCGAATCTTCGCGCAGGCATTGCATGGCCACGAGCGCATAGCGGCTATAGAGTTGCAGCGACTCCTGCGCGCGGCCTTCGGCCTGGCGCGTTTTGGCGCTGCAGTAGAGATATTCGAGTTGACGGTGGCCGGTGGTGCCGTTGCGGCCGATCTGATGCAGCGGTTCGAGAATCGAGCAGGCCAGATGAGGCGCCGCGCCCGCCAGCGTCGCCAGCGCGATTTCAAGGCGCAGCGTGCGCTGATAGTCGCCGATTCCCTGCTCGCGCGACCAGTGCAGATGCTGCTGCAATGCGCCGATCGCGTCACGATCCGCGCAGGCGGCCAGACGCAGTTGCTGCAGGTAGTCGATGCGCGCGCGCAGCAGCGGCGAGCGTACGCCGAACACCGCGCGCGCGAGACTGTCCACGCTTGCATCGGCACCCCGGCCCGGCCGCGGCACGCGTTCGCTCGACAAGCCCGATTGCCAGTAGACATGATCGCGCAACGCCGTCGCGTTACGCACTTCCATCTGCACGGCGAGGTCGAAGCGCAGCGTGCCGAGCAACGCGTGCCAATGACCCGCTGCATCGTCGAGATCGCGCTCCACCCGTTCAACGAGATCGTCGATGGCGTCGGCGGCTTCGCTCGTGCGGCCCAGTTCGTAGAGCACGCAGACAATGCCGAAGTGCGCTTCCACGGCGCGCGCCGGTTCGATGCCGGGCTCATCGGCCACACGTGAAAAGCACGCCAGCGCTGTGCCGAGGCGATGCCGGAAAAACGCCTGCCAGGCGGCGTTGCGGCACGACGCGGTACGAATGGCATGCTTGGACGAGCGACTCAGCTTTTGCGAACGACGGTAGTTCTCCTCGGCCTCGACTTCGATGCCGAGCATCAGTTGCATGTCGGCGTGCAGTTGCAGCGCATGCGGGGCGAATTCGGCGTGACCCGCTTCGTCGGCCCAGCGACTCGCGAGCTGGCTCGCGGCGTTCAGCTTGCCGTCGAGCAACGTCTCGAGAAAACGGCTGGACAATGCCGGGTGAGCAGACGGTGCGGGCGTCGCGAGCGCGGATACCACGGGGAAGTAAAGCATCGAGAACATGGACGACTCCTCTGAGTGCGGGAACGCGTCGCAAGCGACATGCGCGATGCGTCGAGTGGAGTCAATGTAGCGAGCCGCCTGAAGCGAAGTTTCAATTAATCTGATATTTGCGGCGCATTTGAGAAGGTTTGAGTTTTGCATCGATGCGGCCGCGCAGCCCCGTTTCGCCACGTATTCTCAACACAAGCTCAAGGCTTACCTGACGGCGTCGCAAGGTTCGGCGTGCCCGATGCGTTCGGTGCGTTCGGTGTCGCCGAAGGGGCCGGCGTTTTCGTCATTTCGTTCAGTACGCGAAACTGCGCTTCGAGACCGCGCAAGGTCACCTGATCGCGCACCTGGTCGACAAAGATGCCGACGAATAGCGCCAGCATCAACACCGTCACCGCGCCCTTGACCGGCTGACTGAGTGTCATCAGATCGAGCTTCGAGGCGGACTTCGCGGCAAAGCCGAAGGCGAAATCGACCAGCAGCAGAATGAACATCATCGGCGCGGCGAGCTTGGCAATGGTTTGCATCAGCGTGTCGGTCTGCGTGAGCACGAACGATTCGAGTATGTTCGATACGTTCGGCCCCGCCGACACGATCGGCCACCAGTGATACGACTCGTACAGCGTGCCGAGCAGAAAGGTCATGCCGCCGAGCGCCCAGAACGCGACGGCGGCGATCTGTCCGAGCAGCGTGGCGGTCGGCGTCGATTGCTCCTGACGGGTGGGATTGGTGATCTGCACGTTGTTATAGCCGGTCAGGTCGTCGATATAGGTGCCCGCGCCCTCCGCGACCCAGAACACGACCGAGGCCGCAAAGCCGATCACGAGTCCGATCAGCGCTTCACGCAACCCCACTTCCAGCAGCATGACGCCGTGCAGCGATTGCATGAACGCGACGGGCTGACCGTAAGCGACATAGGCGCTGAACAGCACGACCACGGCATTGCGCACCACGCCTTGCAGCAAACCGTCCGCGGTCGGCGGGAAGATGAACATCACGATGAACAGGCGCAGCGAGCACACGCCGATCAACGTGATGTAGCCGACGAGCAGCGTGCCGAGTTGCGGCAGCGCGGAAAAGATGTCGTTCATGGGTGCGCTCCGCGCGCCTGAAAACGTCGCGCCAGCGCGGTTTCTTCAGCCTCCTCGTCGCTCGCGTCGCTGGCGGCATTGTCCTGAACGCGGCGAATCTCGCGAATCCGCTCGCCGCATAAATCGATGCGGCCTTGATTCAGCGCGATGTCGCGTTGCGTCTGCGCGATCGCGGCGCTATTGCTCTTTACCGCGGCTTCGGCCTGCGCGAGTTCCGTTTCGAGTAGGCGCAACCGGTCGCTCACCACGCCGATATACAAACGGCAGTTGTTCAGATCGTCGAGCGAGAACGGCTCGCTGCCCGTCATCATGCCGTCCATGCGATGCTGGTAGAACTGCAGCACGCCGGCCTCGTGCGCGTGTCGCTCGGCCTTGGCATCACGCGCGGCTTCGAGTTGAAGTTGCACATTGCGCTGCGCCGCAAGCGTCGCGCGCAAGGTTTCGTCCAGACGCCGGCGCCGCGTGCACGATCGCTCGAGCGCGACGATGCGCCGCTGCTGCATGCCCATCGATCCTGCGGCCATCAGCCGAGCCCGCTCAATTCGTACAGCAGCGCTTCGGTGTCGCCCGGCGCGGCGTAGTCGTCGGTGCGCTGCGACAGAAACGCCCTGATCGCATCGGCCTTGCCGATGGCTTCGTCGGCGAGCGGATTGGAGCCGGGCTGATACTCGCCGATCTGCAACAGCATCTCCACCTCGCGATGCTTCGCCATCAGTTCGCGAATCCGTGCCGCAGCCTGCACGTAGCCGTCCGGCACGACCTGCGGCATGACGCGCGACAAACTGCCGAGCACGTCGATCGCGGGGTACTGGTTCTTCGCCGCGATCTCGCGCGACAGAATCATATGGCCGTCGAGAATGCCGCGCACTTCTTCGGCGATCGGATCGCTGCCGCTGTCGTCTTCGGCGAGCACCGTGTAGAGCGCGGTGATCGAGCCGGTCTCGCCCATCCCCGCGCGTTCCAGCAAGCGCGGCAATTCGGCGAAGATGGACGGCGGGAAGCCGCGTCTTGCGGGCGGCTCGCCGGCCGCGAGACCGATCTCGCGGCCGGCGCGCGCGAAGCGCGTCAGCGAATCCATCATCAGCAGCACGCGCTGACCGCGGTCACGAAAGTACTCGGCAATCGCGGTCGCGACGTAGGCTGCTTTGGCGCGCTCCATCGACGAACGATCCGAGGTCGCGCATACCACGACCGAGCGCGCCATGCCCTCGGGTCCGAGAATCAGCTCGACGAACTCGCGCACTTCGCGACCGCGCTCGCCGATCAGCGCGATCACGTTGACGTCGCACGAAGCGCCGCGCGCGAACATGCCGAGCAAGGTGCTCTTGCCGACGCCGGCCGGCGCGAAAATGCCCATACGCTGGCCCTCGGCGAGCGTCATCATCGCGTCGACGGCGCGCACGCCGGTCGGCAACGGCGCCTCGATCATGCGGCGGCTCATCGGATCGGGGGGCGCCGCGAAAATCGGCCGCAGCGTGTCGGAATGAATCGGGGGGCCGCCATCCACGGGTTCGCCGAGACTGTCGATCACGCGGCCGAGCAACATGTCGCCGACTTTCACCGCGAGCGAGCGGCCGAGACCGATTACCTGAGTTGAGCGCGAAATGTTTTCGAGGCGCGAGAACGGCGAGAGCAGCGCGACCTCGCGTGTGAAGCCGATCACCTCGGCATGCTGAAGCAACGTGCCGTTCGGCGCGCGCAATTCGCACAACTCGCCGAGCGACAGATCGAGACCGGCCACCTTGATCAGCGTGCCGATCACCTCCAGTACTTTGCCGGTGCGCGTCACGCCCGGAACAGCAAGAATCTCGCGTTCGATCTCGTCGGTAAGCCGGTCGAAATCGATCGTCCGGGTGAACCACGGCGTGCTCATGCCGCTTCCCCGTCAGCGCGACTCTCGTAGTCGTCGGCGTCGTTATCCGCATCGACGCGCGCCCGCTCTTCACCTTGCGCATCGGCTTCTTCGACCGAGCGTTTCAGCGCACGCGACACGGCGCTGCGCATGGCGCGCAATTGCGTATCGAGGCTCGCGTCGACGGTGCCGAAGTCGGACTCGCACACGCAACTGCCGGGCTCGAGCCGCTTGTCCGCCATCACCGAAAGCGGTATGGGCTGACCGAGATCGCGCCAGCGCGAGGCAAGCCGGTCGAAGGTGGCCTTGGCCTCGGCATAGTCGTCGGGGTGGACCGCGACACGCAGGTAGGTCGCGCCTTCCACGATGCGGTCGACGGTGGCGAGCGCGCGCTCGAACAATGCCTCGTGCCGCTCCACGCGCACGATCTGCTCGACCGCCGACGCGACGATCTGCGCGAGCCGCTCGCGCATGCGGATCTGCAACTGGCTCTGCGCGTCCGCGACGTCGGCGAGACGCTGCATCCAGTCGGCGAGCGCGCGGTCGCAGCCGTCGCGATAGCCCTGCTCGCTGGCGGTGTCGTATTCGCGCTGCGCCTGTTCGGCGATGGCTGCGGCCCGCGCATGCCCCGCGTCGACGATGCTCGCCGCCTCCTCGCGCGCGCTCGCAAGCAGCGCATCGCGATCGGCGGCGAGCGCCGCATACGCCGCATCGATCGAGACCAGTTCGCCGAAGGTCGCACGGGGAATCACATCGGCGGCCGCGCCGACCCGGGCTGACGAACCACAGACGTCGATATCGCCCAGGGCGGAGCGCGCGTGCTTCAACCAAATAGCCATGCAAACTCCGGTAGCAGATCGGATAGACGCGCGAATAACCTTGCGGAACCGGGCGCGTCGAGCTCGTCGGGCACGCACGCGAGCCATGCCGGCGTGAGCAGCGCGCGCGGCAACGCGAGCCTCAGCAAGGGAAACGCCACACGCATGCTGTCGTTCGCACTGCCTGCACCGTTTGCTGCGTTGACCCGGCCCAGGTCACGCAGGAGCAACGCACAGCCTTCCGCCGCCAGCGTGCCGGCATCCAGTGCCGTCAACGGCGGCATCGCCGCCCGCGCGGCCAATCGTGCGATATCGGGCGCATCGGCGAGATGGGCGTCCTGAGTGAGGCGGTCGATGCCCACACCCGTCCATTCCGAGAGTTGCGATCGCGTGCGCTTGTCGATCAAACGGCGGACCTCGGCGCGCCGGAACGACAATGCGCGCATGCGCAGAACCCGGAGTGCGTGACCGACCGGCAGCACGTCGAGCAGCACCGCATTGGGCTGAGCCGTGCCCGCAGGCGAGGGCTTCAGCGCGGCATGAGTCAGCGAGGCGAACGCAGGCGGCCTGACGCCGGCGGCATCGGCGAGGGCATGGGAACAGGCTTCGACGGCTGCTGCGCCGGCACGCTCGAGCGCGCCCTGCCAGTGTTGCAACTGCACCGCATTGGCGCCGAGCAAGGCGGCGCTCCAGGACGGATCGGCCCAGCGCGCCACGCTCGCAAGGTTGCGGCGATAGCAGTCGAGCGCCGCGGCCACCCGCATGAAAGGCAAATCGGTCGGGGCGTTCATCGCAGCCGCTTCGCCGGATCAGTTCGCGGGGCGCAGACGGCGCAAACGCGCGAGCAATCCAGCCATGCGGCCGCTCGCGGGCTCGCCCGTTGCATGCCCCCCCGTCGCAGCACCGCCCGTTTTGCCGCCCGTTTCGCCGCCCGTCCTACCGCCCGGCCGCCCCGCCAGTACGCCACGGCGCGCGAGCACCAGCAGCGCGGTCGCGACGAGCACGACCACGCCGGCGAGCACACCCATCAGCCACGCGGGCATGCCATTGCTCTGCGGCAGTTGCGAGTATTCGACCGGGTCCGCCGCGACCGCCGTCACGCTGACCTGATCGTAGGTGAGCCCTTCCACGCTATGCATGACGAGCGTCTTGATCTGCGGCACCAGCGCGCCAATGTCCGAGTCACGCCGATATTTGATGAACACCGCCGCCGACGAAGGCTTGATGGTCTGCGCCAGCGGGTCGTTGTTCGGCAACACGATCTGCACGCGTGCGACCAGCACGCCGTCGATCTTCGACAAGGTCGACGACAGCTCCTGCGAGGTGCCGTAGATAAAGCGCACGCGCTCCTCGGTCGGCGTCGACACCAGACCGTCTTTCTTGAACAGCGCGCCGAGATCGTCGAACTTGTTGTGCGGCAGACCGCGCGCGCGCAGCACTTCCATCGCACGCACCATCTGCGCGTCGTCGACGTCGAGCGACCAGGTCTTGCCCGCATCCGACGTATCTTTCGACGCATCCACGCCGCGCTCCAGCAGCGCGACCACCATCTCGTTGACGTCCTGCTCGGACAGGTTGCCGTACAGCTCTTTCTTGCAGCCGCTCAGCAGCACGCATAACGCGAGCACGCAGACGAACGGTGTGGCGCGGCGGCGAATCGGCAGGCGGTCGAACATGGTGGCGGCGTCTCGCATCGAGTGCTCAGGGTTCGCGCAGGCGCTGCGCCACCGGCGGGGTGGCGTGCGCAGGTGCGCTACTGGTTCTTCATCAGCGTTTCGATCGCCGACTTCGACGAATCCACCACGCCCATCTTCGCTTCCAGGTCGAGTTGCGTGCTGGCGAGTTCGAGCGTCATGCGGATCGTGCCGGCGCTCATCTCGTTCATGGTCATGGTCGGCGCCTGCTGGGCGAGTTGCAGCGCATCGTTGACGGTGTGCTGCAACTCGGCGTCCTGCGACGCCACCAGCTTCGAGGCGACCGCGGTGCCGTCCTGCTGCGGCGTGGCGGGCGCGCTCATCGGCGCCTTCTGCATCAGCGACTGGAACTTGTCGGCCAGTTCGGGCGTGCTCTGCGCGGCCGGCGCGGCGCCCGCGCCTTGCGACATCTGCTCGAGCGAGGCCTGCAAGGCGGTCGTGGTGGCATTGACAGTCATGTGCGGCTCCGGAAACAGGTGGAAAAACCAGTCGCGGCTTGGCGGCGAAAATCAGGCGCGCAGGAAGGACTGGTGCGCGTAATCGGCAGTGACCGGCGCGGGCGAGACCGGCGCGGACTGAGCGCCCGGCTGGACTTCGGACTCGACATGCCCGGTCGTTTGCGCGTCGAACTCCGCCAGCGCCTCCACGGATTTCGGCGTGACGAACTGGCCGCCGGCGCGCTTCACCTTCATTGCGTTAAGCAGGTCTTCGCGCGCTTCGAGCGCGCGAACCAGCGATTGCGTGTCGCGTGTCGGATTGTTTTCCATGGCTTCGCTCGCGCATTGCTTCCAGTCGGGGTCGCCCTTCGCGGAGAGACAGAACGCGAGCAGCGCCTTGGCGTAGCCGAAGCGCGGCGCGTTCTCGCCGACCTGGCGCAGCACGTGGATAGCGTCGTCCCAGTGGCCGCGCACCATATGCAAAATGCCGTCGAGCGTGTCGATCTCGGCAACCCGCGGACGCAGCACACGCAGCGCGTCGAGCACGAGTTCGATGTCGTACGGGTCGGCCGACACCTTCGGGAAATTGCTGAGCAACGCGGTCGACACGGTTTCGATCAGGCCGCCGACGACATCGGGGCTGCAGTTCAGATATTCCGGCGTGCTGACGGTCATGGCGAGGGGCTCCTGACAGAAGCGTTGAGGCCGACCGGGCCGTTTGCAGCCGGTCGGAAGGGATGACGCAAACATAGCAACCGGCACGCGGCGGCAAGCCGCTGGATGCGAAGTGAGCGCATGCGATGCGAAGCCGAACGCCCGCTTCGTAATGCGCGCGCCCGCTTCGCTTCGACGGGCTCGCGCGAAGACAGCGGGCGCTATCGTCAGGCGGAATAAGCGGCGCCTGCCTCGCGCTCGATGCGTGAACCCGCCGCCTGCCCCGCCCGCCCACGCCCTTCTTCCCATTGCGCCCGAGCCGACATGAGCGACGAAAAGACCGAAGAGCCAACCCAGAAAAAGCTGCGGGACGCGCGCAAGGACGGTCAGGTGTCCCGCAGCAGCGACTTGACCGATTCGATCTCGATGTCGGCGGTCGTGTTGTTGCTGATGGCCGGCGCGAGCCACTTCAGCGATGCGATGCGCGAAGCGGTGCTGATCGCCACGGGCTTCGTGAACGGCGATCATTCTCTGACCAATCTGCAGACGCAGTTCTACAGGATCGGCGGCCTCGCGCTGTCGGCGATCGTGCCGTGCATCTGCATTGCGGCGCTCGCCGCGATCGCCGGTTCGATCGGCCAGGTCGGCATGCAGATCGCCACCAAACCGATCACGCCCGATCCGAAGGCCGTCAGCCCGATGGCGGGCCTCAAGCGGATTTTCTCGGTTCGCACGCTGATCGAGTGCGCGAAGATGATCGTCAAGGCGGTGATCGTGTTCTGCGTGATGTGGCAAACCATCAAGTGGCTTTTTCCACTGATCGTCGGCTCGCTGTATCAGCCCCTGCCGGAACTCGCGCGCATGTTCTGGGACCTGCTGATCAAACTCTTCATGGTGGCCGCGGCCGTATTCGTGCTGGTCGGCGCCGCCGACGTCAAGCTGCAAAGCTTCATGTTCCTCAAGAAGATGAAGATGTCGAAAGACGAGGTCAAACGCGAGCACAAGAATCAGGAAGGCGATCCGCGCATCAAGGGCGAACGGCGGCGCCTCGCGCGCGAAATGCTGAATGCGCCGCCGCAATCGAAAGTCGGCATGGCCAACATGATGGTGGTCAATCCCACTCACTATTCGGTGGCCGTGCGCTACGCGCCCGACGAACATCCGCTGCCGCGCGTGATCGCCAAAGGCATGGACGAGCACGCCGCCGAGTTGCGCCGTGCGGCTCGCGACGCGGGCGTGCCGATCATCGGCAATCCGCCTGTTGCGCGGGCGCTGTACAAGGTCGGCGTCGATCAGCCGATTCCCGAAGAATTGTTCGAGACGGTCGCGGCGATTCTGCGCTGGGTCGATGCGATCGGCGCGCGCCGCGCGTCGGGCGAGCCGGCCGTTGACGCCGCAGCGCCTGCCGATCCCTCCGCAACGCACCTGCCCGGTCCGCCGCCCGCCCTCCACTGACGAGACCCACCATGCTGAAGACGCTGAAACTTCCTGCCGGCGGTGAAATCGGCATCGTGGCGCTGATCGTCGCGATCATTTCGCTGATGATCCTGCCCCTGCCGCCGACGCTGATCGACATTCTGCTCGGCGTGAATATCACGATCAGCGTGACCTTGCTGATGGTGACCATGTATGTGCCGGACGTGGTGTCGCTCTCGGCATTTCCTTCGCTGCTGCTGTTCACCACGCTGTACCGGCTGTCGCTGAACATCGCGTCGACCAAGTCGATTCTGTTGCATGCGGAGGCCGGCCATATCATCGAGAGCTTCGGCGAACTGGTGGTGGGCGGCAATCTGGTGGTCGGGCTGGTGGTGTTCGTCATCATCACCACGGTGCAATTCATCGTGATCGCGAAGGGTTCGGAGCGGGTCGCCGAAGTCGGCGCGCGCTTCACGCTCGACGCGCTGCCGGGCAAGCAGATGAGTATCGACGCCGACCTGCGCGCCAATCTGCTGACCGCGGAAGAAGCGCGCCGCAAACGCGCGACGCTCGCCGTCGAAAGCCAGTTGCACGGCGGCATGGACGGGGCGATGAAGTTCGTCAAAGGCGATGCGATCGCCGGATTGATCATCACGATGATCAATATCGTCGCGGGGATCGCGGTAGGTGTGGCCTATCACAACATGAGCGCGGGCGAAGCGGCGAATCGCTTTTCGATTCTCTCGGTCGGGGATGCAATGGTGTCGCAGATTCCGTCGCTGTTGTTGTCGGTGGCGGCCGGCGTGATGATCACGCGCGTCGCGGATGAACGGCAGCTCAAGCCCGGCTCGCTCGGCGACGAGATCGGCCGCCAGCTCGGTTCCAGTTCGCGCGCGCTGTATTTCGCCGCCGTACTGCTGCTGGGCTTTGCCGCGGTGCCCGGCTTTCCCGCCGCGCTCTTCCTGCTGCTCGCGGGCACACTCGCCTTTACCGCATGGCGTCTGAACGCAAAGAAGCCGCAGCAGCAGAACCACGAACGCGAATCGCTGCACGCCATGCAACGCTCGGGTTCGAAGATCGACGTGCCCGCGATTCTCGCGCGCGCACCGCAGTTCACCTGCCCGCTCGGCGTTCGCATCGCGCCGGACCTGGTCGCCCGGCTGACCATGCCGGCACTCGACAAGTCGTTCGAAACCGAACGCGCGCGCTTGCAGGAAGAACTCGGCCTGCCGTTTCCAGGCATTACCATGTGGACCTATGCCGCGCTGCCGCCCTCCACCTGCCAGATCCTCGTGCACGATGTGCCGCAACTCACGCTCGAACTCCCCGCCGGCAAAGTGATGTTGCCCGAAGCCAGCCTGCTCGCGCATTCGGCCGCACCAGTCACGCTCACGAGCGAAGAAAGCCGGGCCATGGACGCGCTCATCGCTCAAAGCGAACCGGGACCGCCGCTCGACACGAGCGGCACGCCGACGCGCTGGCTCGAAGAGCGCGCGGTGCCGCCCAAAACACCGGTATGGCGTGCGGAACAGGCTCTCGCGCATGCGTCGGTGGCGCTGATGCGGCGCCACGCGCCGCTCTTTCTCGGCATTCAGGAAGTGCAGTGGATTCTCGATCAGCTGGCGGGCGACTATCCGGGCCTCGTTGCCGAAGTGCAGAAGGTGCTGCCGCCGCAACGGATCGCCGACGTGCTGCGCCGCCTGCTCGAAGAGCAGATCTCGATCCGCAATGTCCGCACGATCATGGAGAGTCTGATCGCGTGGGGACCGAAAGAGAAGGACATGCTGATGCTCACAGAATACGTGCGCGGCGATCTCTCGCGCTTTCTCGCGCATCGTGCCGCGAGCGGCGCGCGAACCTTGTCGGCGGTGCTGTTCGACATGCCGGTGGAGCAGCATATCCGTCAGTCGATCAAGCAGACGCCGACCGGCAATTTCCTCGCCTTGCCGCCCGACGAAGCCACCTTGCTGATCGACAAGATCCAGTCCTTCGTGGGCGCCGCGCCGCGCGAAGGGGTGGCGCTGGTGACGTCGATGGATATTCGCCGTTACGTGCGGCGCATGATCGAGGCGCGGCTCGGCTGGCTCGCGGTGTATTCGTATCAGGAACTCGGCGAGCACGTCGAATTGCGGCCGCTCGGCCGCGTGTCGATCTGAGGCCGTCGCAATGACGCATATCGTTTCGCGCCACGTGCGCGTGATTCCCGGCGAGGCGGACAGTGAGACGCCCGATGAAACCGACGCATCCATGGGATCGCGTCGGCTGGGTGGACGGGGTTTCGACTATGCGTCGCTGCTCGGACGGCGGCGTGCATTGCAGCGGCTCACCGGCAATGCGAATACCGATGCGCATGCAGGCTCGCAAGGCGGTGACGACGACGCCCTGGAAGTCGGCGCGCAGGCGACTGCGCCGCCCGCACCGCGCCCGTTCGCGCACAGCGGCGGCGATGCGGGCGCGGACGCTTCCGCGAACGTCGCCTGCGGCGCTCACGCGGATTCTTCAGGCGCGGCTGGCATGCCCTCGCCCGAGCGTCTGGCGATCGGCGCGCGCGTCACCGATGCCGCGGCGCCGGTCGTGACCGCCGTCTACCGGCAGCAGCAGCGCTTCGTGCAACTGCTCGGCTCGCTTGCGCGGGAGATCGGCGCGTTCTGCGGCGATCCTTCGATTGCCGAAGCCGGCAACTGGGAAGTGCAGCTGCCGCTCGATCGGACACTGCTGCCGCAGACCACGCTGTATCTGACGCTTTCGCGTTTCAGTCTGCAGCTTCGGTTCGACACGCCGGATACGGCGACGAGGCAACTACTCTTGGAACACAGCGCACTGCTCGAACGAGAACTCGACACGTTGCTGCGCGCGTGGGGTGAAGCCCGCGAAATCGAACTCACGGTCTGGTGACAGATTCCCTACGCATGGCCTATCCGCTCGACGAGCCGACAACCGAAGACGAAACCGCGACCGATCCGCATGCCGCGCGTGCGCGGCGAGCGGACATGGCACGTATTGCGGGTGACGTGGGGGTTACCGGAGCGCCGGTTGCATCGGTTGCATCGGTTGCATCGGTTGCATCGGTTGCATCGGTCGCTTTTGTAGCGCCGGTCGCTTCGATCGCACCGATCGCACCAATCGCATCTGTCGCGCCAATCGCGCCGCTGCGTTTGCCTGCGGTCACGCCCGCCGCCGCTCGCGTGACACGCACGCTCTGCGATGCGCGCGTCGCCGGATATCTACATGCGGCGCTCGGCGTCACTGAATGGCAAGCGGCCTTGGTCGATACACACAGCGTCGATGCGGCTTATGCGGACCCCGGCGTCATCGAACTGACGTTCGCGCCTCAGAACGCCATATCCGCCGTCGCCGTGCGCGTGGCCCTCGACCTGCACGCCTGTCCGGCGCTCGCCATCGCCGCGTGGCCGGACAGCGACGCACTTGCAGAGAAGCCGCCCACCGACGTCGCGTTGCGCCACGCGGTTGCCGGCGTCGTGCTGGAACCGCTGTTCGAGCGATTGATCCGCGCGGGCTTCAGGGATCCACGCGTCATAGCGGTTCGCCGTGGCCACCTGAGCGACGCGATTTCGACGCGCAGGCCAACGGGCGAGGCTTCAGACGTTTCGCCTGTCGTGGCGCTTTCGTTCGCACTCGATGAACGCCGCCATCGGATCGCGCTCAGCGCCGATCCCGCGTGCTACGACCTGCTCGACCGCCTATTGCGTACCGAACCCACTGCTTTGGCGCCATCAGCCGAGGCGCCCGCCGCGGATGTTCCGGGCGCGTCATCCACATCGGTCGAAACCTCCGCATCCTTCGCTCAGGCAACCCGAACCGCCTTCGACCTCGCCGTCCCCGGCTGCCTGATTCTCGGGCTCAAGCGCTTGCCCGTCGACACGCTGAACGCGCTGGAACCGGGCGACGTGCTGCTGCGCGCCACCTTCCCTTCGCTCGATGCAACGCTGCTCGATGCCTCGAACGACTTATCTGCTTCCCATGCGCGGCCACGTGCCGTCGCCGCGTGGGGAACCCCTGGGCTCACCCGTTTGTGTGCCGCTGTGGAAATCGACGGGCCGTCGCTCGTCATCGTCAAGGAGCCGAACATGTCAGAAGAGCTGGACCCGGCGAGCGCCGACGCCGGGCTCGCCATCGACGACCCCGCCGATCCCATTCGGATCGGCGAACTCGAGCTGCCGGTGCAGTTCGAGATCGACACGGTGGCGCTACCGCTCGCCCAATTGTCGACACTCGGCCCCGGCTATGTGCTCGAGCTGCCGGTGCCCGTGGCGGACGCCCAGTTGCGGCTCGTCGCGCACGGACAGACCATCGGCTATGGCGAGCTGGTAACGGTCGGCGAGCATCTCGGTATCCGCATCATTCGCATGGCGCACAGGCATGGTCCAATTCAGTGATATCACCGGGCTGCTGCTGGTCGTCGTCGCGATCAGCCTGCTGCCCTTCGTTGCCATGGTCGTCACGTCTTACGCGAAGATCGTCGTGGTGCTGGGGCTGCTGCGCAATGCGCTCGGCGTGCAGCAAGTGCCGCCGAACATGGTGCTCAACGGCATTGCGATCCTGGTCTCCATCTACGTGATGGCACCGATAGGCATGCTCGCCGAAAAATCGCTCGAAGGCCAGCAGCTCGCGGCGCAACCTTCGCAGGCGCTGATCCAGGCGTTCGGCGCGGCACGCGAGCCGTTCCGCGCGTTCCTCGTCAAGCACACGAACGAGCGCGAAAAACGCTTTTTCCTGCGCTCCGCTTCCGTGGTGTGGCCGAAGGACGAAGCCGCGCAGATCAAGGAAGACGATCTGATCGTGCTCGCGCCCGCCTTCACGCTGACGGAAATGACCGACGCGTTCAAGATCGGCTTTCTGCTGTACATCGCGTTTATCGTCATCGATCTGATCATCGCCAACGTGCTGCTCGCGATGGGCCTCAATCAGGTCACGCCGACCAACGTCGCGATTCCGTTCAAGCTGCTGTTGTTCGTCGTGATGGACGGCTGGTCGACGCTGATCCACGGTCTCGTGATGTCCTACAGGTAGCGCGGTTCCCGAAGTCACGCATCAGGACAATCAGCCGGAAAACACGCAGGAAAACTCATATGGAAATCGATTCGCTGATCCGGTTCACCACCGAGGGCATGCTGCTGTGCCTGACCGTTTCGCTGCCGGCGGTGATCGTCGCGGCGGTGGTCGGGCTAGGCGTGTCGTTCCTGCAGGCGATCACGTCGATGCAGGACCAGACGCTGTCGCACGCGGTCAAGCTGATCGCGGTGACGGTGGCGATCGTGGTCGCCGCGCCGCTGTCGTGCGCGGCGATCCTGCACTTCGCCAACGAAATGATGCAGGCGGCCGTGCCGCTGTAAAGCGGCGCACTGCCTGAGCCACCCGCGAGGCGATCGACATGAGCCGCATCTCTCATCAAGGCAGCGAGACGGCCGCGGCCCAGGCGCAGCACGTCGCCCAGGCGCAGCAGAAAGCCGCCAACGCGCAAGGTGCGCGCAACGGTGCGCAGTTCGCGGCGCTCTATCGCGGCACCACCAATTTCACTTATGGCAGCGACGCCCAGCGTGGTCCGTCGGTGAGCTCGGTCCGCGCAAAGAGAATGGCGGATCAGCTGGCGCGCAAGCGGCGCGCCGCGAAGAAGCAGCGCGGCAACAGCGCCGCGCTCGACGACGACGGCCCGGACGACGCCGAAGCGCATCATGCCGAGGGCCAGAAGGTCAACCGCGACGGCGGCGGGCGTGGCGGCGGCGGAAATCATTCACAAGGCGATCACGGCGACGAGCATGATGCCGGCGCGGCGCCCGCGATCAAGGCGCGCGGCGACCGCGGCGCAGTGCCGCCTCCGCCGCCCGGCCGGCTCGACGCGATCGCTGCGCAGTACGCGCAGCCGGGCCAGGAAATCGCGCGCGCCGCGGCGGTGCGCGACGCATGGCGCACCGATATGTTGAACCTGCGCGAGCAGTTGGCCGGCAATCCACAGATACCGCTAGACGCATGCGTGCTGGAACAGGCGATCGACCTGCTTGGCGTGCAGCAGAAAATCGGCAGCATTGCGGCGTCACAACCGGGGGCCGGGTGCGGTGTGGCCGCGTTGCGTGAGCGCGCCGGCGGCCCGGTATCCGGGGGTGCTCGCCAGAGTGTTACCCAACTGCCGGCGCCGGAACGGGTGCAGCGTTTCAACCTGCTGTTTCCGTTGTTATGGCTGCACGCCGACAAACCGTCCAATGCGCCGCAACTCGCCCGCTCGATCGACACGTTGTGCGCGCTGCGGGGTGGCGCGCTCGGCCGGTCGGCGGGGCCGGGGGCGGCGCAAACGCCTGGAACCTCCGCGGGTGCGCTCGATTCCGGCACGGCGCAGCCGGCCGCGGCAACAAGCGGCCATGCGGCAGCGCCCGGCGCGGCGCAGCCGTATTCGACCTCGACCTCGACCTCGACCTCGACCTCGACCTCGCCATCGTCACCACCCGGCGCGCGCCGCGCCTTTCCCGGCGGCAGCCGTTAGGCGGTTTGCCGCGCGGCTTCGCATCCCATGCGGCGCCTTCGCATCCGCTGCGGGACATGCCATGACGGGCAGCTACATTAAGGTCGATCGGGCCGCTCGCGCCGTGCGCCGCGCGCGCCCCGGCGGTCCACCCACCCACCTTGTGCGAGCACGATGAAACTGCTGCGGATACTGACGGGCGTTCACGCGGGAGCGCATTTGCAGCTCACGCCGGGCACGCACCGTGTCGGCGCCGACGACGACGCCGACATCCGCCTCACCGACTGGCGGGGCGCGGATGCGCTGCTGCACGTCGACGCGAGCGGCGTGGTCAGCGCGCAACGCGTGGCCTTGGCGCAGGCGCCGGGCACGGCGGACGCGCAGCCGGCCGGCGCCGAAGAAGTGGTGCTGCTGGTGGACTTCGTACCGATGCAATTCGACGACATGATCCTGTGCGTCGGGGCGGACGATGCCGTGTGGCCGTCCGATCTCGATCTGCTGTCGATGCTGCTGACCCGCCCCGCCGAAGCGCGCTTCGCGGCGGAGCGCAAAAAACGCCGCCGTTACGTGGGCGCCGTGGTGGCGTGCTTCGTGCTCGGCATCGTGATCATCGCCGGTTCGCTGCTGACCACCACGCAGATGAGCCGCGCCGCCCTGCCGCGCAATGCCGACGACCGCGCGCAGCGCGTCAGCGAGGCATTGGCCGCGGCCCATGTGAGCGGTTTGCAGGCGCACGCGGTCGGCAGCACCGTGGTGGTGACCGGCATGGTCACGAGCCCCGCGGACGACGACGCCGTACGCAACCTGCTCGCGCGCATTTCGACGACGGGCATCTCGCGCAATTACGACGTCGCGCAGAACGACGCGCGCAGCATCGAGGATTCGCTCGGCGTTGCCGGCGCTCACGTTCGCTATCTCGGCGACGGCAACTTCGCGGTGACCGGCGCCGTCAGCAGCCGCGCCGATCTCGACGCCGCGCTGGCGCGCGTGCGTGCGGATCTCGACGCAAACGTGAAGAACGTGGTGGTCGAGGCCGCCGAGAACGCTAACGTCGCCGCGGGCAATACGACCCCAGCGTCGTACTCCGAAATGATTTCCTCCGACGACGTCCGGTACGCGCAGACGCCGGACGGCGTCAAGCATATCTACGCGGTCGATCCGCCGGCATCGGAAAGCGATGCGGCGAACGCGGCTTCGGCTACGGGGGGCGCAAGCGGCCCGGCGCTTGCCAATAGCAATGGCAACGGCAATACAGACCCGAACGGCAACCCGCAAGCCGCGCATGCGGCGGCCGCGGCGACCCCACCGCATCGAATCAGCCCGGCCAACCCCTCGGTCGTCGACAACGACACCGTCGCCCGCAGCGCGGCCGGCGTCGTGCCGCTACCCGACCCCGCCACGCTGCCACCTGCGCAGCCGCGCGGTCCGTCCAGCTGATTCAACATCCGCATACCGCCCCGTTCAACCTGGAGATCGACATGTACGAGCAACTCGAAGCCCACGCCAGCGAATTCAACGACTTGCAGAAGACGCTCGCCGATCCGGACGGCGCGCCGAAGGTGGAAGCGATCCGTCAGGCGCTCGACGCAACCGCGCAGCGCATCAGCGAAACCCAGGGCGCAACGGACCTCGATCGCAACAATCTGGCGAAGCTGTATCGCGGCTTTCTCGCTGCGTCGCGCGTGATCGTGCGGCTGCAGGAAAAACAGGCCGGCGCGCACGCCTGATCAGGCGACGCGACCGCACACCGCGAGCCTCGTGCGCATCCACGCACCGGGCCCCGCGGGCAACGCGCTTGCCGCGGCGGCCTGCTCTCACGAGCAGCCGGCGCGGCGGCAGGTCTCGATATAGGCCACTCACTCTCTACCCATAGTCACTGGAGGTTTTTATGTCAGTAGGAAGCGCAGGCGGAATGATGGCTGGTCTCACGCAGGAAATGGACCAGATGACGATGATGTCCGCCCAGATGCAAGTCGAGCAAAGCATGTATGCATCGGTGGCGAACGTCGCGAAGAGCGGCGCGAACAACGTCAAGGATGCTTCGCGCGGCAGCTAGGCATCGCGGATGCGGGCCGCTCGCCGTCGGCGGCGGTCCGCACACGGCCGGTCCCGCTTCGCGCGGGGTACGGCCGTGCTATTTGCAACGTCCCCGGCATTCGCCGCAGGCGGCACGCGGCTCACGTCCGCGGCGCGCCGGACCCCGCGCGCATCGCCCAGTCAAGGTACGAGGATGAGCAGCGAGCGTTACACCAGTCTGATCATGGACCTGTGCGCGACCGTCGGTCTCGGCGACGCGGAGCATGTGCTGCGCACACGGTCGATCGAGGTCGAAGGCTTCGACGTGCGGCTCGACTATTTCGAGCGCGACCTCGACGCGATGTATGCGAATTTTCATTTCGGCACGGTGACGGCCGGGCGTACGCTCGTCATCTTCCGGCTCATGCTCGAAGCCAACCTGCTGATCTACGCGCAGGACCAGGCGCAATTGGGACTGGATACGGACACAGGCGGCGTGGTGCTGGTCCTGCGCTTGCCGTTCGCCGACGGTCTGAACGGCGAAGGGCTCGCCGATCTGCTCGCCCACTACGCGGAGCATGGCCGCTACTGGCGGCAGAACATCGTCGAATCGAGCGACGAGATGTTTGAAGGCATCGCTTCCGGGGAGTTTTTCTGGCTGCGGGCCTAAGCCCGCTTTAGCCCTTCGACGCCTCTTCGATATTGCGCGCGCCCTGCTTCAACAGCTCCGCGATCTGGTTGACCGCCGCCTGCTCCAGTTGCATCACGCCGCCCAGCACGTTCAACCCTGCCGAGGCCAGACCGGTGGTGTTGGTCGCCACATTCGCCGCGCCCTGCGCCAGCCCGCCCTGCGCCAACGCGCCAAAGCGGCCGGGGCTGCCCGGCCCGACGCCCGGCATCGCGCCGACACCTTGCTGAGGCACCGCAGGCCGGGTCGCCGCTGAAGAGCTGTTCGCCGCGAAAGAAGCGCCCTTGCGCTTGCCGCTTGCCGCGCCGCTGCCGTTCGCGGCCAACTGGCTGAGACTCGCATCCGCCTGCTGACTGGCATGCGCCTGCCCATCGACAGGTGGGCGGCCGCCGCTGTCAGGCGACGACTGGGTGCCAACATTGGAGAGCGGCAGCGTGCTGCTCGAGCGTGAAATCGACGGGGAATCCGGCATGGTGCGAGGCTCCTGATAGCAATGCGCGCTGCAGTGACGAAGCGCGGGACGGGACGTCGAACAGGCATTCTGTTCGACCTTACAGCCGGCGTACGACACTCGCGGCCACAGTGCGAACCGGTGTGTACCGAAGCGAAGCCGGAGACAGCTTCGCCCCCCCTTACGCCGGTTCGCGGCCCGTCGTGCGCAAGTCACACGCCGGCCGCACACTGCGCGGGTTCGTCGCTCATTCGGAGTCCGACTCATGCGCTTCATCCCGCTCGACAGCATGGAAACGCCTTATCTGCGGCTACGCCCGCTCACCCTCGCCGATGCCCCCGCCATGTTCGACCAGATGCTCGGCGACGCCGGCACGATGCGCGACCTGCCGGTGCTGCGCCATACCGGCGTGGCGCAGACCGTCGAATTTGTCGACGAGGCGCTACGCGGCTGGGAGGACGGCAGCCTGATCCGCTACGCGCTCGAATGCAAGGAAACCGGTCGGCTGACCGCGCTGATCGAATTGAAGCCGACGCTGCCGCGCGTGGAGATCGGTGTGATCATCAGCCGGCATGGCGGCGCCCGACGCCGCCGGGCAGGCATACTCGCGTTGCAGGAACTGATCGACTGGCTGATCGAACAACCCGGCGTGTACCGCGTCTTCGCGTGCTGCGCCGTGGATGGCGCCGCGCATAGCTCGATGGAGCGCCTCGGTTTCGTTCAGGAAGCGATATTGACCAATCACGAGCCGCGGCCGAACCGCGGCCTCGCCGCCGCTCACAGCTATCTTTACGCCTTGACGCGCCCCGCAGCGGTGCCGCCGGAGCCACCCAGCGAAGGCGTCGCGTGGCTGCGCAACACGATGCAGTGGGATCTCGCGGACGCCTGACGGAGTCGATCCGCGCCGACGTGCAGCCCGAGCCGGAATGAAGAAGTGTCCGCTACACAAGCAATTGTTCACTTCCCGAGCGATAATACAAAGGTCTGACGAATACCGCACCGCGGTCTTTCGTTATGCGTGCCTCGCGAGTACCCCTCGCCGGTGGACCGAAACACAACTACGCCGGAGACCCATCATGTCGCTACCGCGACTCACCGGTCAGGTGATCGCCTTTTCGCGATTCTGGCTCGCGCGCGAAGTGGGCCTGCTGATTTCGGACGGCGCCGTCATCGAACTCGGCGCGCGCCCGTTCGCGATGCTCGCTGCCCTGCTCGAGGCGCGCGGCCGCGTGGTGTCGACCGCCGAGTTGCGCGAAATCGTCTGGCCGGGCAGCAATGTCGACGCGAACACGGTGCAGGCGCAAATCTCCGCGATCCGCCGCGCGCTCGACGACGACCGCGATCTGATCGTGACCGTGGCCGGCCGCGGTTACCGCTTTGCGGGTGAAATCCGCGTACTCGAAACGCCCGACGCCGGACTCGACCTTCCGGTGGCGAATGCCGGCAGCATTGCCGCGTCGCTCGCCACCGCGTTCGCGGCGACCGCCGCGGCCAGCCCGCCGATCTCGGCGGAACTCACGTTCGGTTCGCAGCACGTGGCGTCCTATAGCGCGACGTGGCGTGGCGCCAGTTCTGCCTCCGCGCGTCCCGGCTATGCCAAAGCCGCTACCTCCGCGCGGCTCACGCCGGTCACCGCCGCATCGAGCCTGGCCGCCGCGGCCGCACCGCCGGCTTCCGCATTTCCGGCGTTGCTGCCGACCAGCGCCGTCACGTCGCTGCGCTCGCAGATCATCGACCCGTCGCCGTTTATCGGCCGTCATGCCGAGTTGTCCGAATTGCTCGCACTGGTGCCCACGCGCCGCATCGTCACGCTGACCGGGGCGTCCGGCGTCGGCAAAACGCGCCTCGCGATCGAAGCGGCGAGCCGCCTCGCGCCACATTTTCCGGACGGTGATTTTTGTGCGGCGCTTGCCTCGCTCGCACAGCCCGACCGCATTGCGAACGCGATCGGTGCGGCCGTCGGCCTGGAGCCGGATAGCGAGTTGTCGATGCCGGCCAACCTGGCCGCACAGATCGGTGAACGCCGCATGCTCCTGATCGTCGATCACTGCGACCATCTGAGCGAAGCGGCGGCCGAGCTCATCGATACTCTGGTGGCAAACACAGGCGGCTTGCATGTGATCGCCACCTGCGAGTCGCCGCTTTTCATCGGCGGCGAAACGGCCGTGCCGGTGGCCGCGTTGCGCGCGCCGCCCGAGCAGATCGACGGCACGCCCGCCACGCTCGACTACGACGCGCTGCGTTTGCTCTTCACGCGGCTCGCGCACTGTCTGAAGCCGGCCGCTTTGCATGCACCGCTGCCCGAAGCGGACAGCATCGCGCCGGCCACCTTGGCGGCGGCCGCGCTGATTTGCCGGCGGGTCGATGGCGTGCCGTTCGCGCTCGAACTCGCTGCGGCGACGATCGCCGGACAGGTGCGCGCAGGCGTGCCGCCGGAAGACGCGATCATGGCGTTCGCGCGCGAACTCGATACGGTGATGACGCATCGCAGCGGCGGCCGCCGCATCGTGCTGCCGCGCGCAGCGATCGTTCACGTCATGCTCGACCTGTCGTATGCCGCGCTCGACGCCCCGACCCGCACCATGCTGCGCCGGCTCGGTATTTTCGCCACCGCGTTCTCGCACGACGCCGCCTGCGAAATGCTCGGCGCGTTCGGCAGCGACTACGGCTTCGGGCCTCCCGAGCCGCGCCTGCTGGAACGTCAGCTTCACACACTGATGGATGCGGGTCTCGTGAATACGGTCGACTGCGACGGTGCCTTGCGGCTGCGCCTGCCGCCCGCCGTGCGCCGCTTCGCGCTCGACGCTCTCGAGCGGAACCGCGAAAGCGCCGAGGCCGATCTGCACCACGCGCAGTTCGTCGCCCGTGACATGGCGCGCCGCTTCGGCGCGGGTGTCGCGGTGGCCAGCGCGCATAGCCGCCACGATATCGACGCGCTGCGCGCGGCGCTCGAATGGGCCGTCTCGGTCGACAAGGTGGAACTGTGCATCGAGTTGCTCGACAACACGGCGCCGATGTGGGGCGCGCTCGCGCTCGTCGACGAATATATCGGCTGGGTGCGCGCGGTGCTGGCGCGCGTGGACAGTGTGTCGATGCGCCGTATCCGCGATGAGATGCGCCTGCGCGCCGTGCTCGCGCGCGCGCTGATGCTCAAGCGCAGCGCGTCGAACGAGATCGTCGAGAGTTGGCAGCGCACCTACGAGCTCGCCAATATCTGCGCCGACACGCCGTACCGCCTGCGTGCGCTGTTCTGCCTCGTGATGTGCGCGCTCGACGCCGGCGAAGTCGAACATTGCCGGCGCCTCTCCGGCGAATTCAGCGAAATTGCGCCGGTGACACACAGCCAGGCGGTGAGCATCAACGCGCAGCGCATCGAAGGCATCGTCAAGGCATATGCGGGTGAGTTCGATACCGCGATCCGTCTGCTCGCGCCGATTGTCGGGCTCAACGACGAAGCCGCCGCCGAGATCGACGAAGACGTCAGCCGCGAGGCCAATGCGGTGGCCACCAGTTATGGGCTGTCGCTGCATCTCGTGGCGCGGGCGATTCACGCCGTCGCGCTGTGGCTGGTCGGTCAACCGCATATGGCAGCGCCCCTGCGCGTCACGATCCGCGATCCCGCCGACGAGAGCGAACCGCTCGCGGGCTGCATCGCGCTCGCGCTCGCCTGCGCGCTTGCCGCACTCGACGACGACATTGCGCTCACCGAGTCCTGCGCGGCGGCGCTGGTGACGCGAGCGCGAGCAGCCGGCGTCAAACGCTGGCTGCGTCTCGGCCTCGACTTTCAACTTTGGCTCGACGCCCGGCGCGGCGATCAGGACGCCTCGCGGCGGCTGATTACCGGCGCGATGAAGCGGATTGCGCGCGAACGCATCTATGTGCCCGACATCGCCTTTATCGCCACACTGCTGCCGCGCATCGCGCTGCAAGACGAACCTGAATTGGCGGCATCCCTCGGCGCGACGCTCGGTGAAGCGGTCAGCCGCAGCGAGCGCACCGGCGAGCTCTGGTACGTGCCGGAACTGCTGCGTCTGATTGCGATGGTGCGTCTGCGCGGCGGCGAAAATCCACGGGTGGTCAGGCCGCTGCTCGAAGACGCGCTGCGGCGCGCCCGGCACCACGGCGCACGACGGCTCGAACTGCGCATCACCGTCGATCTCGAAGCGCTCGATGCATCCGCGTCCGAGGGGCTGCTTCGCGCAAGATGACTTCGCTTCGCACCCTGCCTGGGGGTGTCACATGCGCTTCGTACCGTGAGTTCAATTGCCGCTCGTTGAACCTCACGCGCCATGTCCGACATCCACGCAGTACCGCCGCACTCGATCCCCTCGCCCGATGCCGAAGCGACTGAAGCGCCCGTTCATCAGCATGGCGGCGCATCCGCCTTGCCAGACATGGGTGCGCCTCAGGGGCGGCCGCTAGTCGACGAAACGCTGCTGGGCAGGTTCAGCAACAAGCTCTCGCGTGCCGGCGCGCGGCTGCGCGCGAGCAAGTTCGATATCAGCACGGCGCTCTCGCAATCGAGCCAGCACGGCAAGCCATTTGCGCCGGCCGATTTCACCGCGAATGGCGCGCGCTATTCGGCCAAACCGGTGGTGACGTCGAACGCGGCCGGGACTCCGCTGGCCAGGAGCGAACGGGAAATGCGCCAGGCGCTTGGCAAGACCGCGCGCTCTTCGTCCTCCCCGGCGGCGAGCCTCGCTGCGGAGCATGCCAACGCAAACGCCGCAGCCACGATCCCGCTCGACGCGATGGCCGGCGCGGCCGCGCTGAGCGACTACGTGGGCCGTCAATTGCCGGGCCCTGACCACGACCTGCTCGCGCAGGGCGAGCTTGCGCATCGGCTGGCCGCGTTGAGCGGCCCGCATGCCGCCACACAGACGCAACGCGGCGCATTGCTCGCGCAAGCGTTACACGGCGCGCAGATCGGTGATGCGCACAGCGCCAACGCGGTGCTCGATGCACTCGAACAGCTCGACTTCGCGCAGATGCACACGGCCCGCTCGACCACGCCGGCCGAAGCCGGCGCATGGCGAGTCGCGCGCACGCTGGCGCGCACCGACGCCGGTTTCGACGCGCTGAACCAGTTGCGCCATCACGGACAGGCGCAGCCCGGCGATGGATCGACACAACTCGCCCAGCGGATGATGCTGCAAGCCGCCGACGCGCTCGATCCGCCTCTATACGGCGCAGGCCCGGCGCAGGACCCCGCACCCGCCGCGGTCGCCGCGCGCGCGGCGCCCGTGGCCGGCACGCTGACGCATGACACCCCGCTCGCGTGGCAGGCTTACGACGCAGCGTCCACACTGGCCACGCACGGCCGCGGCGCGCTGAGCGCGGACCAGAAAGGCGCGTTCTTCGCATGGCGTCAGAATTTTCGGGAAGACGGACGCGGCAGCGAGCTGTCACAGGCGCGCGAACGTCTGAACAAATTCTCAGCGAAGACGATCGACCGCGTCGGCGACAACCGTTGGAAGACGTTCTTGCCGCGGCTCGCCGGCAAACGCAACTCGCCATTGTCGGCACTGCGCTTCGGCACGCAAGGCGTGCCGCGCAAGACCATCGGCACCGAGCAGGGCAAGTTCGAAGAGGCCTTGCGTGAGTCTTTGCCGCCGCTGTGCGAGCGGCCCGAGATGCGCGCCGCGGCCGCGCTTTCGCACGCGCGCCCGGAACAGTCGATTGCCGAACTCGCGGCGCTGCATGTCTGGCTCGAAGCGGGCGGCTTTCCGAATGGAAAGCTCGACGCCGATCAGTTGCACGAGGTCACCGAACGCGCGCAACAGCTGTGCGCCGAATTGCAAGCCCGCGACGTCGGCTCGCCCGCCACGCTCGCGCGCCTGCAAAGCGAGACGACGCGCTGGGCCAACGCCGATCCGCATACGCTGGCGCGCAGCAAGCCGTTCCGGTCGATCGCGAAACAACCGTTCACTCTGGAGCGGCTCGCCGCGTGGGGCAAGGTCGCGAAGGTGCCTGCCGATTCGCCGTTCTGGGCCCACGTATCGAAGCTGAAGGACCAGGCGCGGCCGCCTGCGCCGGCCGCCGATGCGGACAGCGTCGCCGCGGTCCGGCAAACGCTGAAGGACGTGGCGCACGATCTGCAATCGAGCTCGCGTCTGCGTCTCACCGACGGCCGCCGTATCGGTGTGAGCACGCGCGGGTTGTCGGCGAATCTCAGCAAGGTGCTGCACACCGGCGGCGTGCCGATCGCACCACGTGTCGATCTGCGCGCGTCGAAGAGCCGTGAAGCGGTGGTCGAGTTGAGCCGTGGCACGCACGGCGTCGAGATGTTCGTCGGCACGGCGAAAACGCAGCTGCGGCATGCCGGGGTCGGCGTGCTGGTGGGCTACGACATGGACGTCGGCTTGACCCAGTTGCGCGCCGGACTGACCACCCAGGCCGTGCTGCACTCGCAGGAATTGTCTGAGCCGAGCGGCGTGTCGCTGCGTGTCGCACGTCGCGTCAATCCGAACGGCACCGGCTACGATGACAATGCAATGCGCGAAAAACTCGAAGGCATCATCGATCATGTCTTCGACGAAGCGACCCAGGCGCACGGCGCCAACTCGGGTGGCTCGCGCGGCACCTGGGCCCGGCTCGCCGAACGCTATTTCGATGATCCCGATGTGTCGATCAGTTGGACCGACACGGTGGCGCGCACCGTCAAACGTGGCGCGTCCGCCGATCTTGGCCTCTCCGTCAGCGTGCCGAAGACCGGTTCGCCGTTTCGCGCCGGCGCCAACGTCGGTATCGGTTACGAGAAAACCGCACGACAGACGCTCGATTCGAACGAGCGAAGCGGGCGCGTGCAGGTCGAGCAACATCGCGTCGGCGCCGGCTCGCGTCTGATCGGACGGCTGAGCGGGACCGTCAGCGCGACGCAGCCCGTCGGCGCGAAAGAGTCGAGCGTGGGCGTCGGCATCGTCTCGCTCGACGCGCCGTCCGCGACCATGACGTTCAACGACGACAGCCGGCTCGCCAAAGTGCAACTGGTTCGCGAAGACGGTTCGCTGATGCATCGCGCGTGCTTACTGGACACCGAATATTCGAGCGCCGAAACCTATACGCGTGCGCTCGATGCTAGCCGTGACCAGTGGGTCGATCTGTTCACCGAGCAGGTGAACGCCGAACAGGAAGGCGAACGACAGGAGGCGCGATTGAACGGCAGACCCGAGCCGCAGCAACCGCCGGCGCGCACGCTGGCGGAACAACGGCTCGACCGGCATCTTGGCGATGTGAAGGCGAACCGGCGACCGAACCAGACTTACTTTCACCGCTACCGATTGCGGCGTAGCGCGGCGAAACAACTCGACATGCTGGCGGCGATGTCGAAGCAATTGCCGCCGGGCGAGGCGGTTGCAGGACGTGCGGAGATCGATGAAAAGGTGAACGGCATTCTGAACGAGCCAGCTTCGTGGATGCCCATTGAGCTTAAGGTCAAGGAGCGCACCACCAGCACGCGAAGTCCCGGTTTGAATTTCGCGCTGCAGTTGAATACGCAAACGAGCGCGACGGGAGACCGTGAGTTGTTTGCTGAGAGTATTCCGTTTGCACTGGTGGATCGGCTGGATAGTTGAGGTGCCGATGGCTTGCTTTACGTTGCGCGAGCTCATGCGGCGCGGAGTCGCCTGGGGATCGTTTGACTGGTCGTTTGACTTTTTTAGGCGCCGGCCAATGAAAAAGCCGCAGTGCCTGACGGCACTGCGGCTTTGATCTTTGGTCGGGGCGAGAGGATTTGAACCTCCGACCACCTGCACCCCATGCAGGTACGCTACCAGGCTGCGCTACGCCCCGAACAGCACAAAATTATAACAGACACTTCATTCGATTAGAACCGCCTTCTGCTAACAAAGGCGATTAGTGGCTCAGCAAATCGATCACGTGCAGCAATTCTTTACGCAACTGCTCGACATCCACCGAGGCCGTGGCAGCACCCGTGGTTGCCGCGGGCAACGTTGCGCCCTCGCCTTCCTCGAATACACTGGCCGGCGCAGCGTGCGCGCCACCGCCATGTGACTCGAGCCGGTTGCGCGCCCCGTTGATCGTAAAGCCCTGCTCGTACAACAACTCACGAATCCGCCGGATCAACAGCACCTCATGATGCTGATAGTACCGGCGATTGCCCCGCCGCTTGACCGGCCTCAACTGCGTGAACTCCTGTTCCCAGTAGCGCAACACATGCGGTTTTACACCGCATAGTTCGCTGACCTCACCAATCGTGAAGTAGCGCTTCGCCGGAATCGGAGGCAAGACGACTTTTTCGATCGTCGCTGTCATCGTCAGTTAGCCGTCGTGGTGGGTTGCGCGGGAACGCGCTAATCGATCAGCGCGTGAAGCTCGCTTCAGCGCCGTTCTCGACCAGCGCTTTCAGCTTTTGACTTGCATGGAACGTCACAACGCGGCGCGCGGCGATCGGGATCGCCTCGCCGGTCTTCGGGTTTCTGCCGGGACGCTGAGGTTTGTCGCGCAACTGAAAGTTGCCGAACCCCGACAGCTTCACGCTGTCGCCGCTCTCCAACGCATCACGGATCACCTCGAAAAACGCTTCGACCATGTCTTTCGCTTCCCGCTTGTTGAGCCCGACATTGTCGAACAGCAACTCCGCGAGTTCCGCCTTGGTGAGTGTCGGCGTTTCAGCAGAAGCGACGGCGGGTGATGTCGGAATATCGCGAATCATGGCGCTGCGTTGCGCCGTAAGAAGGGCTTCGAAATCACTCGAGTTCATTTCATTCATATCTATCAAATGACGCGCCAAGCAGAAAACAATGGATGCGGAAACAGCCGTGCAATTGTTAAATGCGGGTTATCCGCGCAACCGTGCGCCATATACTCGAGCAAGACGTTCCACCAGAGTTTGAATAGCCAGATCGACCGTTTCATCCTGAAGGGTTCCGCCAGTATCTTGCAAGGTCACACGGAACGCAAGGCTTTTCTCGTGAGCAGCCAAGCCACCGGAAGTGTTTGATTTTGGACGGAATTCGTCGAAAAGCGCAACCTTCTGAACCGTCTTGCAGGCGGGCTCGGACTGAGCATTCTGTAGCTCGTCCAGCAGTGCCTGAACCTCGATTTTCTGATCGACAACCACGGCAATATCACGACGCACCGGCGGGAATTTAGACACTTCCGACGGAGTGGGCAATACGCGCTGCATTAACGCCTCTGCTTCGATTTCAAACAGAATCGGTGCATGCGGCAAATCATATTTCTGCATCCAGCGCGGATGCAATTCGCCAATCCAGCCGACTGCGCGGCCATTCAATTCAATACGCGCGCTGCGTCCCGGATGCAATGCCGGATGTTCCGCTTTGACGAAACGCGCGACCGCCGGCGCCAGCACGGCTTCCAGATCGCCCTTCACGTCGAAGTAATCGACCGTGCGCGTCGGTGCGCCCCACTGCTCGTCGAGCGCAGGACCGTACGCGAGGCCGCCGATCATCTTGGGCTGTGCAAAGCCTTCAACCGTCAGTTCACCGGCCTTGATCGACGGATCGTGCAGGAACACGCGGCCGGCTTCGAACACGCGGACGCGATCCGCCGCGCGACGGTTCAGGTTCGTGCGCAGCACGTGGATCAAGCTGCCGAAGAGCGTAGTGCGCATCACCGACAACTGGCTTGCAATCGGATTCAGCAGACGTACCGGCTTGTCATTACCGGCGAAGTCCTGCTCCCACTCGGCGTCGACGAAACTGAAGTTCACCGTCTCCGCGTAATCGCGGGCGGCGAGCGCGTGACGGATCACGTGGATCGACCGCTGCGTTTCGTTGGTCGCGCGCATTTCGCTGGTCGCGACCGGCGGACGCGCCGGAATTTTCTCGAAGCCGTAAATACGCGCGACTTCTTCGATCAGGTCTTCTTCGATCTCGATATCGAAACGGTACGACGGCGGCATCACCGAGAACGTATCTTCACCTTGCTCGAACGACAGGCCGAGGCGCGTGAAAATCTGCGCGATTTCGTCCGCGCCGATTTTGATGCCGATGATGCGATTCGCGCGCGAGACGCGCATTGTGACGGGCTCGCGCTTCGGCACGTTGACGATCTGATCATCGACCGGGCCGGCTTCGCCGCCGCAGATGTCGAGGATGAGTTGCGTGATGCGTTCGATATGATCGACGGTAGTCGCGTAGTCCACGCCGCGCTCGAAGCGATGGCCGGCGTCGGTCGAGAAATTGTATTTGCGCGAGCGACCGCGAATGCTGTCGGGCCACCAGAACGCGGCTTCGAGATAGATGTTGGTGGTGTCGAGCGTGACGGCGGTGCTGTCGCCGCCCATGATGCCCGCGAGACTTTCGATGTGCTGCTCGTCCGCGATCACGCCGACGGTTTCATCGAGCTCCACCGTGTTGCCGTTCAGCAGCTTGAGCGTTTCGCCCTTGCGGCCCCAACGTACATCCATGCCGCCGTGGATCTTGTCGAGGTCGAACACATGCGACGGACGGCCCAACTCGAGCATCACGTAGTTCGAGATATCCACGAGTGCGGAAATGCTGCGCTGACCCGAACGCTCGAGTCGCTCCACCATCCATTGCGGCGACTTGGCTCGGGCATTCACGCCCCGAATGACTCGCCCCGAGAAACGGCCGCACAGATCGGGCGCCGAGATTTTGACGGGGAGCGTCTCGTTGAGCTTGACTTCAACCGGTTTGATGACGAGCGGGCGCAGCGGCGCACCGGTAATCGCCGAGGTCTCGCGCGCCACGCCGAATACCGAGAGGCAATCCGCCTTGTTCGGCGTCAGCTTGATCTCAAAAACGGTGTCGTCGAGATTGAGGGTTTCACGGATGTCCTGGCCGATCGGCGTATCTTCCGGCAGGATCATCAGGCCGCTATGATCTTCCGAGAGCTTGAGTTCGCGTGCCGAGCACAGCATGCCCTGGCTTTCCACGCCGCGCAGCTTCGAGAGCTTGATCGCGAACGGCGCGCCGCCCTCTTCAGCGGGCGGCAGTTGCGCGCCGACCAGCGCGACCGGCACCTTGATGCCCGGCGCCACATTCGGCGCACCGCACACGATGTTCAGCGTCGCGCCCGTGCCGGCGTCGACCTGACACACGTTGAGCTTGTCCGCGTCCGGGTGTTTGACGACTTCCAGCACCCGGCCGACGACGATCTTCGAGGTCGGCGGCGCTGCCGGCCGCAGGTCTTCGACTTCGAGACCCGCCATCGTCAACGCGTGCGACAGTTCGTCGGTCGTCAGTTGCGGATCGACAAAGGTTCTCAGCCAGGATTCCGGGAATTGCATGGTTCTGTGTACGTTCTGATCAGGTTAGGTCCACGTCCGGCAGCAGCTGGCGTGACTCGGTGTTCTGAGATTCATCGGGCCCTGCCGGGGACGCTGTGGCGGCTTGCACTGCGTGCATTGCCGCGCTCTATGCTTGTCGCGTTCGACCGAGCGGTTCAGGCGAATTGCCGCAGGAAACGCAGGTCGTTTTCGAAGAACAGACGCAGGTCTTGCACGCCGTAACGCAACATGGTGAGCCGCTCGAGGCCGCTTCCGAAAGCAAAGCCGATGTAACGCTCCGGGTCGAGGCCCATGTTGCGGATCACCGTGGGGTGAACCTGGCCCGAGCCCGAAATTTCGAGCCACTTGCCGGCGTTCTTGCCCGTTTCGAACAACATGTCGATCTCGGCCGACGGTTCGGTGAACGGGAAATACGACGGACGGAAACGCACGAGAATATCGTCGCGCTCGAAGAATTTTTTGAGAAAGTCGGTGTAGACACCCTTCAGATCCGCGAAGCTGATGTTCTCGTCGATCCACAGGCCTTCGACCTGGTTGAACATGGGCGAATGCGTTGCGTCGCTGTCCACACGGTACGTGCGGCCCGGCACGATCACCTTGATAGGCGGCGTGTTGGTGCGCGCGTAGCGAACCTGCATCGGGCTGGTGTGCGTGCGCAACAGCAGTTGGCGGCCGTCGGCATCTTTGCCGTCGACGTAGAAGGTGTCCTGCATGGAACGCGCCGGATGATTTTCCGGGCTGTTCAGCGAGGTGAAGTTGTACCAGTCGGTTTCGATTTCGGGGCCGTCGGCCACGTCGAAGCCAATAGTACGGAAAATCTGTTCGACGCGCTCCCACGTGCGCATCACCGGGTGCAGACTGCCTGCGCCGGTGCCGCGGCCCGGCAGCGTGACGTCGATGGCTTCAGCGGCAAGGCGCTGATTCAGCAGCGCGTCGGCCAGCGCCTGACGGCGGGCCGTCAACGCGGCTTCCACTTGTTGCTTGACGAGGTTGATCCGTGCGCCTTCGGTCTTGCGCGTTTCGGGATCGAGTTTGCCAAGGCCCTTCAATAGCTCGGTCAGCGCACCCGATTTGCCGAGAAAGCGGGCTTTCTCGTTCTCGAGGGTGGTGACGTCGGAGGCTTCTGCGAAGGCTTTTTGCGCGTCGGCGACAATCTGGTCCAGATCCATTGATCCCATCATTTCAACGTCAGTGTTCTATCGAAGCAAATCCGGTTCTACCAACAAAAACGGGGCTCGGTGAGGAGCCCCGTTTTTGCTGCAGCGTCACCGAGACTACCGGATGTTCGCTGCAACGAACCACGCAGTTTAATTGCCCAAAGCGCAATCAGGCTGCAACGGCGGCTTTCACCTGCTGAACGATCGCAGCAAAAGCAGCCTTGTCGAACACAGCCATGTCGGCCAGCACCTTGCGGTCGAGTTCGATCGAAGCCTTCTTCAGGCCGTTGATGAACACGCTGTACGTCATGTCGTGCTGACGCACCGCCGCGTTGATACGCGTGATCCACAATGCACGGAACACACGCTTCTTGTTGCGGCGATCGCGGTAGGCGTATTGGCCTGCGCGCATGACCGCCTGCTTGGCGATGCGATAGACGTTATTGCGACGGCCGCGGTAACCCTTGGCCAGCTTGATGATCTTCTTGTGACGGGCCCGTGCGGTAACCCCACGTTTTACTCGAGGCATGTTTCGCTCCTATGAGTTTCGGTTAAGGGTTAAGCGAACGGCAGCATTGCGCGCACGGAGTTCAGATCGGAATCATGAACTGCCGTCGAACCGCGCAGATGGCGTTTGTTCTTGGTGGTCTTCTTGGTAAGAATGTGGCGCTTGAAGGCTTGACCGCGCTTGACGGTACCGCCCGGACGCACCACGAAGCGCTTTGCAGCACTCTTCTTGGTCTTCATCTTCGGCATGACAACTCCATTATTAGATGGATATGGGTGTGCGGTCGGCCAGTTGGCCATTACCCGCCCTTCGAAACCCACTCCACTTGGTATGCAGACCGCCTGAACAGCCGGCAGCCGCTTTTCAGGAAGCGGCGTGCATTGATTTGCACACGCGCCGTTCCGAAACCTGCCGATACCGCACCGGACACCCGGTGCCGCACCGTTTAAATCTTTCACAACCGAAGCGCACGCCACATGGCGTGCCGCTGCTTCAGCCGGTTACTTCTTTTTCTTCGGAGCGAGCACCATGATCATCTGGCGCCCTTCCATTTTCGGCATCTGCTCGACCTGACCGACTTCGTCGAGGTCCGTGCGCAGGCGCTCGAGCATGCGCATACCGATTTCCTGGTGAGCCATTTCGCGGCCACGGAAACGCAACGTGATTTTCGTCTTGTCGCCGTCGTCGAGGAAGCGGATGAGGTTGCGCAGCTTGACGTTGTAATCGCCGTCGTCCGTGCCCGGGCGGAATTTAACTTCCTTGACCTGGACGATCTTCTGCTTCAGCTTGGCCTCGTGTTGCTTCTTCGCTTCCGAGTACTTGAACTTGCCGTAGTCCATCAAGCGGCAAACCGGCGGGACCGCTTGCGGAGCGATTTCGACCAGATCCACGTCTTGCTGTTCCGACATGCGGAACGCATCGGCGAGTTTCACGATGCCGAGCGGTTCGTTCTCGACGCCGACCAGACGCACCTCGGGTGCCGTAATTTCACCGTTGATGCGGTGCGCAGACTTATCAGTAGCGATGTTACGTTTCCTCTAAAAATTAAAAAAACGAGCCGGGCTGCCAAGTGGCTCAGTTGAACGACTGCACGTCCTGGCGCAGACGCTCAATGAAGGTGTCGAGGGGCATCACGCCCATATCGACACCACCACGGGCACGCACGGCTACCGTTTGGGCTTCACGCTCTTTGTCGCCGACCACAAGCAGGTACGGCACCTTTTCCAGCGTGTGCTCGCGTATTTTATAGCTAATCTTCTCGTTGCGCAAATCGGCCTCCACTCTAACCCCTTGTTTTTGCAACGATTGGGCTAGAGCTTGCGCATATTCGGTCTGACTTTCGGCGATATTCATCACCACGACCTGCATTGGCGCAAGCCAGGCAGGCATTGCCCCAGCATGGTGCTCGATCAGGATACCGAGGAAACGCTCCATTGATCCGACGATTGCCCGGTGCAGCATGATCGGACGGCGGCGGCTGTTGTCTTCGGCAACGTATTCCGCACCCAGACGCTCCGGCAGAACCATATCGAGCTGCAGCGTGCCGCATTGCCACGAACGGCCGAGCGCGTCCTTGATGTGATATTCGACCTTCGGGCCGTAGAACGCGCCCTCGCCGGGCAATTCTTCCCACGTTACGCCGCAGGCCGTCAGCGCTTCGCGCAAACCCTGCTCCGCACGATCCCATGTCTCGTCCGTGCCAGCGCGCGCGTCCGGGCGCAGCGACAACTTGATCTCGACATTGTCGAAGCCAAAGTCTTTGTAGACGCTCATTGCCAGCGTATTGAACGCGATCGATTCGCTGATGAACTGGTCTTCGGTACAGAAAATGTGTGCGTCGTCCTGCACGAAACCGCGCACGCGCATCAGACCATGCAGCGCACCCGACGATTCATTGCGATGGCACGAGCCGAATTCCGCGTAACGCAGCGGCAGATCGCGATACGAACGCAGACCGTGGTTGAACACCTGCACGTGACCCGGGCAGTTCATCGGCTTGATTGCGTAGTCACGCTTCTCAGATTCCGTCGTGAACATGTTTTCACGATAGTTCTGCCAGTGGCCCGACGCCTCCCAGAGCGAGCGGTCCATGATCATCGGCGTCTTGATTTCGAGGTAGCCCGCGTCGTTCACGCGACGGCGCATGTACTGCTCGACCTGCTGCCACAACGTCCAGCCGCGCGGATGCCAGAACACCATGCCCGGCGACTCGTCCTGCATGTGGAACAGATCGAGTTGTTTGCCGAGCTTGCGGTGGTCGCGCTTTTCCGCCTCTTCGAGCATGTGCAGATACGCTTCCTGATCTTCCTTCTTCGTCCAGGCCGTACCGTAGATCCGCTGCAACTGTTCGTTCTTCGAATCGCCGCGCCAGTAGGCGCCCGCCACCTTCATCAGCTTGAAAACTTTCAACTTGCCGGTGGACGGCACGTGCGGGCCGCGGCACAGATCCGTGAAGCCGCCATGCGAGTACAGCTTGATTTCGTCGGTAGCGGGAATCGATTCGATGATCTCAGCCTTGTACTTTTCGCCGATGCTCTTGAAGTAGTCCACCGCTTCGTCGCGCGACACCGCGCGGCGCGAAACCGGCTCGTCTTTCTTCGCGAGTTCCTGCATGCGCTTTTCGATCTTCTCGAGATCTTCCGGCGTGAAGGGGCGGTTGTACGCGAAGTCGTAGTAAAAGCCGTTGTCGATCACCGGACCGATCGTGACCTGCGCTTCCGGGTACAGATCCTTCACCGCGTACGCGAGCAAATGCGCCGCGGAGTGACGGATGATATCGAGTCCGTCTGCGTCTTTCTCGGTGACGATGGCGAGCGCCACGTCGTGATCGATCAGCGCGGACGTATCGACCAACTCACCGTCGATCTTGCCGCCGAGCGCGGCCTTCGCGAGGCCGGGGCCGATCGAGGCGGCCACTTCGGCGACGGTCACCGGATGCTCGTACTGTCGAACAGAACCGTCAGGCAGACGTATCGAAACCATTGCGTTCTCCGTGGTGCCGACCGGCGGCGGCACATACAACCAGGTGAAAAAGCCCAAAAAAAATGCGGCCCCGCTTTCGAGGGGCCGCATTCACATTTCCTACAAACTACATTGGCGAAAGTGGTCCTCGACTAGCGTCGCTCCGAAGTGGTTTCGGTCAACGTTCGCGGTGTCATAACCGTATTCGCCTTTTGCGCCAAAGGCGCTTACTGCAGCTTGCGAAACCCCGGCAAAACCGGAATTTCTCTTTCGTTGGTAGGCTCGATTGGACTCGAACCAACGACCCCCACCATGTCAAGGTGGTGCTCTAACCAGCTGAGCTACGAGCCTGAAGAAACGAGATTATATGGAGCCCCACACCGCTTGGCAAGTACTTTTATGCGCCGACTTTAAATATTGACTCGCGAATTCGTGCGCGCCCACGGAATACCCCCTCCAAGATGCACCGTCTCGAACATGTATCAACTCTTGCGCGATGCGCGCACCACACCCGTCACTTCACCGAGCAGCGTACAGGCGCGCTGAATCTGTGCGGCGCTCGACACCTCGACGGTGAATTGCATGAACGCAGCGTTACGGCGCGTCTGCGTCTTCACGCCGATCACGTTCATCTTTTCGCGCGCGAACACTTCGGAAATATCGCGCAGCAAGCCCTGCCGATCCGTCGCGTCGATCGAAAGATCGACCGGATAGACCGACTGGCCGCGCCCACTCATCACCTCGGCCGACCACGCCGTTTGCAACACCCGCTCGGGCGCGCGCTCGGCCATGCGCAGGAACGTCGCGCAATCGCTGCGGTGAATCGACATGCCCTTGCCGCGCGTGACGAAGCCGCAGATATCGTCGGGCGGAGCCGGCCGGCAACAGCGCGCGAGTTGCGTGAGCAACGCGTCGACACCGACCACCAGCACGCCGGTGGACGCGCCGCGCGCCACGCTCGCGCCACTACTGCGCTTTTCGAATTGCTCGGGCGCCTCGACCACGGGTTCCGGCGGAGGCGCATCGTGCAGCGCCTGCTCGACGAGCCGCAAACTGAATTCTTCTTTGCCCACCACCGAGAACAGGTCGTCGGTGGTCTTGAAACCAAGCTTGGCCGCGAGCTGATCGAGATTGACCGACGTTTTGCCCTCGCGCTGCAAGGTCTTTTCGACCATCGCCCGGCCGCTCGCGATGTGCTCCTGGACTTCCACCGCGTTGAACCACGCACGCACTTTTTGCCGCGCGCGCGGACTTTGCAGATAGCCGAGTTGCGGGTTCAGCCAGTCGCGCGACGGACCGCCCTCCTTGACCGCAACGATCTCGACCGTCTGACCGTTCTGCAGGGGCGTGTTGAGCGGCACCATCGCGCCATCCACGCGTGCGCCACGGCAGCGATGCCCCAGTTCGCTATGCAGGTGATACGCGAAGTCGACGGGCGTTGCGCCGTGCGGCAACGGAATCACCCGCGCCTGAGGCGTCAGCACGTAGATGTGGTCGTCGTCGAGCGTGGCCTGACGCAGTTGCTCCCACGGCTGCGCCGCGCGCTTCTCGCCGTGCTCGCCCTCGGAGACTTCGTCTTTCCACGCGAGCAATTGGCGCAGCCATGCAATCTTCTCGTCGTACTTCTCGTTGGCGGCGAACTGGCCGGCGTATCCGCGCGTGCCCGCTTCCTTGTAACGCCAGTGCGCGGCCACGCCGTATTCGGCGAACTGATGCATTTCCTGCGTACGTATCTGCACTTCGAACGCGCGACCGTCGTCGCCGATCACGACCGTGTGCAGCGACTTGTAGCCGTTCGGCTTCGGCCGCGAGATGTAATCGTCGAACTCTTTGGGCACCGGTTGCCACAGGTTGTGCACGATGCCGAGCACCGTGTAGCAATCCTTGATGTCCGGCACGATCACGCGAAATGCGCGCACGTCGTACAGCTCGGCGAAGTCCAGTTCCTTGCCGCGCATCTTGCGCCAGATGCTGTAGATGTGTTTCGGCCTGCCGCTCACCTCTGCGCGAATATGCGCGGCGGCCAATTCCCTTTGCAGGCGTTCGATAGCCTGCGCGACATAGCTTTCGCGTTCGACGCGTTTTTCGTCGAGCAGCTTGGCGATGCGCTTATAGGTAACCGGCTCTTCGAAGCGCAGCGCGAGGTCCTCGAGCTCCCACTTCAGTTGCCAGATGCCCAGACGGTTGGCGAGCGGCGCATAGATATCGAGCGTCTCGCGCGCCACGTCCGGCGAGGGGGTGATCTTCGCCGCCGCGTAATAGCGCAACGATTGCAGGCGCGATGCAAGCCGGATCAGCACCACCCGAATATCCTGCGCGAACGCGAGCAGCATCTTGCGCAGCGCCTCGACCTGCGCGCGCCGTGCGGCCTGGGCGTCGCGCCCGGCTTCGGGCATGGCATTCTGAGCGGCGCGCAAGCTCACCGTGCCAAGGCGCAGCAGCTTGCGCACGTCGCCGACCAGTTGCGCGACTTCTTCGCCGAAGTTGTCGGCGATCACGCGCTCCGGGTCTTGCAGATGCGGCGTCAGCGCAAACAGAGCCGCCGCCAGCACCGCCGGCGGATCGACATTGAGCTTGCGCATGATCGACGCCGTACCCGCCGCGTGATCCGCCAGCATTTCGCCCGATGAGAGCCGCACCTCGCCCGCATGTTCACGCACGAACGCCATCGCCTCGTCGAAAGAAGGGAGAGGGTTCGGTGTGCTCGTAACGATTTCGGTATTCATGGTGCGATGGCCCACCGGGCCAAACGAATCAACGGAATTTCAACAACACATAGCGGATTAGCTACGCTGCGCAGCAACCGCGACGACTTCGACGAGGCACTTCGGATTGGCGAGCTTCGCTTCGACCGTAGCGCGCGGCGGCGTGGCGCCTTGTGCGACCCACTCGTCCCACACGGCGTTCATGCCGGCAAAATGCGCCATGTCCGAGATGAAGATCTGCACCGACAGCAAATGCGACTTGTCGCTGTTCACTTCGCCCAGCAAACGGTCGATGTGGCCAAGCACTTCGCGCGTCTGGCCCGTGATGTCCTGATCCGCGTCTTCGGCGATCTGACCCGCGAGGTACACCGTACCGTTGTGAACGGCGATTTCCGAGAGGCGCTTGCCGACGTGGTGACGAATGACTGCCATGTAGGATCCTGAAGTTGGTTGAAAGTTGATCGGAGATGCGTTCCGCATCGCGCCCCGTCTGGGAGCGCCGGGCGGAACTGCATATTATGACGCGTCAGCGGCCGGTCCGATAAAGAACTGCCTCGCAATGTCGATCTGATCGGCCGACAGGAACGCCGGCGCATGCCCGACGCCCGCAATCTCCGCGCTCGATACGGCGCGTCCGGTCTCGACCATCTTCGCGACGGTTTCACGCGAGAGCAAATCAGATTGCTCGCCGCGCACCACCAGCACGGGCCCCTGGAAAGCGGCCAGCGAATGCCAGAGCGCGGCCTCGCCGAGTTTGGCGGCTTCCTCGGTGGTCGCGGTGAAGGGCTGCGCGATACGCGGGTCGTAACGGAACAGCCACTTGCCGTCCTGTTCGTGCAGAAGCGGCGTGTTGATCTCGCGCCATTCTTCCGGCGTGAGCGGGCCGAAAGTCTGCGCGAGCAACGCGGCGTAGTCGATGCCTTGCTGCAGCGTTTCGAACAGCACGGGCTTGCCGAGATAGTCGCCGATGCGCTTCACCGCAGCTGGCTCCAGATGCGGACCGACGTCGTTCAACAGCATCTTGCGAATCGGCGTTTCCGGCAGGCCGGCCAGCGCGAGTCCGATCAGGCCGCCCATCGAGGTGCCGAACCAATCGACCGTTTCGACATTCAGGCGCGCGATCAACGTGACCATGTCGGCGACGTATTGCGGCACGACATAGAAGTTGGGGTTGGCGAGCCACGATGACAAGCCCCGCCCGGCGACATCCGGACAAACCACGCGGTAAGTGCCGGCAAACTCTTCGGCCAGGCGGTCGAAATCGCGCCCTGAACGGGTCAGGCCGTGTACGCACAGCAGCACCCGCGGATTGGCCGGGTCGCCCCACTCCGTATAGGCGATGCGGTGCAAGCCGCCGGCGCTCGCGCACTGCACATAGCGTTGACGCGGCGCGGGCCGCCCGGCGGTGGAAACGGACGTGGTTGCGGTCATCTGGGTTCCTTGCAAAAGCGCTGCGGGTTCGGCCTGGGCGTAGCAGGATCGATAAGCATCCAATCTTCAAACGATTGTAAACCGCTTTGCCGCGCGGCAAGAGTCGGCCGGACGGCATAGGACAACTCAGAGCGGCTACGGGCCAGACAAACAAAAGCGGGCGAGACTCACGCCTCGCCCGCCTGGGAACCACCTTGCCGCCTCCTGCCGCGAGGGCAAGCCCAACGGCCTATCCAACAGCTGCAGACCGCTTCAGAGGGCCTGACAACAGCCAGCCTTTCAGCTCACCGCGCTTACATCGAGCGGCGCACCCGTCTTCGCCTTGATTTCCTCGACGCTCACGCCCGGCGCCAGCTCCGTCACCTTCAGACCGTCTTCCGTGATTTCGATCACGCCGAGGTCGGTGATGATCTGATCGACCACACCCACGCCCGTGAGCGGCAGCGTGCATTCTTCGAGAATCTTGTGCTGGTCGCCCTTCGCGACGTGCTCCATCAGCACGACCACGCGCTTGACGCCCGCGACCAGATCCATCGCGCCGCCCATGCCCTTGATCATCTTGCCCGGGATCATCCAGTTGGCCAGATCGCCCTTCTTGCTGATCTGCATCGCGCCCAGAATCGCCAGGTTGATGTGGCCGCCGCGAATCATCGCGAACGAATCCGCCGACGAGAAAATCGACGAGCCCGGCAGCGTGGTCACCGTCTGCTTGCCGGCGTTGATGAGGTCGGCGTCCACTTCCTCTTCGGTCGGCGACGGGCCGATGCCGAGCAGGCCGTTTTCCGACTGCAGCCACACTTCGACGCCCGCCGGCACGTGATTGGCCACCAGCGTCGGCAAGCCGATGCCGAGGTTCACATAGAAGCCGTCCTGCAATTCCTTCGCCGCGCGCGCGGCCATTTCGTCACGAGTCCATGCCATGATCAGTCTCCTTTCGCGCGGACGACGCGTTGTTCGATGCGTTTTTCCGGATGCGCATTGAGCACGATGCGCTGCACGAAGATGCCTGGCGTATGGATCGCGTCCGGATCGAGTTCGCCCACTTCGACGATTTCTTCGACTTCCGCGACGGTGATCTTGCCGGCCATCGCGCACATCGGGTTGAAGTTGCGCGCGGTGCGGCGGTAGATCAGGTTGCCCGACTTGTCGGCTTTCCACGCCTTGACCAGCGCGACGTCGGCCGTCAGCGAGTGTTCTAGCACGTAGTGGTTTTCGCCGAACTGGCGGGTTTCCTTGCCTTCGGCGATCAGCGTGCCGTAGCCGGTATTGGTGAAGAACGCCGGAATGCCCGAACCGCCCGCGCGCAGCTTCTCGGCGAGCGTGCCTTGCGGCGTGAATTCGAGCTCGAGTTCGCCGGCCAGATACTGGCGTTCGAACTCCTTGTTCTCGCCGACATACGACGAGATCATCTTCTTGACCTGACGCGTTTCGAGCAGCAGACCGAGGCCGAAACCGTCGACGCCCGCGTTGTTGCTGATGCAGGTGATGCCCTGCACCTTCGAATCGCGCAGCGCGCCGATCAGCGCCTCAGGAATGCCGCACAGCCCAAAGCCGCCGACGGCAAACGTCTGCCCGTCCTTGACGATGTCTTTCAGCGCCTCGGCGGCGCCTGGATAGACTTTGTTCATCAGTTTGTCCCTTCCTTTATGGAAACCCGAATCCGGATCTTTACAGCCCGTATGACGTTCCGCGGGCTCGAGCCCGACACGTCATTCTAGTCATCCCCGGCGGCCTGTGCGGTCAGGTTTCCCTGCGCGCCGCGCAAACGCCCGCCGCGGACGGCTTGGCCGCGTTATCGTGTGGTCGAAAGAGTACGCTGCGCGCGCCATGCGGCACAATACGCAAAAATACATAAGTACTTGCCGCCAGCCCATGCCCGCACTGGATTACCAAACCGCGTTCCACCTCGCTCCGATCGGACTCGTGCTGTCGCGCGAACGGACTATCGAAGACTGCAATGACGAACTCGCGTCGATTTTCGGCTGCACGCGCGAGTCGCTGCTCGGCCAGTCGTTCCAGGTGCTGTATCCGTCCACAGATGAATTCGAGCGGATCGGCGCGCGGATTCCGCCGATCATGACTGCACAAGGCAGTTACGCGGACGACCGCATCATGAAGCGGGCCAACGGCGAACTGTTCTGGTGCCACGTGACGGGCCGCGCGCAGGAACGCGCCGACGCGCACGCCGCGGGTGTCTGGACCTTCGAGGACTTGAGCGCGACGCGGCGCGTGGCGGTCGAACTGACACCGCGCGAGCGCGAAATCGCCGCGCAGCTGGTGACGGGGAAAACCAGCAAGCAGATCGGCCGCGTGCTGGATATCAGCCCGCGCACGGTGGATGTCTACCGGGCGCGGCTGATGCGTAAATACGATACGGGTAACGCGACGGAGCTATTGCAGCGCCTGCTCGGACATTGAAAAGAGGCGCTGACGGATGCGCGCCGGGATTCGCGCTATCGCCGCTCAGGCCGCCTTGACCAAAACAGCGCGCTCGATGGTCGCGCGCAGCAGATCAGGCACGGGCACCGACTTGCCGGCCGCATAATCGATCCATACGCAGCGCGCTGCGCCGCGGGCATACACGGTGTTCGGGTCATCCGCTCGCACGAGTTCAAACCCCGTGTCGAAACTGCTGCGGCCGGGCGTGGCCACCGTCATCCGGCCGATCACGTCGCCCGGATAATGCAGTTGCTTGAGAAACTCCATCGATGCATTGACGATCACCGGCCCCTGTCCGTCGGCATTGCTGCCGGCCAGACCCAACTGCTCGAACCAGGAAATCCGCACCTGCTCCATGTAGCGGAAATAGACCGTGTTGTTCACATGGCCGAAGGCGTCCATGTCGCCCCAGCGGATCGGCATCGACATCTCAAAAACAGCGTGAAAATCGCTCATCGCACTTCTTTATCGGGTTGAAACGAGGTTGAAGCCGGTACGCAGGCCGGCACAGAGAGAAACAGCAACATAGCGTGCGCGCTCATGAGGCGCCAAGGCCAGAGCGCGTAAAACAGTTTCTTCGAACGGGCGCTAATCCGGCCCGCGCGGCTCGACATACGGGGGCCGGCAGCGCCGGTTTGCGCTCAGGAGAGCCCGAATCCGTCATCGGCCGCAATCACCGAGCCATTGATGAACTGCGATTCGTCGGCCGCCAGCAGCAGCAGGAGCCCGTCCAGGTCGTCCGGCTTGCCGACGCGATGGCGCGGCAGCATCGACACGAGCTTTTGCCCTTGCTCCGTCGACCAGTGATGGTGGTTGATCTCGGTGTCGATATAGCCGGGACAGATCGCGTTCACGTTGATGCCGTGCTTGCCCCACTCCAGCGCCATGGCTTTGGTCATATGCACGACGGCCGCCTTGCTGATCGCGTACAGGCCGATCTGCGGCAATACGCGCAAGCCCGCCATAGACGCGATATTGATGATCCGGTACGACGGCTTCTGCGCGCTGTTGCCGCGCATGATCATGCGTTTGGCGACTTCCTGCGCGACGAAAAACGCGCCGCGTGTGTTGGTATCGAACACGTACTCGAAGTCGGCGGGCGTGACCTCGGAGAGCTTTTGCGTGGTGGACACGCCCGAATTGTTCACCAGGATGTCGATCGTGCCAGCCTCGGTTTCCGCATGCGCGACGGCCGACTTGATGCTCTGATAATCGGTCACGTCGAGCGACACGACGTGGGCCGCGCCGCCGGACGCCTCGATCTCGGCGCGCAATTCCTTCAGACGCTCGGTTCGCCGGCTCGCCAGCACGACCTTGGCGCCCGCTTGCGACAACACTTGAGCAAAGCGCTTTCCCAACCCGCTCGAGGCGCCGGTGATCAGCGCAACCTTGCCTTCCAGATTAATCGAACGGCCCATTGTCGTTCCTTGTTCGGTTGTTATTACAGATGCGGTTGACAGGTGCGGTAAGACCGTCAAAAGCAGGCCGATACCGTATCACGTAAATAGAACGATCGTGCTAATGTCTGCTCATCTGGTTGCAGTGCGGGAGTGCATCGCCCACAATACGAACCCGAAAAAAGCATTCTAACGGTAAGAGGAGCATCAATGACCCCCGCAAGTCTCATTGAGCAGTACGGCCCGCGCGAGTCGATGGAATACGACGTCGTGATCGTCGGCGGCGGCCCGGCCGGCCTGTCCGCG
>NZ_JARESQ010000034.1:0-37581 GCF_046028085.1 Paraburkholderia sp. RL17-380-BIE-A
AGGGAGTTCGTGGGTAATGATCCGTCGGCGCTGATTCTCGGCGACAACATTTTCTACGGGCACGATCTGGCGAAGCAGCTGGAAAACGCCAACGACAAAACCGAAGGCGCCACTGTTTTTGCGTACCACGTGCACGACCCGGAACGGTATGGCGTGGTCGAATTCGACCGCGAGTTCCGTGCGCTTTCGATCGAGGAGAAGCCCGCGAAGCCGCGCTCGAATTACGCGGTCACCGGTCTCTATTTCTACGACAAGCAGGTGTGCGACATTGCCGCGGATATCAAGCCGTCGCCGCGTGGCGAGCTTGAAATCACCGACGTCAACTCGCGTTATCTCGCCAACGCAGCGCTCAATGTCGAGATCATGGGCCGCGGTTACGCCTGGCTCGATACGGGCACGCACGACTCGTTGATCGAAGCGGCGACCTTCATCGCCACGCTGCAGAAGCGTCAGGGACTGGTGGTCGCGTGTCCCGAAGAGATTGCGTACCGGCGGCAATGGATCGACGGCGAACAATTGCTGGCTCTCGCCAAACCGCTCGCCAAGAATGCCTACGGGCAATATCTGCAAAACATTCTTACGGATCAAGTGGCATGGCCATCCAAGTAACCGCTACCGCACTGCCCGAAGTCAAGATCATCGAGCCGAAAGTGTTCGGCGATGCGAGAGGCTTTTTCTTCGAGAGCTTCAATGCGCAGGAATTCGCCGAGCAGGTCGAGCCCGGCGTCGAGTTCTTGCAGGACAATCATTCGCGCTCCGCGAAAGGCGTGCTGCGCGGGCTGCACTATCAGATCCAGAATGCGCAGGGCAAGCTCGTGCGCGTGGTTGAGGGTGAAGTGTTCGACGTCGCGGTCGACATCCGCAAGAGCTCGCCGAATTTCGGCAAATGGGTCGGCGTGGTGCTGTCTGTCGACAATCATCGGCAACTGTGGGTGCCGCCTGGCTTTGCGCACGGTTTCGTGGTGTTGTCCGAGTCCGCGCAATTCCTCTACAAAACCACCGACTACTGGTATCCCGAGCACGAGCGCAGCATCCTCTGGAACGATCCGGAGATCGGCATCGAATGGCCGATCGACTCCGACCCGTTGCTCGCGGCGAAAGACGCGGCGGCCAAGCGTCTCGCCGATGCCGAAGTCTTCGCTTAAGGGGTTGTCGCATGAGCGCACATGATGCCAGGCGGACGATCCTCATCACCGGCGTAAACGGCCAGGTGGGTTTCGAGCTTGCACGTACGCTGCAAGGGCTCGGCAAGGTGGTCGCTGTCGACCGTGCCGCCATGGATCTGTCCGATCTGGATCAGGTTCGTGCCGTCGTTCGGAAAATTCAGCCGACGCTGATCGTCAATCCCGCGGCCTATACCGCGGTCGACAAGGCGGAAGAGGAACTCGATCTCGCCATGCGCGTGAACGGCGAAGTGCCGGGCGTACTCGCCGAAGAAGCGAAAAAGCTCGGTGCGGCGCTGGTTCACTATTCGACCGACTACGTATTCAACGGCGAGAAAGAAGGCGCCTACGTCGAAGACGATCCCACGGATCCGCAAAACGCGTACGGGCGCACCAAGCTCGCCGGCGAAGAGGCTATTGCCGCGAGCGGTTGCGCGCATCTCATTTTTCGGACGAGTTGGGTGTACGGCACGCGAGGCAAGAACTTCCTGTTGACCATGCTGCGCCTCGGCGCGGAGCGCGACGAACTGAGCGTGGTCGCAGATCAGATCGGTGCGCCCACCTGGTCGAAAACCATTGCCGCGCTGAGCGCGAACGTGCTCGCGCAGGCCGTGGCACCGGGCCAGAGCGACTGGTGGCAGGCGCATTCTGGCGTCTATCACCTGACCGCGACGGGCGCGGCGTCGTGGCATGGGTTTGCGCAGGCTATTTTTGAATTGTCCGGCCTCGCGAAAACACCCATCGTCAAACCGATTCCGGCGGCTTCCTATCCCACGCCGGCAAAACGCCCCGGCAATTCGCGCATGTCGAATGACAAGCTGGCGCGGACGTTCGGCGTAGAGGCGCCGGATTGGCGCGACGCCTTGCAACTTTGTCTGGCCGAGCGTTGAGCGACATAGCGCAGACATCGCGCGCGGGTGCTGTCGTCGTTTTCTACAATCCGGATGCGGCTTGTATCGAGCGGGCGAACCGGCTCGCGGCGAGGATGCACTGCGTGGTGGTCGACAACACGCCGGGCATTCGCGCAGCGGGCGAGTTGGGACTGGCCGGCTCCATCGACTATCTGCCCAACGGTGAGAATGCGGGCATCGCGACGGCGATCAATCAGGGTGTCGAGGCGCTGCTTCGCGGCGGCTTCGATATGGCGATCCTCTTCGATCAGGACAGCGAGCCGCCCGCGTCGCTGTTCACCGAATTGCCGAAGGTCATCGCCGAGGCGAATGCTTCGGGCGAGCGCGTCGCGCTGGCGGGCCCGGCCTACGAAGATGCGCGCTTGCGTGGCCTCGCGCCGTTCGTGCGCTTCAAGTGGGGCACGCTCGAAAGGATTGCCCCGCAGGGCGATCGGCCCATCGACGTCGATTTTCTGATTTCGTCCGGGTCGTGCATCAACCTGCGCTGGTGGTCGAGTATTGGCCCGATGGACGACGCGCTTTTCATCGATTTCGTCGACCTGGAATGGTGTGTGCGTGCCAAGCAGAAAGGGTATCGGGTGCTGGGCGTGCCGTGGGTGCACATGAGCCATGAACTGGGGGGCGAACCGGTTCGCGTACTGGGCCGGGCGTATCCCATGCACAGCCCGTTACGCCATTACTACCTGTTCCGTAACGCCGTCGTGCTGATCGGCCGTTCGTATGTGCCCTGGACCTGGAAGTCGTCCGAACTGGTCAAATTTCCCGTGAGGCTGGTGATTTATTCGCTCATGCCCTCACAGCGGATGGCTCATTTGAAAATGGCCTTGCGCGGACTATGGGATGGCATTCGCGGGCGCCTGGGCAGGCTTTAGAAACGCGGTTCGGCAGCAGCCGGTGCCATTGGTCAGGCGCCCTATGGGTGGCAGTCATCCTCGTCGGATGCGCAGGAAGGAAAATGCATGAATACAAAATTGGATGAGCAGCAGAAGGATGGGGTCCGTCAGGACCTTTCCCAGAGCGAGCCGGTGTCGAATGTCACCGCCGATGTGAGCCGCCTTCAGGGGCGCGTGGCCTTGCTTGAACGACTGCTGGATGACGCGTTGCGCGACGGTGAGTCGATCGCCAAGTTGAACAATCGGATTCTGCAGCTGGAAGTCGAAAATACGGCGCTGCGTAGTTCGACCTCGTGGCGGCTCACGGCGCCGCTGCGGTCGGTTTCGCGTGTCGGGCTGGCGGTGCGGCTCGCTTTCAGCACCATCGAGCGTCAAGCCGAGGTCAGGGGCGGCTTGGGCAGTGCGTTGGGCTATTACGCATCGGTGATATGGCGCGAGGGCCTGCCGGGCGTCGTGGCGCGCGTGCGCCGCTTGAAGAGCGGTCGCGGCTTCGCCGACGGTCCGCCGCGTGACGAGATCTACCATGAGTGGATCAGCATGTATGACACGGTCACACCGGCCAAGCGAACCGAAATCGAAGCGGAGCTCGACCGGTTGGCGCGCAAGCCGTTGATCTCGGTTGTCGTGCCCACGTTCAATAGCGACGAGCGATTGCTGCGCGAAATGATCGCCTCGGTTCAGGCGCAGATCTATCCGCACTGGGAGCTATGCATCGCCGACGACGCGTCGACCCAGCCGCACGTCAAGGCCGTGTTGCAGGAGTTCGCCGCGGCCGACAGCCGCATCAAGGTCGTCTTCCGCGAGACGAACGGCCACATTTCCGAAGCAAGCAATAGTGCGCTCGCGCTCGCCACGGGCGAATACGTGGCCTTATTGGATCACGACGACCTGCTGCCGCCGCACGCGCTCTACATGGTGGCGCGCTACATCAATCTGCATCCGCAAGGGCGGATGTTTTATAGCGACGAAGACAAGCTCACCACGGAAGGCAAGCGGACCACGCCTTATTTCAAGTGCGACTGGAATCCGCAGATGTTCCTGACGCAGAACATGTTCTCGCACCTGGGCGTGTTTGAGACGAAGCTGGTGCGGGAAGCGGGCGGCTTCAGAAAGGGTTTCGAAGGCAGCCAGGATTACGACCTGGCTCTGCGTTGCGTCGAGCTTGCCGGCGACGACAGCGTGATTCACATTCCGCATGTGCTCTACCACTGGCGAATCGTTCCCGGCAGTACGGCGGGCAGCGGCAGCGAGAAGCCTTATGCGCTGGTTGCCGGCATTCGCGCTCTGGAAGACCACTTGAAGCGGGCGAACATCAGCGCAACGGTCGAGCACCCGATCGAAATGCTCGGCGTGCTGCGCGTGCGTTATACGCTGCCGAGTCCACAGCCCAAAGTGTCGATTATCATCCCGACCCGCGATGGACTCGCATTGCTCAAGCAATGCATCGACAGTATTTTCGCGCGCACGCTCTATCAGAACTTTGAAATCATCATCGTCGATAACGGCAGTGTGAGGCCAGAAACGCTGAGATATTTCGATGAGGTGTCGCAGCGTCCCAATGTGCGTGTTTTACGCGATGAATCGCCGTTCAATTTCTCCGCGCTGAATAATCACGCAGCCCGTGCGGCGACCGGTGAGTATTTGTGTCTGCTGAATAACGATATTGAAGTTATCTCGCCGGACTGGCTGAATGAAATGGTCAGTCTGGCCCATTTGCCGCGTGCCGGCGCGGTGGGTGCGTGTTTGTGGTATCCGAATGACGCGTTGCAGCACGGTGGCGTGGTGATCGGTCTTGGGGGTATTGCCGGCCACATGCATCACATGATGAAGCGCGGGCATTTCGGCTATTTCGGCCGCGCGGTCGCGACGCAGAATCTGACGGCCGTGACTGCCGCATGTCTCGTCGTCAAGAAGTCGGTCTACGACGAAGTGGGCGGTCTGGAAGAAGATCTGGCGGTCGCCTTCAACGACGTGGACTTCTGCATGAAGCTCGTCAAAGCGGGCTACCGCAATATCTGGACGCCGTACGCCGAGCTGTACCACCACGAATCGGCGACGCGCGGCTCGGACCATGACCCCGCCAAGTACGAACGTTTCCTGAGCGAAATTCGCCGCATGGAGGCACGTTGGGAAGGCTGGTTCGAACGGGACCCCGCGTATAACCCCAATCTGTCGCTCAGCTGCGAGGTTCTGCCGTTTACGCTCGCGTCGCCGCCACGCATCGGTCAGTTCGAATAGTGGCGCCCACGCATGCTTGCGCCGGCGCGTCGGCCAGGCGGCGCGCGGGGCGGGGATGCGGTAAAGGCCTGATTTGACTGGGTTCAGTTCGCTGCGGCAGAATGCCGGGTTAAGATGACGGCGGCTGTATCCAGAAATATTCATTACGTTCCGGCGCGCTCGCGAACACGCCGCCGGAATTTTTAGCACCGTTTGCATCGGTTTGACGATCGAGGCGCGAACGGTTTGTCGGAATCTATCAATGCAAATTTCAGTTTTGCGGCATCGGTCGCTTTTGTGGGATTTTGTCCGCCGTGACCTTGCGACTAAATTCCGTGGCTCGGCGCTTGGCTCCGTCTGGATGCTCGTTACGCCAATCCTCACCTTGCTGGTCTATTTCTTTGTTTTTAGCGTGGTGTTTAAGGCGCGCTGGTCGGGTGGCACCTTAAACAGTAAGGCTTCCGCATTGATTCTTTTCAGTGGACTGATTACTTACACGTTCTTTTCGGAGTGTTTTCTGCGCGCGCCGATGCTGATGCGGGAGAATCCGAACTTTATCAAAAAGGTCGTGTTCCCGCTCGAAGTATTGCCGCTCGCGATTACCGTGTCCGCGGTCGTGAACGCCGCGATCGGCTACGGCCTTCTGCTCGTGTTCAATCTGGTGTTCGTCGGCTTGCCGCCGCTGTCCTCGATTGCGTTGCCGGTGGTTCTTCTGCCGATGTTTTTCGCCGTGCTGGGTTTGACTTATCTGCTGGCGTCGCTCGGCGTGTATCTACCCGATATCAAGCTGCTGGTCCCGCCGCTCTCCATGGCGATCATGTATCTGAGCCCGGTCTTCTATCCGCTCGATATGGTGCCGCAAATCCTCAGATTCGCGGTCGCGATGAATCCTTTTACGCCGGTACTGGAAAATGTTCGGCACGTGTTTTTCTTTGGCGAATGGCCGGACCCGGTGGGAATGATCATTCAGCTGGCCGTGTCGATTGTTTTTCTAAGCGCATGCTACTGGTTTTTCATGAAATCCAAAAAGGGATTTCCTGATGTGCTTTAAACGTTTCGCCAAAAGATATAAGTCGAATTAACGTCGGCAGGCATTGGATTAATATAATGAATAGCAAGAAGGCGCGTGTTGGTATCGTTGTCGTCACCTTCAACTCGGCGGAGGTGTTCGCGCTTGCGATCGAGAGTCTGATCAAGACCCGAAGCGATACGGAATTCGTGGTGGCCGCGATCGATAACGCATCGCGGCCGGCTGAACGCGCCGCCGTGCAGGCCACGTTCGAGAACGCCGTCGCACAGCATGGCTTGCAAGGTCAGTTCTTTCAGCAGGACAAGAACCTCGGTTTCTCCGGTGGCAACAACATCGGCATCGAGTACTGTCTGGCGGATCCGACCATTACGCATATCTGCCTGCTCAATAGCGATGTCATCGTCACCGACCATTGGCTCGATTACCTGGTCGCGGCTGATAAGGATGCGATCGGCCCGCTGACGAATGCGTCGAACAACGAGCAGGGAATCCCCATTCCTTACCAGCTTGGCGACCGCAACAGGCTGGGCGAGGGCAGCGCCGTGCTCGACATGCCGGCGCTCACCGAATTCGCGATCCGCCGGCGGGAAGGCTGGCTCGGTTTGACGGTCGACAGCGACTTCCTGAGCTACTACTGCGTGCTGTTTTCCCGCGAACTGATCGAGCGCGTGGGCAGGCTCGACGAGCGCTTCTTTCCAGGCGCTTACGAAGACGATGACCATTGCGTGCGCATCCTCGAAGGTGGCTTCAAGATGCACGTGGCCCGCGACGTGTATATCCATCACTGGGGATCGGCGTCGTTCGGCAAGCTGGATGTCGTCGAGGCGCAGGGATTCGCAGCGCAGAACCGCGCCCGCTTCGAAGAGAAGCACGGCCGCGCATGGAAGGACCGCACGCGCCTGTCCGTGACCGCCTGGATGCAGGATTCGTTGTTTGCGATCGCCTCGCCGAAGCGCTTTCCGATTCACCTCGAAACGCATCACCTGTACGCCACGCAAATGCGCACCCTCGTGGAGGGCCTCGAAGCCTATTCCAGACACCTCAGCGGCGAGATTGCGCGTAACCAGGCGGAGCAGTTGACCGACCTGCGTTCAATGGTGATGGGGAGGCAGGTCGATGAGCGTGCGTCGGCGGCCTCGTTGCTGCCGGCGATCAGCGCCATTGCTGCAGACATCGAGCAATACCTGTCGGCGGAAAGTGAAGGCGTTTCGCCCGAAATCACGCAACGCATGGCGGTACGCTTCGAAACGCTGGCTCGTGATCTGGACGCGCTGGTCGCGAGAACGTCGGGAATGGCCCATGAACTGACGGTCATACAAGCCGCCAGGACGCAAGACAAGCCGCTCGGTCTGAAGCAACGTGCGATGAACCGGCTGGCGCGCGCGGCGCAGTTCCCCACTTCGAAGGTGAGCAAGCTGGTCCGCGGATACGAATTGTTGCAACTGCTGTTCGACAGCAACGGAATTCTGTTCTTCGCACCGTATCCGACCAAGGAGCGCGAGCGGGACGGCTACTTTCAGCGCGTCAAGGCGATCGATTCGCTGTTTCCTTCAAAGCACCGGGTGTATTGCGATGTTCGGGACCATCCGGAGGCGAAGCCCTTTATCGAGCGGGCGGCCCATAACGCCTGGGTTCTGAATATCTCGTTGTCGTCGGTCAATCAGCGCCGCGTCGTGGCGCTGCTGGCGCGCCGCTTCAAGCGCGCTTATTTCCACAGCGTGTTGCGCATGCCGAATGCCGCGGCGGAAGCGGCGCTTCGCGCACCGGGTCTGAAATGGGTGCTCGACGTGCATGGTGTCGTACCCGAAGAGTTTCGGATGCACAATGATTTCTTCTCCGCGCGCATTCATGACGACTGTGAACGGATGGCTGCGGAGAAAGCGAACCGCGTGATCGTGGTGTCGCAGGCGATGGGTAACTACCTCGCGCACAAGTATCGCGAACTGCTGCGGGCAAAAGTCATCGTATTGCCCATCTTCGCGTTGGAAGAGGGCAGCGAAGCCGCGCGGCCTTACAAGGACGGCCGACCTACAGTCATTTATGCCGGCGGCACGCAGAAGTGGCAAAACGTACCCGCCATGCTGAACGTAATTGCGCGAGCCCTGGAGCGCGCCGATTGGTGGATGTACACGCCGGATATCGATGTGATGCGAAACGCGGCGTCACCCGAGGTTCAGGCCCACCCGAACTTCCATGTGGCGAGTGCGACCCGTGCTGAACTCAACCAGGTCTATCAGCATTGCCATTTCGGTTTCATTTTGCGGGACGACATGGTGGTGAACCACGTGTCCTGCCCGACCAAGCTGATCGAGTATCTGGCATTCGGCATCGTTCCCATCGTGGATACGCCCAATATCGGCGATTTCAACACGTATGGCATGCGTTACGTGAGTGTCGAGGATTTCGCCAAGGGGCGCATTCCCGACGCGGCGACGCGCATGGAAATGGCCGCGCATAACAGGCAGATCTGCGAGCGGCTGGTCGAGCAGAAGGCCACCGGCGAGAAGGAACTCATCGAGGCGCTGACCTAGTCGGCTCAACCGGGGCCGCCGCGCACGCAGGGCGGCTGGCTTCCGATTACAGCTTGCTTTAAAGCTGTTCATCAACAAAGAGAGTGGTCTTGGACGATATAGCTATCCACGTTCGCGAGCTGAGCAAGCGTTACGAACTTTATGCGAAGCCTCATCATCGGCTGGCGCAGATGCTCCTTCGTGGCCGTCGTCAGTTCTTCGGCGAATTCTGGCCGCTGCGCAACATCTCCTTCGACGTGAAGAAGGGCGAAGCGGTAGGTATCGTGGGCCGCAACGGCGCCGGTAAATCGACGCTTCTGCAGATCATTGCGGGCGTGCTGTCGCCCACGCAGGGCGACGTGCAGGTGCATGGCCGGGTAGCGGCCCTGCTCGAACTGGGCAGCGGCTTCAATCCGGAGTTCACGGGCCGCGAGAACGCGTACCTGAACGGTTCGATTCTCGGTCTGACGCGCAAGGAGATGGACGCGGCGATGCCGGAGATCATCCGCTTCGCGGCGATCGGCGATTTCTTCGACCAGCCCGTCAAGCACTACTCGAGCGGGATGATGGTGCGTGTCGCGTTCGCGGTGCAGGTGCAACTGAACCCGGATGTCCTGATCGTCGACGAGGCATTGGCGGTGGGCGACGCGCTGTTCCAGAAGCGATGCTATCAACGCATTCGCCAGCTTCGCGATCGTGGCGTCGCGATTCTGTTCGTGTCGCACGACATCGAATCGGTCCGGACGTTTACCGACCGCGCGATTCTGCTTCACCACGGCGAGGTGATGGCGGCAGGGCCGTCGGGCGAAGTCGTGCTGGCCTATCGCAAGCTGTTGCACGACGAGGAAAACCTGGCGAAGCAGAAGGAGATCGCCGAGCACAAGCAGGCGTTGAAAGCGGACACGGCCGCGAAGGTTGAGGCGCTGGCCGCACCCGCGGAGCCGGCCGCGCCTGATGCGCCCGCCACGCCCACGGCGCCCGCCGCGGCGGCGCAACCGCTCGCGGCCGCAGCCGCGGAGGGACATCTCGCGGAAGCGGTGTCGGATGTCGCGGACGCAACGGATCAGGTGGAAAGCGAGGCCCGCAACGAAGGAGGCAAATTCGAATTCGGCAGCCTGGAAGCGATGATTACGGACGTCTCCGTACTGGACGGCGCGGGCGAGCAATGCACCACGTTTTACACGGGCGACACGATCAAGGTCGTGGTGAAGTTCTCGATCCGTCAGGACATGGACAAGCTCTATGTCAATCTGCGTATCCGCAACAAGGAAGGCATCAAGATGTATTCCTGGGGGACATTCAACCAGGACGCTGAACTGATCGCGGCGAAGCAGGACGGCTTTATTTTCTGGAACCGGAAGTTTCGCGCGGGCGAGGAGCATTCCGTCGTCTTTACGATGGACCGCTGCGCGCTCGGCGAAAACTTCTACGAAGTGCAGGCGTCGCTGATTCACCAGGAGTCGATGAATTTCTCCGACCAGGCGATCTTGCACTGGATCGACGAGGCGGCCTTCTTCATGGTCCGCGCGCGTGTCGACACGCATTTCTTCGGCGGCGTTTGCGATCTGCACATGCGCGCCGAACTTGAAGCACCCACCGGCGAAGCCTCGTAAGTCAACGCCTGTCTGCGCGCCAACCGGTGCGACTGACGTTCTTCGACAAAACGGCTCGCCGTACAAAACCTTGGTGTTGACTGTATGACCGTGTTTTCAAGCCACGATGTGCGAGCATGCTTGCGCCAGTGCGTAACCTGTTTCGGGCACGGCAAGATCCTGTACGTGGGCGCGCACGCCGCTCTCGCACTCGACTTCCTGCTGGCCGCGGGAACCGACCCGCACGCGCTGTCGCTCGACGCGGATGGCGGGGCGCAAGCCGATCACCGGTTCGTGTCCAATCGGATCGAGGCGGCGTCCGCTACGGCGCCCGCTCTCGACATGACCCAGCGCGAATCTTTCGACGCGGCAATCGTGGTTCTCCCGCCGGACGGCCAGGCCGCCGACGCAGCGCTCTGGCTCAAGCTGATCGCGGATGCAGGTATCGCGAACGTCGCGCTAGTGGCCCCGGTCACGCAGGGCGGGATCGACGCTCCATCCGCCGAGCGCACTAAAAAACGCGCCTTCGAACTCGGGTTCCGCATTCACGCCCGTTTGAGTTTCGCGCGGCTGACTTATCCGCTGCCCCCGTTGGGCGGCTATGAAGTCTGCGCGTTCGAGCGTGCTGCGAACGCGTCGATGGAGCAAAGTCCGGCGCTAGCCGAAGATGCCTTGCGGCATACCGACCCGGCGTCGCGAACCGCAGTCGCCGAAGTGACGCAGATCGACAGTTTCGTTCGGGTCGGCGACACCGTTCTCGTGCTGGACGATATGGCCGGCAGCGGCGCCTACATCGTCGCGCAGAACTCGATTGCGCGCCACGTGCTGGGCGTCTTGCCGGACGCGCTGCGGTGCGGCTATGCGTTGACTCAATATGGCGTCGCCGGACGTGTCGATTTCAGGCCGTGGTCCGGTGAGGAATTGCACGGTCTTGCACACCATTCTTTCGACGTGGTGATTTGCCGCGACCTTCGTCGTTTCGCGCCGCTCGACTGGCCGCGGCTCGCCGAGATCGTGAGGCCCGGCGGGCGGTTGATTCTGGAGCTTCGCGCGCTGGAAAGCGTGGGCGACGCTTCAGTCGAAACGCAGTCTCCTGTCGAACTGTTGCGTTCGGCTACAGGTTCGACTCACGCAGACTGGCTGCCGGAATGCGCGTTTGTTTCGCCGCCGGATGCGCCGTCGGACTTCGCATGGCGCAAGATCGCACTCGACGAGCGCACCGCAGCCAGTGACGGCCACCTGATCGTCGTCTCGATGCGCGATCCCGTTGGCGCGGACGCCTCGGCATTCGTCGATACGATGTACGAGCACGCCGGTTCGCCCGCGTTCAACGTGTTGCCGGACGGGCGCAGCATGGTGAATCCATGGCTCTTCAGGAGCATGGTGACCATGGGCACGCGCATGAACAACGACGCCGAATTGGGAAGCCTGCAAGCGCGAGTCCTGGAGCAGGCTCCGCACGACACCGCCGACTACGGCGCGGCGCTTTGTGGCCACGCGTATCGCGTGCTCGCGGCGCGGGCTTCGGCGGAAACGGTGCGCACATGTGTGGCGGAAATTCAGGCGTACGTCGATACGAACAAGGGCGACGCGCAGTATTTGCGATGGTCGATCTCGCAGAGTTACGTGGCGGCAAAACTCTTGCAGGCGGTAGGCGATCTGGAGGGGGCCGAATCGTGGGCGTTGAAGTGCGCCGCGTTGGACCCGGTTCCTTTTAGTCCGCTGCTGGCGACCAAAACGGTTGCCGCGCTCGACCTGGCGGCGAGCTTCGCCGTGATTCGCCGTGACTATGAGGCCGCGCGCCGGTATCTCGAGCGAGCGGTGCAGGAAGTCCAGCGGGTGCTGTCGGGCGACTGGGTCAACATTCTCGGCGACCTCGCGAAGCCATTGAGCTTCGGGCTGCCGGAAGTTTCCCAGCTGGCCGAATTGGGTGCGCGGTGTGCTTATCTTCTGAATTATCTCGCCGATGCCGAATATCGGCCGGGGCTGGTATGGCGTGAGCACCGTGGCTTCTATGAGCGTGTTTTCGAAGCAAAGGACACGCAGATCGAAGTCCTGCTGGAGCGTAATACCTTCTTGTACGGTGAGACACAGCGTCTGGAAGGCGTCATTCAGCAAGGCAAAGGCGAGGAGGCTCGCCTCGAAGGCGTGATCCAGGCGGGTAAAGACGAGGCGGCTCGCCTGGAAGGCGTGATTCAGGCGGGTAGGCACGAGGCGGATCGTCTTGAAGGCGTGATCCACGCAGGCAGGATTCAACTGGATCGCCTCGAAGGCGTGATTAGCGAGAGGGATAGGGAAGTGGCTGCTCTCAGACAGATCGTTGCTGCTGATGAAACGGAAAAGTCTCGCCTCGCATCGGCGCTGGCGGATCAACAACTCATTAGCGAGACGCTGCGTGCGTTGGCTGCGCGAACCTTGAAGGCCAGGTTGCGCCGCGCGTTTCGTGCGCTTTCGCGGCGGCTCGGCGCAACGGGCCGGTCACGTCAGCCCGCACCGGTTGCTCCGGCGCCGGCTCCTCCACCGGCCCCGGCGCCCGTCAAGCGCTTTCCCAATGCGCCGTTGCTGCTCGACGAACGGCGCGTCGCGCAGTGGCTCGGGCAGTTCGACACGGACGCGCCGCGCTGGGCGTCGAGTGAAACGCTCTCGTCCGTTTTGCCGGCAGGCGAGCGTGGCGCGAGCGACCTGAACGCCATTGATACGCAACTGAAAATCATCGCCGCCGCCGATGTGCCGTCTTTGACGCCGCAACCGCCCGGCGTGGTTGTCGTCGTGGTGTTCGAGGCCGGCGACAATCCGTACGCATTGCGCAGTGAGGTCTACGATCATGTGGACTTGTGTATCGCGCTCGACCATCAGGTGTTCCTGGGACTGGCGTTGCTGCACCCTATGGTGATCGAGGCAGCGCCCGCGAATATCGTCGATTCCGCACGCCGTTTCTGGAAGGCGATCAATAGCACGCAGTCGCTGATCGTGCCGGATGCTGCCGTCTTCAAGCCGTCGGTCGCGCCGGTTGTCATGTTGCAAGTTGATAGCTTCATGGTGGGCGGTCTCGAGCGTGTCGTCTTCGATCTGCTGGAACGTTTGGGCAAGATGGGCTTTCAGCCGATGCTCGGTGTCACCGGCGATATCGCGGCCGAGGCCGAGGCCGAACTCAAGCAACGCCAATTTAACTACGTGCGTCTGCCGGCTGATCCCGCTGAGCTTCGCGCAGTGCTGGTCGAGCGGCGGGTCGCGCTCGTCAATGCGCACTATTCGCTGTCGCTCGGCGATATCTGCGCTTCGCTGAACATCCCGTTTGTGCAGACCGTCCATAACATGTACATGTGGCTCGACGCCGCAGGCAAGGAGCAGTGGCGTCGCGTGGACGAAGTGACGGACGCCTATATCTGCGTGTCCGCCAACGTCGCCATGTTCGCCGATGTGAATCTGCGCTTGAGCGCGGATCGCATGATCGTCGTGCCCAACGGCTGCGACTCGGGCAGCGCGAAGCCCCTGCTCGAACCGGAGCGCGACCTCGCGCTGCGCGAGGAACTCGGCTTTCCGGCGGATAGTCCGGTGTTCGTCAACGTCGCTTCGATCAACCCGGTGAAGGGGCAAGGTTTGCTGATCGACGCGTTTGCGATCGCCCATGCGAAGCGGCCCGACATCCGCCTCGTGATACTCGGCAAACACGCCGATGCCGGCTACGCCGCGCGGCTCCAGGAGCGCATTGCGCATCATGGCCTGCAAGGCGTGGTGTCGATGCCGGGTTACCGGTCCGACGTCTATCGATTCGTCGATCTGGCGCGCGCGGTCGTGATGCCGTCCTTTACCGAAGGCTGGAGTCTGGCGATATCGGAGGCGCTGCAGCGTAACGCGCCGGTCATCGCCACCGACGTCGGTGGTGCTCGCGAGCAGTTGATTGGCGATGCAAGCACGGTGATTCGCGCCTATCGTGACGACTGGTCGACACTGGACGGCGCCGAGTTTTATCAGGCCATCGCCAACGAGTGGGATTTGCCCGCGGTTCGCGACGAACTGGCCAGAACGATGGTCGATCATGCAGAGCGGCCGGTGCGCCAGCCGCGCGAGGGTCTGCAGCAGTCGTTCCAGTCCATGACGCCGACGGAAGCCTATACGCGGCACGCGGAAATTTTCGCGGCTATCCTGGCTCGCACGAACGCCGATTGCGTACGCTATGCGTCATATCTGCCGCAGCGTCAAAGCCGTTACTTCAAGTTGACCGATGCGCGGCCCGAAGTGGTCTAAAGCTGCCGGTTTCAAAGGATATCTACCATGGCAAAGAAGAAAGTAGTGGTGTTTGCCGGCACGCGGCCGGAAGCGATCAAGGTCATTTCGGTCGTGCAGGCCCTGCGCGCGGCTCCGGATGATTTCGACGTGTGCCTGTGTTCGGTCGGGCAGCACCGGGAAATGTTGATGCAGGCTTTCGCGGACTTCGGCGTGACGCCGGACGCGAGTCTCGACGTGATGTCGCAGAATCAGTCACTGGCCGGACTTAGCGCGCGACTCTTCACCGCGATCGATGAATTCCTCGCCGCGCAGTCGCCTGACATCATCCTCGTGCAGGGCGACACGATGACGGTTCAGGTGGCCGCATTGACGGCGTTCTATCGACGCATTCGCGTCGGGCACATCGAAGCCGGACTGCGCAGTCACGATATGGCCGCGCCGTTTCCGGAGGAGCTCAATCGGCGCGTGGCGTCACTCGTGACCGACGTCCACTTCGCGCCGACGGAATTGTCGAAGAAGAATCTGCTGGCGGAGCAGGTGCCCGCGGACCGCATTTTCGTGACGGGCAATACCGTGGTGGACGCGTTGTATCTGATGCTCGAGCGCCTGAAGCACGAGCATGTCGCGTTGCCGGAACGCGTCGAGGCCGCGCTCGCGGAAGGGCGGCGAATCGTGCTGGTGACGGGGCATCGTCGCGAGAGCTTCGGGCCTGGGTTCGAAAACATCTGCACCGCGTTGCGGAAAATTGCCGAGGCGCATCCGGATGTGCGCATCGTCTATCCGGTGCATATGAATCCGAAGGTCCGGGAAGTGGTCAACCGCGTGTTGAGCGGTCAGGCGGGCATCTATCTGGAAGAGCCGCTGACCTACAAGCCGTTCCAGCGGCTCATGGCGGCGAGTCATATCATCCTGACCGATTCGGGCGGCATTCAGGAAGAGGGGCCTGCGTTGGGCAAGCCGGTTCTGGTGATGCGCGATGTCACCGAGCGGCCGGAAGGCGTCGAGTCGGGTGTGAATAAGCTGGTGGGTACGGATGTCGATACGATCGTTCGTGAGACCGCACGGTTGCTCGACGATTCCGCTGCTTATCAGGCAATGTCCGCTGGTAAGAATCCGTTTGGGGACGGGACGGCAGGCGCGCAGATTGTGGCCATTTTGAAGACGATGTTCGCGTCGGAGTAAGACGCGCGAAAACGCGTGCGGCTCGCTGCTAGGTTTTAGCGGCGGGCCGGCGCCAGCCTTTGTTGAACAGAAGCGTAAGCGGCTTTAGAAGGTGCCGGTCGAATACGATGGGCACGACAATGCCGGCGAGCACATAGACGTACCACATGTGCTCGGTATGCCATTGAAAGGCGCTGTTGTTCACGTCGACCGGTTTGATGAAGCCGAGACCGCAGAGCGCGACGTTGACGAGAAAGAACGCAAACAGTTGATGAAACACGATCGGTAGCGCGTTTGCGCCGATGAAAGCCAGCACCCTCGACGATGCCGGGTTGCTGGAGATGATGCCGGCCACGCCATACATGAAGGCGATCCCCGTGAGGCTTGTGACGACGGGCAGAATGGGATGCTCAAATTTCATGATCTGCATCCAGAAGTCCAATGTTTTTCCGGTCGCCCACAGTTGTTGCTGAATCACATATAAGACCACCAGGACGAGCACGTTCGGCAGGAATCGCGTTACTTTCCAATGCGCGGCCAGATAGCCGACGTAATAGAAAAAAGCCGCGAACGCGATACGCAGCAGGCCGATTTTCAGATATGTGACGGGGCCTTCTAGATACATGACCTTGGCAAAATAGATGGCGCACCCTGCTCCAGCCAGGTAAAGCAAACCCCATCCCATTTGCAAAACCGCTTCATGTCCACGCGTCGCACGCGCGAGGGGTGCGTTCGCTCGCGTATGCACGAGCGCGAAGTACACGCGAACAAAGAAAAGGCAGGTAATGAACCAGTATGGCGAAGTGAAGCCATACGCGCTGGCGCTGCCGAATTGATCGAACAACACCTTCGAGACGGAAAACGGCTGCCACAGTTTCACGAAACCCGCGGCGCGTATTACCTGACAGACGAGCGCATAGACCAGGAAAAAAATCGTCGTAGGCAGCAACAAGGTGCGCGCGTTTCTAAGTACGAAAGCAACCGGCGCCTCAAATTTATCTTCTCTGAAAAATAGCCCGGAGAGGAAGAAGAAAAGAGGCATGTGAAACGAGTAGGGCGAGAAGGGCGTCCAACCGGTGCCACTCCAGGCGTGTCCTGCTACGACGGCGATTATGCCGAGCCCCCGAAGCACATCGACTGTCGTGTCTCTCTCTCGCATTTACGTTATCCGTTCTGTCCCAGTCTGCCTTTCCTTTTATCACAGAATCTTCCCAATTCTTTCTGCTGAAACAAGCTGTTGCAGGAAAGGCCACTTCAACCATTGAGGAACACATGGGCAAGTTGACCGCCGCTCGGCAGCAGACGAGTTGACGGGACGGCAACAAAAATCGCCCGCCGGGAACGGGCGGTCACAGGCCTTCCGAACCCACCCGAACGGCCACGCCAGCGATAGCTGATAGAATTGCTATCTCAAAATTGAACGTGGTGATGAGGCGGCATATGGTGGATTCGGCGCGCGCGGGTAATGACCGAGCCCCCTCGCTGGACATATTGCGAGGCTATGCCGCACTGATCGTTGTGATCGCCCATACGACGGTAGCGGGCGTATACAAGGTCGAACCGCTGTGGGGCTTCCTGAAATGGACACCCCTGCGGGTGTTGTGGGCCGGGCACCAGGCGGTGATCGTCTTCTTCATGCTGAGCGGCTATGCGCTCGCGCACATGTATGGCGAGTTGCGTTCGCGGCGCTACGTCACGTTTGCCGCCGCGCGAGTCGTGCGCTTGTATCCGCCGTTTATCGCATCGCTCGTGGTCGCGTTGGGCATCTATTGGCTCGTGGCCCGCGCTGGTTTCGTCTGGGAAAAAGGCTGGATGTACACCGCACACCCGCATCCAGACAGACAGATGATCTTCGATCATCTGAAGATGATCGGCAGCTACGATACGTCGGTCATCAATCCCCCCATGTGGTCGATCGTGCATGAGATGCGGTTGTCGCTGGCGTTTCCGGTGATCGCCTTTCTCGTGTTTCATCTTCGATTCAAGGCTGTCATTCTCGCGGTCATCAGCTCCGCGCTGATCGGCATAGCGGCTCTGGCCGGATCGCCGAGCCATATTCCATGGCCGCTTCAGGATGCGCTGCTGACCACGCATTACGGCACGTTCTTCGTGATCGGAGCGTGGTTCTATTCGTGCCGCTCGAGGATCCTGTCATGGGCGCATGCATTGCGGCCGGCGTTGCGCGCCGTGTTGTGGGTTGCGGCGTTGGCCCTCTTCGCTTATCCGTTCGACAATCCCTGGAGCATGGGCGCTCGCATCTTCGGTGATCTGGGCTCTGCGACCGGCGCGTTCCTGTTGATGGCGCTGTCTTTTACGATCCAGCCGGGCAGGATCTACAGCGTTGGCCATTGGTTGGGCAAGATCTCCTACAGCCTGTACCTCAACCACTACGTGGTATTGAGCGTATCGCTGGTTATTCTCTATCCGCGATTCGGCGCAGTGCCGGTGTGGTTCGCGACTGTGGTGGGCGCGCTTCTCCTCGGCTACGTGATGAATCGGCTAGTCGAAGTGCCCTCGCAGAATGGCGCACGAGCTTTGCGCCGCAAGTTCTCGCCGAAGGCGGTCGCTTATTCGTCAAATGGTGTGAATATTCGCTCCTAGCCGTCATGATGTGTCCGGCCGTAAGGCGGTAGATGTGTCGGTATCCTGATTGAGTAAGCTCCCTGTGTGAATTGCGCACCGTAGATTACCGATAGCTTGCGGTGCTCACTCATTTCCCTTTCGATATTCTCCGGCAGACGGCTACTACTGCGTCGCGCCTTGCAACATAGCGTCAAAATCCGCGGAGTTTACGCCGAGGCGATGGCAGGTTGATCGCGTGATTCCGGCACGGATTCGCCACGCGTCTCAGCCACTTCTCGTTTTTTTATTCCGTTCTGTCGAATTGAGGGACACCGTCACACTACGGTAGTGTCTCCACGGTAATATAACGTTACAATTTCGAGCTATGCACTAGCGGCATCAAGCTTTTCGTAAGGATTCCTCAGACATGTTTTCCCGGGCCATTCAGGCACTGGTCCTCTGCACCGTCGTGTGCATGGCAAATACCGCTGCGCTTGCAACGCCGCAGCCACATTCGGGCTCACCGGTCGTGTTGAGCGAAACCGTCAACGCACATCATGTGACGGACTTCAGCCATGCATCGACCATTCTGGGCTGCAAAGGATGGATGCTTGCGGCGTGGTTCGGCGGGACCCGCGAGCAGGCGTCGGACACGGGTATCTGGCTCTCCAGAAGATCAGGAGGGCACTGGTCGCCGCCGGTTGAAGTCGCGAATGGTGTGCAGCCGGATGGCAGCCGATTGCCCGTCTGGAACCCCGTTCTATTTTCACCCAGGCATGGACCGGTCATGCTGTTCTACACGGTGGGCGCGACGGCGCAGAACTGGTGGCCGATGCGAATTGTGTCTTGGGATCAGGGGAAAACGTGGTCTGCGCCGCAGCACCTTGCCGCGGGCATAACCGGGCCCGCGAAGAACAAACCGGTCGAACTCGAAAACGGTACGATTGTCTCTCCAGGAAGTACTGAGACGTCCGGATGGAATATCCGCTTTGCGCTTTCGCGTGACGGCGCGAAGACGTGGCAGGAAGTCGATCCGCCGAAATCAGCGGTCCCCATCGATGCAATCCAGCCTGCGATACTGAATCACCACGGCGGACATATCGAGGCCGTGGGCAGGACCCGTAACGGACATGTGTTCAGCGTCTCATCCAGTGACTATGGGCGCCATTGGTCGCCCATGACGCTGTTGCCGCTGCTCAATCCCAACTCCGGTGTGGACGGTATTACGTTGTCCGACGGGCGTGATCTCCTTGTCCTCAATCCCGCGCCGCTGGTGCCAGGAGAAAAGGGACGTGGGCAATTGAGCGTATTGGTATCGTCGGATCACAAGACATGGCGTCCGGTGCTCGACCTGGAGAATGAACGCGGAGAGGAGTTTTCGTACCCGGCTGTCATCCAGACTCCGGACGGCCTGGTTCATATCACGTACACCTACAAACGAAAGGAAATCAGGCACGTCGTGCTGGATCCCAGGCGAATCGAAGCTCAGCAACTGGCTGGCCCGCTTTGACGCGTTTGTAGTACGGAGTTGGCTGACGCCCGGCGGACATCAATGCTGGGCGCGAAACACCCACCACTTCGCGAACGCGAAGTTGACGAACATGCCGACAATAGAACCCGCTCCCAGCGCGATGAGCGGCGCAACCGTCACCTTCGGCAGGAACAGCAGCGCGACCACGTAGGTTCCATAGTTGCATGCGCCGCCCACCGACATGGCGGCCAGGTAACGCAACCACTCGGTCCAAGGCGATTCCGTGCGCTTGACCACGAAGGTCATGCGTCGGTTGATCTGCCACGTTGCGAACACCGCGCAGAGGAACGAGACGGCGCGGCCGAAGTACGGCCCGAGGCCGATTGCCAGCGCCACATACAGCACGCCGGCATCGACCAGAAAGCCGATGCCGCCGGCGATGGCGAACCTGACAAACTGGGAGCGCATTTACCGGACTTGCTCCTGTTTGCCAGGCGCGGGGATGGCCAGATACGCCAGTCGCTTGAGCTCTATCCGGCCTCGCGTCACGGTATCCAGAACGATGCCGCAGATCAGCAGAATGGCGCCGAGCAACATCAGCGCGGTACTGAGGAGCGCGGTGGGCAGGCGCGGCACGAGTCCGGTCTCCACATAAGTTTCGAAGACCGGTACAGCCAGCACAATGGAAAGCAGCGCGCAAATCGCGAAGCCGACCGTGAAGAACGCGAAAGGCTTCTCGTTCTTGACCAGTTTGAAAATGGTCATCAGGATACGGAAGCCGTCGCGATAGGTGTTCAGCTTGCTTTCAGACCCTTCCGGGCGCGAGATGTATCGGGTGGGCAATTCGGCTACGGGCATGCGCATACCGAGCGCGTGCACCGTCAGTTCCGTTTCGGTCTCGAAGCCCGATGCATGGGCCGGGAAAGACTTCGCGTAGCGGCGCGAAAAGATCCGGTAGCCCGACAGCATGTCCTTGAAGGTGCGGCCGAAAATCGATGCCACGCATTGCGTCAGCATCACATTGCCAAAGCGGTGACCCAGACGGTAGGCAGCCTGTTCATCCGTGACGCGGGAGCCGACGACCATGTCCAGCCGCTCCTCGACGAGTTTGCTGATCAACGCAGGGGCAACGGAAGCGTCATACGTTGCGTCGCCATCCACCATCACGTACACGTCCGCCTCCACGTCCGCAAACATGCGGCGGATGACATTGCCCTTGCCCTGTAGCGGAACCTTGATGACCTCCGCGCCGGCCTCGCGAGCAACACGAGCCGTATCGTCGGTCGAGTTGTTGTCGAAAGCGATGATGGAAGCCGCGGGAAGCGCGCGGCGAAAATCGCGAACCACGGTAGCGATCGTAGCTGCCTCGTTGTAGCAGGGAATCACGACGGCGACAGTGCCTGGGTTGAAGTCTTGCATTGGCGATGGTGTTCTGGTTTGGCGGTCAAAAGTGCAGTGAGCTGTGCTTTCACTGGCTGCGGAGCATGCCATGTGAGCGAGGCGCAAAGTCAGCGAGTGGCGTAATGGTAGCGCATACGAAAGACGGTTCTTCCCGGTTGGTCTGTCAGGCGCGCATGGCGGAGCGTTTCGATCTGACTGAGACGGCGAGTTCTCCCAGCATCATCAGCAACCCGATTGCGAATGCAACGAATGCCCATTCGATGTGCGGAGGCCGGAATACGAATTGCACACGCGATGAACCTGCAGGCAAGTCGATCTGCTGGAAAATTTCGTCAACCTGATTAATTGCGGCTTCCTGCCCATTGATGAAAGCGTGCCAGCCTGGCATGTAGAGCTCAAGGCGCGTCAGCGTGGCGCGCTGCGCGCAGTTGGCGCGAAGTTCGCCTCGCGTTGCGGCTTCGAGCGAGCATGCCGGCGCATCGAAGTAGGGGCGCGGGTTGCCGAGGTCGTAGATGCGCATGTTGGTGTCGGCCGCGACTTCCTTGATGCCGCGCGCTTTTGTTTCTTCAGGTAGCGGGGCGTTGACCGGGGCCAGCACATAGCGCACTCCGATTGCCAGATAGTTTGGCAAGTTCTTGAGCAGGCTGTCTTGTGAGGAAGGTCCGGCCGGGTCTTTGCGAACCAAACCCGTGAACCCAATCGGGTCGGCGTTGGCGTCGAGCTTGCGGGCGACGAAGTCGGTCCAGAGGCGGGGAATCGGCAAATCGTTGTGGTTGATCGAAGCGATACCAAAGTAGGAGCCGTAGTTCGGTGCTAACGGACCGAGCGTGACGAAACGCTGCATGCCCAGATTGGCTTGCAGGAATCGGATGCCCCCGAGATCCACCGTACCTCGCGACGGATTGCTCATGACCGGCGCGGCGAAGTACATCGCGCTCTCGCAAGCCAGAACAATCGACAGAGCAAGCGCGACGCGGTTGGAACTGGGCCTGCGACGCAAAAGGATGATCGCGAGCGCGACGAGCACCAGCGCGGCGAAGATCACCGCCCACAGAACATACCGCCCATGCGGTCTGATTCCCGCGCCATGAGTGATGACGAATCCCGCGCAGATCAGGATTAGCGTCACGGCATAGGCATACCTGAGCCGTTTTTGCACGTCCGCCCGCGCGATGTCATTGAGCGCCAGCGCCGCCAGGACACAGAGACTGAATTCCCAGGAGGGTGGGAGGTATCGATAGAACGCGGCGAGTTTGAGGCCGGGAATGATCGAGGTCAGTATGCTCGCACCGGGCAGCCCGTACGAAAGCGAGACGGTCGTGAATACCCAGAGAGCGAGCATGATCCTCAGTCCGCGGTATCGCTGCCCGACGATGCCGCATAGCGCGAGCATGATCAGCGTAATGCCAGCGTAGCCGCCGACAGCGCCCCAAAATCCCATGAGGGTTCCGTCCTGAAAGATGCCGCCGAAAATGTAGGGAATCAGCGTCGCGATCAGAACCGTTGCCGGAAGATGCGCCGACGCATATCCATCACCTTGGTGGTCGCCGGCAAAGCCTAAGGGAAGGTAATCAAAAAATGCGACCAGGATGGGCGCCGCCAGCAGGAGCGCGGCTACGCCGGCGAGGCTCACACGCAACAGAAAGCGCACGCGCTGCGCCGGGGGAAGCGCCATCATCCGGACGAGCGTCCACGCGAGGATCAGCAGCCCGTCCAGGTATGCCACCTCCGGGAAACCGGCATACAACGCCGCGGCGAGCCCGATGGTGATCCAGAAAGCCCCGCCGCGGCGGCCGCTTGCGATCCGTTCGATGGCCATCTCGACGCCGATCAGCGTGAGCGGCAAGAACGCAATCGGATTGATGACGGCATTGGCCAGCCACGCGAACGTGCCATTGAACTGGAACGCCAGCGCGGCCGCGACCGCACCGGCTTGCGCGATCTGCATTCTGCGCAATAGCACGTACGTCGACACGCCGGCGATGATCTGCAACGCGAGATGCATGTACAGCTGACCATTCACGAAGTACAGCAGCCATGTCAGCGGAAACAGCGCCGCGGACTGCATTTCACCGGCAAGCGGTGTGCCGACGCCTTCGTAGTAGTTCCACCACGGCCACTGCCCATTCAGGATTTCGAGAATCGCTCGATGTCCCAGCGCGTGACTCGTGAACGCGATGTTGGGATCGATGGTGGGGTAAGGCGGGAAGCCCCCGAACGGACCGTGCCGCAGGCCGTGATGCAGACCCGCATGGAGCAAGGTCGGGTCAGAGATTAGCAGCCCTAGCAGGAGGGGCGCTTTGACAATTAGTGGAGCGAGGCACAGCAGAATAATGGCGGTGACGGTAACGCGTTCTGTCGAATGACCGGTGTCTTTTAATTCTGGCATGTAGCGGCATCTCATCATGGCCTGGCGTGCGGACCCTGTCGTTCGGCTAAACGATGAACGTATTCCGGGGCTCGAGAACGCGACATTCTACAGGCCACAAGTCCCAATCCGAGGGCGGTGCTCGTGTGAGGAGCATCTGCGCGAGCCGGCATCGGATGCGTGTTTGCGATCGACGAACGGTCGCTGACTGGCGTGGATCGCGCCACGCGCTGCGCCGCCGCATCCCGGAGTCGGCCTATTCAGGCTAATCCGTCATAAAATAGCGCCGGTTCACGGTTCGCGATGTTTGGCGCAGTGACGGCCACCGCGGCAAGGCCCGGCGCGTCGGCGATTCCGTGGAATTCCCTGCCTAGCGGCGTCGACCAGGTTGCGCCGCCCGAGCTAGCCGTAACAAAAGGAAAAGTGAGTTGCCGAAGGCGGCAGTTTTGCGCACACTGCGGCCTTGTTGCGGCCAAACAACGAAGTGTCGTCCCAAAGTGTCGTTCCAAAGTGTCGTTAATAAGGCACGCAGTTCCAAACTACATGAATGCTAATAGCGCCCCGCGTTCCGAGCTCGAGGGTTTGTCCGTTTCCGTGGTCGTCTACCGGCCGGATCAGGCACAGCTGGCCACCACTTTCGCGAGCCTTGGGCGCGCCTGCGCGGCGCTGCGCGCCAAACGGCCGGGCCTGCCGGTCCATCTTGTTCTCGTCGACAACGGCGGCTTGCCGGACGTGCGTGCCGCGCTGGACACTTTGAGCGCCCAGGGCGTCACGAGTTCGATCGTGAGCGGTCATGGCAATGTCGGCTACGGTCGTGGCCATAACCTCGCCATCGAGCGTGCGACCGGCCGCTACCATCTCGTGCTGAACCCGGACATCGATCTGGATCGCGACGCGTTGCTGCGCGCGTTCGAATTTTTCGAGGCACATCCGGACGCCGGGTTGTTGACGCCATGGATCGGCGACGAGGCAGGGCATCAGCAGTTCCTGTGTCGCCGTTACCCAACCTTGCTGGACCTGTTCGTGCGCGGTTTCCTGCCGGCGGGCTTACGAAAGCTGTTTCAGCGCCGCCTTGCCCGCTATGAGATGCGTGATCTGATCAACGATCGCGACATTTGCTGGGACCCACCCATTGTCAGCGGCTGTTTCATGCTGTTTCGAACGAGCGTGCTGGAAAAGCTCCACGGCTTCGACACGCGCTATTTTCTGTACTTCGAGGACTACGATTTGAGCTTGCGCGCGCATGACGTCACCCGTGTCGCCTACACGCCCGCCGTTCGCGTGCTGCACCACGGTGGCGGCGCCGCGCGCAAGGGCTCCGCGCACGTGCGCATGTTCATGGCGTCGGCGTACAAGTTCTTCAATCGCTTCGGCTGGAAGTGGCTATGAGCCGCGTGCTGGTGACGGGCGCCAATGGCTTCGTCGGCGAAGCGCTGTGCCGCGCGTTGATCCGATCGGGGCATACGGTCTGCGGGCTCGTGCGTCGGTCGGGGCAGCTCGAGGGAGGCGTGACCGAGTGGGTCGAGACGGCGGCGGATTTTGCCGGTATCGACGCCAACTGGCCCGCTGCGCTTCAGGTCGACTGTGTCGTTCATCTGGCGGCGCGCGTGCATGTGATGCGCGACACCGCGGCCGATCCCGACGCCGCGTTTCACGCCACCAACGTCGAGGGCGCGTTACGCGTGGCGAAGGCCGCGCGGCGTCATGGCGCGCGCCGCTTTGTATTCGCCAGTAGCGTCAAGGCGCTGGCCGAGGGCGACGCAGGTCGCCCATTACGCGAAGACGACCCGCCGGCGCCGCAAGATGCCTACGGGCGCTCGAAGCTTGCCGCCGAACAGGCACTGACGCGCTTCGGCGAAGAAAGCGGTCTGGAGGTGGTGATCGTGCGCTTCCCGCTGGTTTATGGTCCGCGGGTCCGCGCCAACTTCCTGAGCCTGATGGACGCCATCTGGAAGGGCGTGCCGCTGCCGCTCGGCGCGATCGACGCGCGCCGCAGTCTCGTCTACCTCGACAACCTGGCTGACGCCTTGATGCATTGCGCCACCGACCCCCGCGCCGCGGGTCAGGTGTTCCACGTGGCCGATAGCGACACCCTCACCGTGACGGAACTCGCGCGTTCCCTCGGGCGGCATCTGCAGAAACCCGCCCGCTTGTTGCCGGTGCCCGCGAGCTGGTTGCACTTCGCCGGCCGCGTGAGCGGCCGCACGGCGCAGGTGGACCGTCTGGTGGGTTCCTTGCGGCTGGATACGGCGCGCATTCACGCGGTGTTGGACTGGCAGGCTCCCCATTCCACCGATGAAGGGCTGGCCGCGACAGCCCGCTGGTACCGATCCACGCATTGAGGCGCGCATGCTGATGTCCCTTTCCACGTTGCCGAACTGGACGACCGTGATCCTGATTGCGTTCGGCTGCGCCTGCGTCTGCGCGGCGATCCTGTGGACGCTGCTCAGAACCGGCCTCGCCTGGCGTCTTGCGACCGACATTCCCAACGACCGCTCGCTGCACACCCGGCCTACGCCGCGCGTCGGCGGCTGGGGCATCGTTCCGGTAGTGGTCGTGGCGACGCTGATGGTCGCGCCGCACCTCTGGCTTGCCGCGCTGTGCGCCGCTTTGCTGGCCGCCGTCTCGCAAGTCGACGACCGGCGCGGACTGCCCGCCCGGGTCAGGTTCGCGGCACACCTAGCCGCCGTGGCCGTCTTCGTCTGGGCGCACCCGGCGGCCGCGCCGCTCTGGCTGCTGGCAGGCCTGTCATTTTTACTGCTGTGGCTCGTCAATCTTTACAATTTCATGGACGGCGCGGACGGCCTGGCGGGTGGCATGACGCTGTTCGGCTTCGCGGGCTACGCGGTCGGCGCCGCGATCGCCGTCCATCCGTCGCCGGAACTCAGCCTCGCTTCGGCCGCCGCGGCGGGTGCCGCCGCGGGGTTTCTGATCTTCAACTTTCACCCTGCAAAAATATTCCTCGGCGACGCCGGATCGATTCCGCTCGGCTTTCTGGCTGGCGCTTTCGGCTATTGGGGATGGAGCGAGGGCGTCTGGCCGATCTGGTTTCCGGCGCTAGTGTTTGCGCCGTTTATCGGCGACGCGTCGGTCACGCTCCTGCGACGACTTTTGCGCGGCGAGAAAATCTGGCAGGCACACCGCGAACACTACTATCAGCGCATGGTCCAGTACGGGCTCGGGCATTCGAAGACCGCCCTGCTGTGGTACGCGGTAATGGCGGCTGGTATAGTACTTGCTGTAAGTCTGCTTGGCTGGCCTTTAGCCGTTCAATGGTGTAGCGTTGCCGCTTGGGTGATCGTGCTGGTATTGATTGGTATCGGAGTCGATTCACGCTGGCGTCGATTCCGGATAGCAGATTCCGAACAACCTGAGGTGTGACGCCGATGTTTCGACACAAAGCCTCATGGCTATCATTTAGCGCCTTCGCCTTCGACCTGTGCGCGGTCGCGGGCACCTGGCTCGCGGCATACCTGATTCGCTTCAATGGCTACGTGCCGGTCGAGTTCTGGTCCGGTGCCGTTCGAACACTCATCTGGGTCCTTCCCGTCTACGGGGTGATGTTCCGCATCTTCGGCCTGTACCGGGGCATGTGGGTGTTCGCGAGCCTGCCGGACCTCATGCGCATCGCCAAAGCCGTGCTCACCGGCGCTTTCGTCATGATGATGGTGGCTGTGATGGCCCAGCCGCATCCCATCATTCCGCGCTCGGTACTCGCTGTTTCTCCGCTCCTGCTGTTCCTCGCCATGGGCGGTTCGCGCGCGCTTTATCGCGCATCCAAGGAGTTCTATCTCTACGGCGGCCTCGTGGGCCAGGGCAAGCCCGTGGTGGTGCTCGGCGCCGGCAACGCGGGCGCAAACCTGGCTCGCGAGCTGTCTCGCTCGAGCGAATGGCGGCTGGTGGGCCTGCTCGATGACGATCCGGCCAAGCAGGGCCGCGAAATCTACGGCTACAAGGTTTGGGGACCGATTAGCGACCTGCAGCACTGGGCCACGGATATGAAGGTGGAGCACGCGATCATCGCGATCCCTTCGGCGTCGGTCGACGCGCAGCGCCGTGTAGCCACGCTGTGCGTGCGCGCTGGCGTGCGCGCCATGGTGCTGCCCGCGTTGACCACGCTGTCACAAGGCGAAGCGTTTCTTTCGCGTGTTCGTCAGATCGATCTTGAAGACCTGCTGGGGCGCGAACCGGTGCGCATCGACATGCCGCACGTGGAAGCGCTGTTGAGCGGCCGCGTGGTGATGGTGACCGGCGCGGGCGGCTCGATCGGCTCCGAGCTGTGCCGCCAGATTCTGCGCTTCGAACCGGCCCAGCTGATTGCTTTCGATCTGTCCGAATACGCGATGTACCGGCTCACCGAAGAACTGCATGAGCGCTTTCCGAAGCTCTCCGTCGTACCCGTGATCGGCGATGCAAAAGACTCCTTGCTGCTCGACCAGGTGCTGTCGCGTTACACGCCGCACATTCTCTTTCATGCGGCCGCTTATAAGCACGTGCCGTTGATGGAGGAATTGAACGCCTGGCAGGCGGTGCGCAACAACGTACTGGGCACGTACCGTGTCGCGCGCGCCGCAATTCGTCATGACGTGAAGCACTTCGTGCTGATCTCCACCGACAAGGCCGTCAATCCGACTAACGTGATGGGCGCGAGCAAGCGTCTCGCGGAAATGGCTTGTCAGGCGTTGCAGCAGACCAGTACGCGCACGCAGTTCGAGACCGTGCGCTTCGGCAATGTGCTCGGTAGTGCGGGCAGCGTCATTCCGAAGTTTCAGCAGCAGATCGCGAAGGGTGGCCCGGTAACGGTCACGCATCCGGAGATCACGCGCTTTTTCATGACGATCCCCGAAGCGTCGCAACTCGTGCTGCAGGCGTCGAGCATGGGTCACGGCGGCGAGATCTTTATTCTCGATATGGGCGAGCCGGTCAAGATCGTCGATCTGGCGCGCGATCTGATCCGGCTGTATGGCTTCAGCGAGGAACATATTCGCATCGTCTTTACGGGGCTGCGCCCTGGCGAGAAGCTCTACGAGGAACTGCTCGCCGACGATGAGGCAACCACGCGTACACCGCATCCGAAGTTGCGCATCGCGCAGGCGCGTGAAGCGCCCGATAACCTGCTCGACGAACTGCTTCCGTGGCTGATGCAGCATCGTGTGCCGAGCGACCAGGAGGTCCGGCGCGATCTGCGGCGCTGGGTGCCGGAGTATCAGCCGGCGGCGGCGCCGGCGTTGGTTAGCGTGGCACCGGCAACGCGGGCGTCGTGAACATGAGTCGGTGAGGCTGCCATTCGCGGCCGCCTCGCATCGCCTCGCAAGGCGGAACGCTCGAAAGACACAAAAGCAAAGGCGCTCATTCATCGAGCGCCTTTTTTGTTATCGCTTGGCCCGCCTTACCACCATCCATCTCGGTGACTTGAACCTGACGATGCTCACGTAGAGCCACACGTACGTCAACGCAAACACCACCACGAAGCAGAACAGATGCAGCGTATGCCGCCAGAACAGCGTGGCCGGTACGACTGCGATCAGACACAGCAGCCACAGGTACGGCGACGTCAGCGAGTTACGCCGCGTCAACTCGCGCGCGGTCCTCGCGCCCACTGCCCAGCGCATCAGCCGCTTATACACCAGCATGTGCAGATGCACGCCGTCGGGGATGCCGGGCGACATGCCGCGAATAAACTTCTTCCGGTAGATCGAGAAACAGGTCTCGAAGATCGGATACATGAACAACAGCACGGGGTACCAGGCCGACACGTCGCGATTGCGCATCACCAGCATGATCGACAGTTCGGCCAGCATGAAGCCGATGAAATAGGCGCCGCCGTCGCCGAGAAAGATCAGTCCAGCCGGGAAATTCCAGATGAAGAAGCCGAGCACCGCACCCATCATCATGAACGACGCGGACAGCACGATCGGATCGGACACCTGGAACGCCACGTAGGCGAGCGAGGCGAACATCATGAACGCGACCATCGAAGCGAGGCCATTGAAGCCGTCGATGATATTGATCGCATTGGCGAGGGCGGCAACCGCCAGCACCGTCACCGCGCAGGAGATCACCGCATACGAGAGCAGGAAGTCGAGCGGCGGCACGCTGATGCGCGTCACGGCGATATTCAGGAGGAAATAGGCGAGCGCGGCCGCCGCCATCGTGCAGACGAGCCTCGCGAGCGGCGACACGCGCTTGGTCAGATCTTCGACCAGCCCCGAGCCGAAGGCCGGCATGCCGCACGCAATCAGCCCGAGAATGCCGCCTGACACGGCCGGGTAGGCGTGATGCAACTGCACGGCGGAGACGATCAGCCCAAGCAGAATCCCGGTCCCGCCGATGCGCGGCACCGGGCGCGCATGGAATTTCTGCACGCCGGCCAGATCGGTATCGGTGGAGAATTTTTCATGCAGATGCGCATAGCGCACGATCAACAGCGTGATCAGCAGAGAAACGAGAAAGCCGAGCGCAAAACTAAGCATGAAAGTGGGCCTGAGCGAAGACGCCGAATTATACAAACGAAACGCCCGCCGCCTTGAAAAGCGGCGGCTCGGCACGATTGCGCGACGATCCCAGATAGTGAGGCGCAAACTGCCCGCAAACGCCCGCCAGTCATGGATTTCACCTATCTAGCGGGGGCTGCAGGAGGTCGTTAACCTGGATGCGGCGAAGTGTCATTCACGCGTAAAAAAACAGCGTATGCACCTGCCAACCTGTTTTTCGCCGCCGATCGCAAGACGTTCCGGAGACCCAATGCTTAATAACATCACAATTCGTGGCGGCCTGACGCTGGTGATCAGCGTATTTGTCGCTTTCCTGCTGACAGTGATCGGTGTCGGCTACGGCGCGCTCAAACTCGCCAACAGCAGCCTCGACGACACGCAGCGCAGCGCGGCCGCGCTGTCTCATCTGAAGGCCAGTTCCGAAAAGCTGTTGCGAGTCCAGCTTGCGCTGGGTTCTTATCAGACGCTCTTTAGCGTCGGCAAGCAGACCGATGAACTGTTGCCGGCCGCGCACAAGGTGCTGGTCGAATCGAACAAGGACTTCCGCACCTACATGTCCAGTCCGTTTGCCAACGACAACGAACGGAAGCTCGCGCAGAGCGTGGAGCAGGCGCGCAGCGCGCTGGTCGATAAGGCGATCGAGCCCGAGTTCAAGGCGCTGGCCGACTTCGACTTCAATACCTTCCGCAACATTCAGGGCGAGACGGCGAACGGCTTTTACGCCGCCTATTCGAAAGCGATCGACGCGCTCGAGCGTTCCCAGGTTGACAGCGAGCATCAGCAAGCTGAAACGGCGGCGCAGCGGTTCCAGATCGCGACGCTGCTGTTCGCCGCGATCGGCGCAATCGCGATCGTGATCGGCGTGGCGGCGCGCATCGGTTTGTCAGCGGCGCTGATCAAGCCGGTCAACGCGACTGTCAAGCACTTCGAACGTATCGCGGCCGGCGATCTGACGGTTGCCATCAAGGTCAAATCGCGCAACGAGATGGGTCAATTGCTGTCAGCGCTGACGAAGATGCGCGACGGCCTCGTCGAGACAGTGTCGAAAGTGCGTGGCAGCACGACGGCGATCACGCAGGGGGCGAACGAGATTGCATCGGGGAACGCCGATCTGTCCTCGCGCACGGAGCAGCAGGCGGCGGCCCTTCAGCAGACCGCTGCGAGTATGGAGCAGTTATCGGCCACGGTGAAACAGAACGCCGACAATGCAAAGCAGGCCAACCGGTTGGCGCATGGCGCGCTCGACACCGTGACACGCGGGGGTAACGTGGTGTCACGAGTCACCGAAACGATGGATGGAATCAGCGAGTCGTCGCGCAAGGTGACGGAAATCATCGGCATGATCGAAGGCATTGCGTTTCAGACCAATATTCTGGCGTTGAACGCTGCGGTCGAAGCGGCGCGGGCCGGCGAACAGGGGCGCGGCTTCGCCGTGGTGGCCTCGGAGGTGCGCAGCCTCGCACAGCGCTCGGGAGCGGCTGCGAAGGAAATCAAGGAATTGATCGGGGAATCGGCCGCCAAGGTTCAGGAGGGCGCATCCCTCGTATCGGACGCGCAAAAGACGATTCACGAAGCCATGAGCGCCGTCGAACGCGTGACCGGCGTGATGAACGAGATCGAGGCGTCCGCGCTCGAACAGAGTGATGGTATCGAGCAGGTCAATAAAGCGGTCTCGCAGATCGATGAAGTCACGCAGCACAATGCGGCACTCGTCGAAGAAGCTGCTGCTGCGGCGAAATCGCTGGAAGAGCAGGCGACGATATTGCGCGACGCAGTGGCGGTGTTTCAGATGGCTTGATGAAGAAGGGGCCGCGCTCGTATTGCCCGCGAGCGTCGGTCTGGATAAAAAGCGAGATGGAAATTTAATTCAGCCATCCTAATTGTTATTTTTTGTAAAATAAGCTGATCTCGTTCCTGTTTCGTGTTTCCTCATAGTATGTCGGCTGTTGATTTGCGGAACTTTCTCCCGATGTGGATTGAGTTCGGCAAATCCTTCCGTAGAGCCAAATATTTGGAAAACAGCGGCCTGCGGTAAGGATGCGAAATATTGTCCGTGCGCGAGCGCACAGAGCCATTGTTCCCATTAAGGGATATTGTGTGTTGAATCCGACGCACGAGAAACGCGTTGGCGCCGGCACCGCGCATGGTGCGGATCAAGTCACAGCGGACAACTATCGGACCCCAAAGTCATGCAGAGGTTTTCAGCCGAAGCTCCGGATAGCTCCGGGAGCGTGCCAAGCGATTACTCGTGTGTGTTATGCGGCGCCGGCCCAGCAGGAATGGGCTTCTTGTTCTATGCGTTCAAGAGCGGCAAGCTGGCCGAAGTGGCGAGTAACGGCTTGCTGATCATCGACAAACGCGTGAGCCTCGGTGCAGGCAAACTCGGCGACTATGTGAACGTCACGGGCAATTCGGTTGCCAAAACATTTCTTGCGTGCCTCGAGCACGAACGCTTCGATGAAGTGTTCGGCGACATCCGGGAATATAACGAGTTGCACCGGAAATTGGCTGCGGATCCGGACGGCGCGCCACTACTTTCGGAGGTTGGCGAGCTGCTCACGTTGGCTGCCGAGCGGCTCATCGCTCACGTCGTCGAACATTTCGATGTCGATGTCCTGCGTGGGCACGAAATCGATGCGATTCGTCGCGGGCAAGACGGCCGTTTCGAAATCGCTTATCACGACACGCGCGGACCGGCGGCGCGCCGCAAGGTGATCAGCGACACGGTCGTGATGAATCTGGGTGGGACGCAGCGCGTTGAAGAGGTCGACGATCTGTGTCGCACGCTGGACATTCCCTTGCCGGGCAGTGGCGTCATCGCCTGCACGTCGGACGAGTTGCTGCGCCTCACGAGCACGCAACTCGTCGACACCTTCGCGCCCATGTTTGCCCCGGCGGCCGCACGGCGTACGAACCGGATCACGATCATCGGCGGTTCGCACAGCGCATTCACAATGACAGAACGTCTTGCGACCGATCTCGGCGGCGCGGGACTCGATGAAATCGCCATCGTTCATCGCTCGCCGATACGGCTGTTTTTCGAGTCGGAGGACGAAGCGCGTGCATGGGGCTATACGGTCGATCCAATCAACGATATTTGCCCAATCACTCGGCGCGTCAATCGTTCGAGCGGTCTGCGCTACCGCGCATTCGAAATCGCGTGTCAGGTGATGTCAAACGGACGAGTTGCCGGAACCATGCCGAGAGTTGCCCTGATCGATGCCGCGTCCGGCGAAGCCGAACGCTCTCACGCCGGCAACTGTCTCATGCACTCATGTGGCGTGGTCCATAGTGCAGGCTACGGGCCGAACATGTCCGCATTGGTGGATCATCGAGGAGTGACGATTCCGCTACTGTCTGGCCAGGGCGGCATCGAGGTCGACAAGTTCGGCCGTCCACTTGATTTAAACGGCAAAGTCGTCAGCGGACTCTTCACATTCGGGCTCGGTGCCGGCTTTCGACCTGACCCGGAGATCGGGAGCGAGGCCGCATTCACCGGACGAATCTATGGCGTGTGGATCTTTCACCACGAGATCGGCAAGCGGATTCTGACGGGTGTTCTGAAGGCGCTGGCCGAGAGGGCCGTGACGCAGGAAGCTGAAATGATCGGAACGGCGGATGACGAAGGACGTGCCGGCGGGCGGCCCCGTCTCGGTCGAGTCGACCATCGTCGCTGACTGACGCGAAATCGTCTGACTGCCACCTTGACGCCCGGAGCCTATCCGCTGAGCCGACATGTTTCGCCTGATTTATTCAGTCAAATAGACATCCTTAATGAACTGGACATATAGCGGTTTCATACTATTGTCCGTTGTAAATTCAACTAATATCGACTGTGTTTTGATGTGTAGCAAAGCGACGTGGGCGTCCAGCGTTCCAGCGAACGTTCATCGCAAATAAGTCCTCTTAATTCCGCCGATCGTGCGGGCAATTCCGCCAGTCTTATTGGCGCGCCTATCTTTGCCGGTTATGCTGCACTGCGACATCGAACGCAACGCGATGACCAGTGCGATGCTTTGATCGTCTCCATTACCGCTTCAGTTTGCTCACCGCGTGAGTCAGGGCAATGCATCGCCATTGTCTCCTGGGATCGCGCGGAGGCCTGCCGTACCCTGGCCGGCTGCAATACTTACGTGAGGGAAATGATGACGACATTTCAGTCATACCGCCGTGGTAACCGTCTGCTCGAAGCGCTCCCCACCCATGAATGGGAAGTACTGCTTCCGCATCTCGAACTTGTCGAATTGAGTCCGGGGCAATTGCTATCGAAATCCGGTGAACTCATACGAACGGTCTATTTTCCCGCCACGGCGATCGTATCTTTGCTGCAGACGATGGAAAATGGCAGTTCAGTGGAAATCGCCGCGATAGGCAGGGACGGTACCACAGGTGTGCCAATCCTGACGGGCGGCGACACCATGCCAGCCAGCGTTCAGGCGCAATGCCGCGGTTTCGCGTATCGAATCAGCGCCGCGGCCCTGCGCGACGCGTTGCGCAATTGCACTTCTCTGCGCTCGCTGATGCTGTTGTACATGCAGGCGCTTCTTACTCAGGTCGCGCAGACCGCGGCCTGCAACAGGCTCCATCGACTGGACGAGCAACTGTGCCGGTGGCTGCTGGTCGATATCGACCGCTCGGGCACAAGTGATTTGCAGGTCACGCAGCAACTGATCGCCGATATGCTCGGTGTGCGACGTGAAGGCGTGACTGAAGCGTCTGGCAAGCTCTGCGATGCCGATCTGATCCATCACAGTCGCGGCCGCGTGCAGATCCTCGATCGGATCGGACTCGAGGCGCGGGCTTGCGAATGCTATGCGATCGTCAGACGGGAATTCGACCGATTATTGCCGCGTATCAGTGCGATGGAAGTGACGCGCTGAGAGGGGATATATCGGTCGGCCGAATCGTCAGCTGCGGTGGGTAGCGACGCATTTGTGTGCTCGCGTACATTGCTCGACTTTCCACAAAGATAAACTGCGGCGACAACCCGTCTTGAGGAAACCTGATGCCCACGCCGGAAAAAGTAAGGTTGCCGAACGCGGGACGGGCCGCGACCTCTAGTGGCCGCTACGCCTTCATCGATGTTCTCCGCGGCGTAGCCGCGCTTCTCGTGATTTTTCAGCATGGCGGCGAGGGCGCCGGCTGGTTTTCAGTCACAACCGGATTTGGTCCGTGGGTCAATTTTGGGCAGGTCGGTGTTCTAACATTTTTTCTTGTCAGTGGATTTGTCATACCGCTGAGCCTTGAACGCGCGAATGCGCTGGGTAGATTCTGGAAGCATCGCATTTTCCGGATTTATCCGCTTTATCTCGCGATCTTCGCGTTCGAGTTCGCGCTTTATCTGATCGGCGACGGCGCTTACCCGCCTGGCTCCGTGCACAACTTCGGCTACTTCTTCCTGTTGCACCTTTTCTTTCTGCAGGACTACGCGCATCTACCGAACTTCGTTAGCGCGTCGTGGACGTTGTCCATGGAGTTTGCCTGGTACATTCTGTTGTCGTTCGCGTTCGCAGTGGGAGCGAATCGACGCAGTGTCCTGCTGGCTATGCTCACAGTTGCGGGCATGCTCGCATTGTCTGTGGCGTCGTATGTGTTGCACGTGCGGATACCGCTTGGCCGCTTCGGCATCATGGCGACTTGCGTCGTGGGTCTACTGTTTTATCGCCGGCATACGCGTGAACTCGGCGAGCGTGCGTTTCTGGCTCTTGTAGGAGCGATTATCCTTTCGATCGTTCTGGGGATCTATGTCGGTTTTGGCGTATTTCCCCGCCCTGAGATCACAACGGTCCAATGTGTGTTCGTTTCGTGGGGCATTGCCTATCTGCTGTTCATCGGCTGTTACGCAGCACGCGAGCAGTCGATCATGCAACTCAAGCCGTTGCTCGGGCTCGGAACGATAAGTTATTCGCTGTATCTGGTGCACCCGACCGTCCAGAATCTGATCGGATTGGCCAATATCGAAGGTTGGGCTCATCTGGCGATTCTCTGGCCGGCAACTCTGGCGCTCTCGTGCCTGACGTATCGCTTCATCGAGAAGCCCGCGATCGATTACCCGCGGCGCATGGAGCGAAAGAAGAAGGAGCGTCTGGAGATAAAAGGCCGAGCGCTGGCGAACGATTGAGCAGGCTCAGCGGTCCGGGAGCATTGGGGGGAGCGTGTGTTTTCCCCCTTGCAGAAAGCAGCTCGCATGATGCCGTTAGTGCCCGTCGCGCGGAAGCCTCGAATGGGACTTGCTGGCCGGCCGGCGTTGCGCCGGTGGATGGCGCGAGCGGATGCCACCGTTCGCCGTCTTTCAGGTTGTCAAATTGCCATTCCGCGACGGCGTACAGGTTCCGCGTCTCGTCGTAGTGCAGCGCGCCGTTGTCCGTCTTAGCCATGCTCATACGGGCCACCAGTCCTACGCAGTGACCCAGCCCGCGAAATCACACGCGCGCTCTATGAGATCGATGTCGCATCCGATACCACGCCATTCGCGTGCTGCTTCAGTCGTGCCTGTTTTTCGCCCTGGTTACGAATCTAGTAAAGTATGATGTTTGGCGCGACGACTGCCAGTCATACCATTGCCGTTGCCTGTACGTTTTTGCATTTGGCTGTGATGGTGCGCCGTCAATTGCCAAGGAGGTGAATCGTTATAAATTCAATCTCGCCTCAATTGAAAGGACCAGGCAAATGTTCAGCGTTTTGACACATTTCTTATGCTTCCTATTTGGCGTACTCATTGGCGTTTTCGTATGCGCATTATGTGTTGCACGCTCCAGAACGCCACGAGACGATAAATAGTTCTTTCTTTGCGGCCGAATAATGTCGGCATCGCGTAGTCTTGATGCGCGCAACGCTAATACGGCAAGCGTGCGCTGACCGCCTCAACCTTACTCCTGAACCTGTCAGCGCGCACGAAGGCACCTGTGTTGCTTTCCGCACTGAAGCAAAATTTCTAGAACCCTACACTGCGCTGGTGCATCTCTCCGCGACGATGGAAGTCGCGATGAAAGCTATACCAACGCTGCTTATCGGCATCCTGTGGCCGCAGTATTCACTGGATGTCAGCCAGATTCCAATCGACCCTTCCGCGCTATCGCGCGAGGGTGGCTTCCAGAGGGCATCCATGATCTTCGTGACAGGCAGCGCCGGTTTTATCGGCGCAAACTTCGTGCTTGACTGGCTGAAAATCTGCGATGAACCCGTGGTGAATGTCGATAAGCTCACCTATGCGGGCAATTTGCGCACGCTTAAATCACTGCAGCGCAATCCAATGCATATTTTCGTGTGTGCCGACATATGCGACCGCGCCGCAATGGACGAGTTGATCGCCAAATACAAGCCCCGCGCGATCGTCCATCTGGCGGCCGAGACACACGTTGACCGTTCAATTCATGGACCGGCTGATTTCGTGCAGACGAACGTGGTCGGCACCTTCACGCTGCTCGAAGCGACCCGCCAGTACTGGAATGCGCTCGGCGAGGCCGACAAGGCCGCTTTCCGCTTCCTGCATGTGTCGACCGACGAAGTGTTCGGCTCGCTGTCCGCTACCGATCCACAATTCTCCGAAACCACGCCGTACGCGCCGAACAGCCCTTA
>NZ_JARESQ010000035.1:0-21634 GCF_046028085.1 Paraburkholderia sp. RL17-380-BIE-A
CTTCGGCGACGCGAAGAAGGTGATCGAGGATATGGTGAAAGCGGTTGAGTAAAGCGGCTTGAAATGATTTCGCGGTTTGCCTCGCCACGGCAAACCGCGATCGTCACTTCGGCTTCGCATTCACATGCCGCAACAGATCCGCAAGCCGTCTGCCTTCCTGATCCGGATACTGTTCGCGCACCTGAAGATTCTGGATCTTCTCCAGTCCGAAATTGCGGAAATCCCCGCGCAGTTCGCACCATGCGCCGAGCGTCCAGCGCGCGCCCCAGTAGGCGAGCGCAAGCGGCCAGACACGGCGCTCGGTCGCCGCGCCGTTCACATCGACGTAAGCAAAGCTCACCACGTGCCGCGTGTCGATCGCGCGATGCAGCGCGTCGAGTTGCGCGGAAAAATCCCCTTTGATGTGAAACGACGGCGCGAAGACGGCCAGCCTTTCCAGCGCCGCGCGTTTGTCGGCGGGCATGGCCGAGGCGATTTTGGCGAGCGCCCCGCGCGCGCCGCCCGCGAAGCCGGCGCCACCCCACGATTCGAGCATGCGCGCGCCCGCGGCGAGCGCGGCCAGTTCGTCGGCGGTAAAGGTGAGCGGCGGCAAACTCGCCGTGCGGCTCAAGCGGTAGCCGATGCCGGCTTCGCCTTCGATCGGCACCCCTGACAGTTGCAGATCGCGTACATCGCGATAGACCGTGCGCAGTGAGATGTTGAGCCAGTCGGCGAGCTGCTGCGCGGTGGTCAGACGCCGTCCGCGCAGCAGCTCGGCGATCTGGAACAGGCGGTCGGCGCGGCGCGTCATCGTGGGCGTTGTGTAGAAGAGGACGGGGACAGTCCCGCGATGATAGCGCCGCATGCCGCGCTCCGGTCAGCGTCCGTGCGTGGCGCGTGGCGGCCGCCGCGCACGGACGTCGAGTTGCTTAACCGTTGGTCCGCGAATGCAGGCCGAGGCGGTTGCCCTCGGTATCGGTGAAGAACGCGATATAGCCGATGTCTTGCGGCAGCTTGATCACCGGGCCGTCGGTCTTGCCGCCGGCTTTTTCGACGCGCGCGAGCACGGCGTCGACGGTCGGCTGCGCGTTCAGGTAGACGAGCACGCCGTCGCCTGTCGGCGTCATCGACGGACTGTGGACGATCGCGCCGCCGGTGGCCGGTTCTTCATAGCCGAACACGGCGATCGGCTGGCCGCCGATGTCCTGCACGTTCAGTTTGACGTCGAGCGCGGCTTCGTAGAAACGAACGGCGCGATCGAAATCGACGGACGGAATCTCGAACCATGCAACAACTTTGGATGCTGCGGACATGTCACTCTCCTATGGATGGCGGGTAAGCCGTGCAAAGCGCCGGATGGCGTGAGAGGGAGTGTGCGGGGGTGCTACTGACAGCGTGGTGTCAGTAGGGGTGGCAGGAGCGAGCAAAGAAGTGGCGGGGCTAAAGCACACGGCAGGCGAAAAAAAACCGCGAGGCCGGTTCACGGCTCGCGGTTTTTATCGCCTTGCAGCGGTGCTGGAAACGATAGGTCTCAAGCCGCCGGCGTATCGGTTTGCGGCCGTTGCCGCACGCTGCCCGCGATCAGGTCGAAGCGGAACAGGCGGCATTCGAGCGCGCCGTTAAAGAGCGGCGTCTTGGTCGATTCACGCAGGCGCAACTGTCCCGGCAACTTGCGATCCGACGTCAGGATAAACGCATGCCAACCGGTGAAGCGTTGCTTGAGCGCGTCGCCGAGCGAATGGAAGAATTCGCTATCCGGCGTTTCTTCCTGAGCGCGGCGAAAGCCCTCATCTTCGCGGCTCTCGCGATTGCCGCGGCCTTCGCGTAGCTCGCCGCGCGCGTTACGTCCGCGCACTTCGATCCGTTCGCCATAGGGCGGGTTGGCGACGAGAATGCCTGCGGCGGAACTGGGCGGCGTCATGTTGCGCGCGTCGATCTGCTTGAGCGGAATTGACGGCAGGCCGGCACGCTGGAAGTTGGCGCGCGCCTTGTCGAGCATGTCGCCGGAAATATCGCTGCCAAAGATCTGCAGATCGGCACGCGAGCTACGCGCGGCATGTTTCGCGTCGAGCGCGGCGGCCTTGAGCGCTTGCCAGGTCTTGGCCTCGTATTGCTTGAGCTTTTCGAAGCCGAAGCGGCGTTCCGCGCCCGGCGCGATCTTCAGCGCCACCTGCGCGGCTTCGGCGAGGAACGTGCCGCTGCCGCACATCGGGTCGTACAGCGGCGTGCCGGCGGTCCAGCCGGTCAGACGCAGAATGCCCGCGGCCAGATTCTCGCGCAGCGGCGCCGCGCCCTTGTCGAGGCGCCAGCCGCGCTTGAAGAGCGGATCGCCCGAGGTGTCGAGATACAGCGTGCAGTCGGTGGCGGTAAGAAACGCGAACACGCGCACGTCGGGCATGGCGGTGTCGATGCTCGGACGCGCGCCGCTGACTTCGCGTAGACGGTCGCAGATCGCGTCTTTCACACGCAGCGTGGTGAATTCCAGGCTGCGCAGCGGCGATTTGATCGCGGTGACGTCCACGCGCAGCGTTTCGTTTGCGGAGAACCACTGTTCCCAACGCTGTTCAACCGCGAGCGCGTAAATGTCCTGCTCGCTGCGATACGGGCGATGCGCGATTTTCAGCAGCACGCGGCTCGCGAGGCGCGAATACAGGTTGGCGGCCATGCCGGCAGCCCAGCCTCCGCGGAAATGCACGCCGCCCGGCACTTGTGCGCCGGCCGTGAACGGCGCGCCGTTCAGGTGCTGGGCGGCAATTTCGGCGAGTTCAGCCGCGAGCGAGGCTTCAAGGCCGCGTGGGCAAGGGAGGAAGAAATCGAAGGACATTGAGGTTGCCGGAAGGCGTTGAATAAGGCGCTATTGTACGCGGTCGGGCTGAGCCGCCATGCGCGATCGTCTGGCGGCAAGCCGCGCCCGCTTGCGCGGCGGCGCGGCGAGCGCTTGCCGGCGCGAGCCGCTAGCGGACTGCGCGGGCCGCGTTGGCCGTTTTTGCCGGCCAGACCAGCTCCAGCGGATGCCGGAATACCCGTTGCCAGATCGCGCCGCGCAGCGAGCGCACCGCGTTGCGTCGCAAGTCGCGCGATTTCACCGCCATATAGAAGGCGAGCGCGAAACTCACCGCCACATTGAGTATCGCCATGCTGCCGACACCCGCCACTGCCCACCACAACTCCGGCAGCTTCAGCGCGTCCTTGCCGAGCACGCCGAGCGCGACGCCGATCGAACCGGCGCTGAGCGTTACGTGCCGCACTTCGAAGGAGAACGCGAACGCGGTGAGAATCGCCGGCACCAGGCCGAGCATCAGCCCGAGCGTGATATTGCCGACGACTCCGGCCACATTCGCGCGGCAGAACCGTGCGATCCGGTTGGCGCCGGCCGCGCCGAGCGTCAGGCGCAGACGGCGGTTGTAGGCGAGGGCGTCGGCGACGCGATGCAGCACGAACCAGTTGTCCGCCCAACCCGCGAGCAGGCTGGACGACCACAGCAGCACGCCGGTCAACGCGGCATAGAACGGCGTGGGCCCCCAGAGCGAGAAGGAATGCAGCGTGGCGTGCGCCTTCGCCGGTGAAATGATGTCGGCGTGAAACAGCGCGTGCCACAGCAGTTGCACGCCGAGGCTCACGGGGAACACCAGCAGCACGTTGCCCAGTACCGCGGCGGCCTGTGTGCGCATCAGCGCGGTCACCGAACTGACGAAACTGTCGACGCCCGCCGGCGTGCCGACACCGTCGAGTTCCCGCGCGAGCGTCGGCGCGGTCATGGCCGGCTGCTTGGTGGCGAGCGAGAAATGCAGAAAGTGCATCAGCAGGAAGCTGGCCGCGTAGTTGATGCCGGCGAGCAGCCCTTCGAACATCGCCTGAAAATGCGCGCCCGTAATGGCGAATTTCACGCACACCGTGACGACGGTGACGAGGCCGCCGCCGGCCGCCATGCGCAGCATCTTCAGATATTCGGTGCGATCGCGGGCGATGTAGTGCTCACCCGTATCGGCGCTGTATTCGACGACCTTGCGCGCCAGCAGAGAAAAGTTGCTGCGCATCAGATGCGCGACGCTCTGGCTCGCATGATTCGCGTCGACGAGTTCGGCGGTAAGACGCGCGCCGGCGTGCGGATCGTCGTGCGCCATCCATGCATTGAGCAGATGCTCGGCGCGCACGATCCGCATGCGCATCCGTTCGACCTGGAACACGATGTCGACGCTCACGCCGTTGCGATAGAGGTGCGCGAAGACGTTGTCGGTCGCGCCGCGGCATTCGTCGAGCAGCAGCCGCAGATAGTTGACCTCGTGCAGCAGCGGGTCTTGCGGGGCGCCCGCCACGAACGCCTGATGCGCGGCTTCGACGGCGAGCATCGCACGCGTGAGCCGGTAGAACGGCTGCTTTTCCATCGCGACGCGCATGTCGCTGGCCTCGTGGGCGTCATGGCCGTCGCGTCCACGGTGCGCGTGATCGAAGCCGTGCTCGTCCGGATCGGCTCCGCCCAAACGGCTGCGCACGGTTTGCGACAGGCCCGTCGAGCTGATCTGGCAGGTCAGGTTATGCAGCGCGGCCAGCAGGTCGAGCGAAAACGGCGTGGCGTCGCGTTGTTCGTCTTCGTCCGCCGCGTAGTCGAAAAGCGCGTGAATGCGGATCAGCAGATCGGTGGGAAGCGCGCCGATCCATTCGGCGTCCCGCTCCGAGCTGAACATGAGCGTGACGATCGCGGTGAGGTCGCGCCGGTTCGGCGCGGGCGGAATCAACGCTGCTTCGAGCCGCTCGAACAGCGCACCGAAGAAGCCCGAATGCACGGGCATGCCGGCGTCGCACAGCAGCGAAAGGCCGTCGCTCTCGCGCAGCAGAGCACGCAGAATGCCGGCGACGTTGGCCTTCCAGACGGGATTGCGATCCAGCACATGCAGGAGGTAGCGGATTCGCGTGTGCGCAGGGATCGAGTGGCTAGCGGTGTCTTCAGCGGTGGCGCCGGATTGGACCACGCGGCCCCGGCGAATCCAGTGAGCGAGCTCGATCAGCCACTCACTGCGCTCCGGATAGGGGGCAGTGCGGTCGGCGATCGCCAGCAGCGCATCGAGCTGGTGACCGCCGTCGCGCGAAGCGCGCCATTTCCTGATGAGTCGTTTGAGCGAGTCGAACACTTCAGGCGCCGGCTCCCGCAGCGCTGTCCGCTGAAGGACACGCCGGCACTGCCGCGCTCACAGTCGCTCCTTTTGCCGAAGAAGAGGTCGCCTTGGCGCCTTGACCTTGCGGAGCAGCGGCAGCCATGGCCTGTACCGCCGAAGCCACCTGCGCGGAAATCCGCTGCAGCGCGCGCCGATGCCCGTCGACCAGCGCGTCATACCCGCCGCTCACCGGTTCGCTGACCACGCTGCGGCACGTCATCACCGTGTTGCTGCGTACCGCGCGAACGCTCCACACCGCGTCGATCAACGCATGTGAACCCGGCCATGACTCGAAGCGCTGCACATTCATGCTGATCCGATACACCGGCGTGGCATCCGGGTGCGCGGTGCCGAACACGTCGATCGTGTTGAGCTGCTGCGTCAGACTCGTCGACAACGCGCGCCGGATCTCGTCGCCGGGCAGTGAGGCCCAGCGCTCTTCCTCGAGCACTTTGACCTGCGTCGGTCCGGTTTGCACGACCAGTTGATTCTTCGACACCTGCGGCGGCACGTCGATCGGCGCGACTTCGATCAGCCACGCGGGCGCAGCCGCCGTCCGGGCGCTGACCGGCGCGGCGGCTCCAGCAGCGCTATCCGCTCCCAGCGTATAAAAGCGGCTCGACGGCGACGAGCACGCCGCGAGCGTCACCAGTCCGGCCAGAGCGCCGGCAAGAACGGCGCCGCGCGCGAACCCGCGCGGCGGGCGAGGAAGCCGGGCAAACATCATGGTTTATCTCCTGTTTTACCGCGCAACAGCGATTCGGGATGGCGCTCCAGATAATCCGACAGCGCATTGAGCGACTGCAACGTGCGCGTCAGTTCCTGCAGCGCCTGATGAACATCGGACTGCAACGGCGAGTCCTGCTGCAATGTCGCCTCGGCCGAACCGAAGGTTTGCTTCGCCGCCGCGAGCGTATCGCGGGCCTGCGGCACCACTTCCTTGTCGAGTCGCGTGAAGAGCTGATCGGCATTCTTCAGCGCGCTGTTGAGGTTGTTGCCGATCTGGTCGAACGGCACCTTGTCGAGCTTCTTCGCGATGTCGGCGACCTGGAGCTGCAACTCGTCGAGCGTGTTCGGAATGGTCGGCAGTTCGAGCGGATCGCTCGCCACGTCGACGGTTGCCGGCGGCGCCTTCGGGAAGATGTCCACCGCCACGTACAACTGGCTCGTAATCAGATTGCCGGTGCGCAACTGGCCGCGCAAACCGTGTTTGACGAGCTGTTGCAGCATGGTTTGACCCGCGAGGCTGCCCGGTGCCGGCGCGGTTTCGCGGAAGCGCCTGCCGAGGCGGTCCGGATAGAGGTTCATCGTCACTGGCATGGTGAAGCTGCGCGTCTTCGGGTCGTAGTCGATGCCGATGTTGGTCACCTGCCCCAGCACGATGCCGCGGAAATCGACCGGTGCGCCGATCGACAGGCCGCGCAGCGACTGGTTGAAGTTCATCACCACGCGCAGCGGCACGCCGTCCGGCTCGCGCATCGCATCGGCTTCATCCGAACCGAGGCGGAAGGTCATGTTGTTCGGCGCCTGCGCGCCCACGCCTTGCCCCGGCGGCGACTGGAACGACAGGCCGCCCACGATCACCGTGGCGAGCGACTGCGTGTTCAGCTTGAAGCCGCTGGAATCGAGCCGCAGATCGACGCCGCTCGCATGCCACCAGCGCGAATTGGTACCGACGTACTGGTCGAACGGCGCGGACACGAAGACCTGCATGGTCACGCCGGTGCCGTCCTTGTCGAGCGAGAAGCCGACCACCTGGCCGACCTGCACGCGCCGGTAGAAGATCGGCGAGCCGATGTCGATCGAGCCGAGCGAGTCGCCGTGCAGCACGAACTGGTGACCCTTCTGGTCGCCGGTAATCGGCGGCGGCGTTTCAAGGCCGACGAAGTCCTTCTCGGTATCCGGCGAGTGCCCGGCGTCCGCACCGATATACGCGCCCGAGAGCAGCGTGGTGAGACCCGACACGCCGCTCGCGCCGACGCGCGGCCGCACCACCCAGAAGCGCGAATCCTTGACCGCGAAGTCTTCGCCTTCCTTGGTCAACTGCACCTGCACCAGCACGTGCGACAGATCTTTCGACAGCGTGATGGTCTTCACGGAGCCGACGTCGACGTCCTTGTACTTCACCTTGGTCTTGCCCGGTTCGAGCCCTTCGGCGCTGACGAAGCTGATCGTGATGGTCGGGCCTTTCGCGGTGACCGATTTGATTACGAGCGCGATGCCGATCAGCGCGGCGATCAGCGGAATCACCCAGACGAGAGACGGCAGCCAGCGGCTGCGCGGTTCGATTTCCGGGTCTGGGAGTTGGGGCGGCAGCTTCGGTCCGTTCGAATCGTTGCGCGGCGCATCGGAGGCGGGCGTCGGTTCTTGCGGGCTAGTCATGTTTGAGGTCCTGAGGTTTTTGGGTATTGCGCTTCACGCCGCCTTGCACGCTGCCTTCCACGTGATCCCAGATGAGCCGTGGGTCGAACTGCATGGAGGCCAGCATGGTCAGAATCACCACCGAGCCAAAGGCGATCGCTCCCGGGCCGGCCGTAATGACGGCGAGCGATTTGAAACGCACCAGCGCGACGGTCAGCGTGACGACGAAGACGTCCAGCATCGACCAGCGCCCGATCCGCTCGACCATCCGGTAAAGCGTGATGCGCTGGTCGGGCCGCCAGCGCGAACGGCGCTGCGCCGTGATGGTGAGCAGCACCAGCACGCTCAGCTTGAGCATCGGCACCATGATGCTGGCGATAAACACGATCACCGCGAGCGGCCAGTCGCCCGAGGTCCAGAAATAGACGACGCCGCTCATGATGGTGTCGTCTTCGGAGCCGAGCAGCGACGCCGTGTGCATCACCGGCAGCAGGTTCGCGGGAATATACAGCAGCGCGGCGGCAATCAGCAGCGCCCACGTGCGCATCAGGCTGTCGGGGTTGCGCGAGTGAAGGTGCGCGCCGCACCGTGAGCAGTGCTGCGCCGTGACGGAGCGAATGCGCGGCTCGACGCGTCCGCACGCGTGGCAACTGACGAGGCCCGCGCGTCTCGCGGTGATGTATTTCATGGCGTGCTCATCCTCGACGTGGCACCGGCGGCGCCGGCGGCACCGGCGGCAACGCGGTCGGCTCCGCGCCACGCACGTCTGGCGGAGCGGGCGGTCCGGCGACCGAGTTGACGGCGGCGGCCGCGCTGTCGGCGGAAGTGCGCGGCAGCGGCCGTTGGTCGCGGGCGCCCAGTTCGTCGGCGAGGTCCCACAGAATGCGCGGATCGAACGTGACCACCACGGCGAGCATCAGAGTGAGCACGCCGAACGCAAACAACGCCGCCTCGGGAATCACGCGCGCGAGACTCACCATCTTCACGATGGTGATCAGTATCCCGAGCATGAAGACTTCAATCATGCCCCACGGGCGCACGAATTGAATGGCGCGCAGCACCCGGTTGAAGGCGCGCGGCACATAGCCGGCGCGTAGCGGAATCAGCACATAGAGCAGTGCGACGAGTTCGGTCAGCGGGAACAGGATGGTCGAGCAGAACACCATGACCGCGACGATCTGCATGTCCTCGTCCCACAGCGCGACGAGCGCGCCGAACAGCGTGGTCTGCGACGTGATGCCGTTGGTTTCGAGTTCGACGATCGGGAAGCCCTGCGCGATCAGGAAGGTGATCAGCGCGCCCAGCGTCATGGCGCTGATGGCGTCGAGCTTGCGGGAGACGCCGCGATAAAGCGTAGCCCCGCAGCGCGGACAGCGCGCGAGCGTGCGCCCGACAAGCCGGGGTTTGTGGAACAGCGTATCGCACTCATGGCACGCGATCAGGTTGTCATGTTCCATAGGGCAAAGGGCTGACAGTGTGAGGGGAAGCGTGCAATGCCCGTTTCTTTGGCAGGTCTGATGAAAGTGTGGAGCAATAGTACCAAAGGCGCCCCGCCGTCGCACCGGCTGTTGCGCCGAGGTCGGATTGTGACGATTGTGAGCCAGGGCGCACGACGGCGGGCGGTTAATCCTACATTGCATCCGTCTAGCTCTGACAGCCTCCGTCCCTAATTGTTCAATGCGTGCGGCATGGGCGCTGAAACTCCGCGTGGGTGGCCTCCGGCAACGCTCTGCCAGTTTTTTCCGGTTCGGGTAGCATGGCCGCCTTGGCGCGTGTCGCCGCAGGCATTGTCCGTTCAGATGAACCGATGCCTTGCGCATCGGCATCCGGAATATTCACGCGGACTGCGCCGTTAACCTCTCTTAGCTTGCGTTGACCTGTCATGGCACTCAATCCTTCATTCAGTAGCCGGGAATCGTATTCGCCGACTGCCATTGCCCTGCATTGGCTGATCGCGCTGCTGATCGTATGCGGCTTCGCGCTCGGCTGGGTGATGACCGATATCCCGGGCTTCACGCCCACCAAGCTGAAGTATTTTTCGTGGCACAAGTGGATCGGCGTGACGGTATTCGCGCTCGCCGTCCTGCGCATTCTGTGGCGCGCCACGCACGCGGCGCCCGTGATGCCCCGCCGCATGCCGGTCTGGCAGCGTGGCGCGGCGCATCTCGTACATGTGTTGCTGTACGTGCTGATGATCGCGATTCCCGCTTCGGGCTACCTCTATAGTTCGGCGGCCAACGTGCCGGTGGTGTACCTCGGGCTGATTCCGCTGCCGCGCCTGATCGCGCCGGACCCGCACCTCAAGGAACTGCTGAAGAACGTACATATCACGCTGAATTACACCCTGCTCGTGCTCGTCGCGCTGCACGTCGCGGCCGCGCTCAAGCATCAATGGCTGGATCGCGACGGCCTGCTTTCGCGCATGCTCCCTTTCCTCAAATAAGGACAACCATGAAGGTTTCGTTTTATCGCTACATGCTCGCCGCCTTTGCCGCGGCCTCCTTGACCGTGGCCGGCAGCGCCATGGCGCAAGTCGACGTCGCGAAGAGTTCGGTGACGGCCACGTCGAAACAGATGAATGTGCCGGTGGAAGGCAAATTCGGTAAATTCACCGCGCAGGTCAAGTTCGATCCGGCAAAACCGGCCGACGGCAGTGCGCAGTTCAGCATCGACGTGGCCAGCTACGATCTCGGCGACGAAAGCTACAACGACCAGGTGCGCGGCAAGGACTGGTTCGACGCGAAGACGTATCCGAGCGCCACTTTTGTCTCGAGCGCGATTGCGCCGGCCGGCGGCAACCAGTTCAAGGTGACCGGCAAGCTGACCATCAAGGGCAAGTCACAGACCGTGGTGGTGCCGGTCACCGTGTCCCAGCAGGGCGCGGTGCAAACCTTCGACGGTTCACTCCCGATCAAGCGCTCGCAGTTCGATATTGGCACCGGCGAATGGAAAGACACCTCGGTGGTCGCCGACGAAGTGGTCATCAAGTTTCATATCGTTGCAGCACATAAGTGACGTTCGCCGCGCCGCTCGGGCGGGGCAGCTTTTTTCTGGAACCTAGGAGCACGAATTGAAAACATCCATGTTGATCGCCATCGGCGCGCTCGCTTCTTCTTTCTCATTGGGCGCGTTCGCGGCGGCCGATACCTATCAGCTCGACCCGACCCACACGTATCCGAGCTTCGAGGCGGATCACTTCGGCGGTCTTTCGGTGTGGCGCGGCAAGTTCACCAAGAGCTCCGGCACGGTCACGCTCGACCGTTCGGCTAAAACCGGTACCGTCGACGTGACGGTCGATCCCGCTTCGATCGACACCGGCAACAGCAAGCTCGACGAGCATCTGAAGACGGATGCGCTGTTCGACGTCGCCAAATATCCTTCGGTAACCTACAAGGGCACCGAGATCAAGTTCGACGGCGACAAGCCGGTCGAAGTGATCGGCAATCTGACGATGCACGGTGTCACCAAGCCGCTGAATCTGAAGATCGAGTCGTTCAAGTGCATGCCGCATCCGGTGCTTAAGCGCGAAGTGTGCGGCGTGGAAGCGAGCGCCCATTTCAACCGCGCTGACTACGGCATGGATTTCGGCGCCAAGTACGGCTTCAATATGGATACCAAGCTGCATATCCAGGCCGAAGGCATCAAGCAATAAATGCTTAACGCGTCTGCCGCGTGCGGGTATTGAATCGCACGACCGTTGCGTCGCAACAAAAAGACCGCTTCGTTCGCTTTGGCGACGAAGCGGTTTTTTATTGGCCGCCTGAGACGCCGGAAGCCTTATGCAGCGGCATAGCGCAATTTCGCACTCGCGCCGTATTAATTTTTCGGGTACATAGAGCGCAGGCACCGCACTGGTTGTGCGCGCATCCAGTCGGGCATTCAGGGCGTCACGCCCACATGAATAATATTCCGCGCGAATTGGAGATCTGCATGAACGCAACGACAGCAGCAAGCCTCACGGGGAGCCGGCAAAGTTCGTGGCGCGCGGTGGTCGCGGCCTCGATCGGCAACGCGCTGGAATGGTTCGATCTGGTGGTGTACGGTTTTTTCGCGGTGGTCATCGCAAAGCTGTTTTTCCCGGCCGGTAACGACACGGTCTCGCTGCTTCTCACGCTCGGCACCTTCGGCGTGTCGTTCTTCATGCGGCCGCTCGGCGCGATCGTGATCGGCGCCTACGCCGACCGCGCCGGCCGCAAGGCGGCGCTCACACTCTCGATCCTGCTGATGATGGCCGGCACGTTAATCATCGCGGTCCTGCCGACCTATCAGAGCATCGGCCTCGCCGCACCGGTGATTCTTGTATTGGCCCGTCTGATGCAAGGCTTTTCGGCGGGCGGCGAGTTCGGCAGCGCCACCGCCTTTCTCGCGGAACACGTGCCGGGGCGGCGCGGCTTTTTCGCGAGCTGGCAGGTGGCGAGTCAGGGGCTCACCACGCTGCTTGCCGCCGGCTTCGGTGTACTGCTCACCGGCAAGCTTTCGCCTGAGCAGATGGCCTCGTGGGGTTGGCGCGTGCCGTTCTTCTTTGGCCTCCTCATCGGACCGGTCGCCTGGTACATCCGCACGAAGCTCGATGAGACACCCGAATTCCTCGCTGCCGAAACGACCACGACGCCGCTGCGCGATACCTTCACCAGCCAGAAATTGCGCCTGCTGATCGCGATCGGCGTGGTGGTGCTCGGCACGGTATCGACGTATCTGGTGCTGTTCATGCCGACCTTCGGCGTGAAGCAATTGGGACTGGCGCCTTCGGTCGCGTTCGCGGCGATCGCACTGACCGGCGTGATCCAGATGGTGTTCTCGCCGCTGGTCGGCCATCTGTCCGACCGGCACGGGCGCACCACGATCATGCTGATCTCGGCGTTGCTGCTGCTCGTGCTGATCAACCCGGCCTTCGCGTACCTGGTCGCGCATCCGACTTTCGGCACCTTGATCGCCATGCAGATCGTGTTCGGATTTCTGATGACGGGTTATTTCGCGGCGCTGCCAGGTCTGCTCTCGGAGATGTTTCCGGTGCAAACGCGTACGACCGGCATGTCGCTGGCTTATAACATCGCCGTGACGATTTTCGGCGGCTTCGGGCCGTTCATCATTGCGTGGCTGATCAGCGCGACGGGTTCGAAGACCGCGCCGAGTTACTACCTGATTTTCGCCGCGGTGGTGAGCCTCGTCGCGCTGATGGCGGCGCGGCGCAAGCTCGGGTTCCGCTGAGGCGTACGCTTGCCGTTGCCGCCGCGGATGGGCATGGCACGACGCGGCGGTAAGGCAGGGCGGCGGTAAACGCAAAAGGCCGGTTCATCATGAACCGGCCTTTTGCATTCCGAGGTCTGACGCTAAAACAGGATCAGACTTGCGCGCCCGCGTTCGGATCGTCCGCGTCGCTGCGTTCCTTCTTGTCCTTGATCAGGTCTTCGCGCTTCACGCCAAACCACATGGCGAGCGCCGCGGCGACGAACACCGACGAGTAGATACCGAACAGAATACCGACCGTCAGCGCGAGAGCGAAGTAGTGCAGCGTGGGGCCGCCGAACAGGAACATCGAGAGCACCATCATCTGCGTACAGCCGTGGGTGATGATGGTCCGCGACATCGTGCTCGTGATCGCGTGGTTGATCACTTCGATCACGCTCAGCTTGCGTTCGCGGCGGAAGGTCTCACGAATCCGGTCGAAGATAACAACCGATTCGTTCACCGAGTAACCGAGCACCGCGAGCACCGCAGCCAGCACGGAGAGTGAGAACTCCCACTGGAAGAACGCGAAGAAGCCGAGAATGATCACCACGTCGTGCAAGTTCGCGATCACGCCGGCCACCGCGTACTTCCATTCGAAGCGGAACGACAGGTAGATCACGATGCCGACCACCACGCAGGCCAGCGCGAGCAGGCCGTCGGTGGCGAGTTCCTTGCCGACCTGCGGGCCGACGAACTCGACACGCTGCAGTTGCACCTGCGGCGTTTCGGCCTTCAGTGCGGTCATCACCTGATCGCTCTGTTGCGCGGACGTATAGCCCTGCTTGAGCGGCAGACGGATCAGCACGTCGCGCGAGGTGCCGAAGTTCTGCACCTGAGCGTCGGCATAACCGAGCTTGCCCAGCGTGCCGCGCACCGGTTCGAGCGGCGCGGCGCCCGGATACTGCACTTCGATCACCGTACCGCCGGTGAACTCCACCGACAGATGCAGCCCGCGATGCAGCAGGAAGAACACAGCAGCAAGGAACGTCAGCAGCGAGATCGCGTTGAAAATCAACGCACGCTGCATGAACGGAATGTCTTTGCGGAAACGGAAAAATTCCATGGTCTTGTTCTCCGGGACTCAGCGGGATGAACCCGGTTTCTGCGGCGTATTCGACGTATTCGACGTAGTCGACGAACCCGGCGCGTTGCGGCGGCGTACGGTCGGCTTGCCGGCGCGAGCCTGCGCGACCGCAGCTCTCGCCTTCGACGGCTTGGCGGCGACCGCGGCGACGGCTTGCGCCGTGTCGGTCGCGGCGTCTTCGCTACCGAGGTAAGCCGCCGAGCCCGCGGGCGCCGTATCCGGACGCCACACCTGACCGATGGCCAGCGACTTCAGCTTCTTCTTGCCGCCGTACCAGAGGTTGACGATGCCGCGCGAGAAGAACACGGCCGAGAACATCGACGTGAGAATGCCGATACAGTGCACGATCGCAAACCCGCGCACCGGGCCCGAGCCGAACGCGAGCAGCGCGATACCGGCAATCAGCGTGGTGACGTTCGAGTCGAGAATCGTTGCCCAGGCGTGCGCGTAGCCGTTCTGGATCGCCAGTTGCGGCGGCGCGCCGTTGCGCAGTTCTTCACGCACCCGTTCGTTGATCAGCACGTTCGCGTCGATCGCCATACCGAGCGCGAGCGCGATAGCGGCGATACCCGGCAATGTGAGCGTGGCCTGCAGCATGGACAGCACGGCGATCAGCAGCAGCAGGTTGACCGACAGGCCGATCATGGAGATCACGCCGAACAGCATGTAGTACGCGATCATGAAGACGGCGATCGCCGCGAAGCCCCACACCACCGAGTGGAAGCCCTTCTTGATGTTGTCCGCGCCGAGGCTCGGGCCGATCGTGCGTTCTTCGATGATGTCCATCGGCGCGGCCAGCGAACCGGCGCGCAGCAGCAGCGCGAGGTCGGCGGCGCCTTGCGGCGTGGCCTGGCCGGTGATCTGGAAGCGGTCGCCCAGTTCCGACTGGATGGTCGCCACCGTCAGCACTTCGCCCTTGCCCTTTTCGAACAGCACCATGGCCATCGGCTTGCCGATGTTGTCGCGCGACACGCTGCGCACCGCGCGGCCACCGGCCGAATCCAGGCGGATATTGACCGACGGGCGCTGGTGCTCGTCGAAGCCCGCCGACGCGTCGATAATCCGGTCGCCCGTGAAGATGATCTGCTTCTTCAGCAGCACCGGCGTCTGGTTGCCTTGCGTGAACAGCTCGTCGCCCGGCGGCACCGGATCGGACGGATTCGGATGCGTGTTGACCGGATCGGCGAGGCGCGCTTCGAGCGTTGCCGTACGGCCGATGATGTCCTTCGCCTTCGCCGTGTCCTGCACGCCCGGCAGTTCGACCACGATGCGGTCGGAGCCTTGCTGCTGGATCACCGGCTCGGCCACGCCGAGTTCGTTCACGCGGTTATGCAGCGTGGTGATGTTCTGCTTGAGCGCGGCGTCCTGCACGGCTTTCTGCACCGTCGGCGTGAACGTGCCGACGAGTTGCACGCTGCCGTCCGGGCTCGCTTGCGAGGCCCACTGGAGTTCGCTGATGCTGCGGCTCAGTTGCTTCGATGCGTTGTCCGCGCTCGCCTGGTCGGCGAAATTGATCACCACCGTCTGGTTGACGCGGTTCACGCCGCCGTCGCGGATATTGTTGTCACGCAGCAGCGTGCGCGCGTCCGAAGCGTCCGAGTCGAGCTTCTTGTTGAGCGCGCCGGCCATGTCGACCTGCAGCAGGAAGTGAACACCGCCGCGCAGATCGAGACCGAGGTACATCGGCAGCGCGTGCAGGGCGGTCAGCCAGCGCGGCGACGCGCTTTGCAGATTCAGCGCCACGATGAACTGCGGGTCGGTCGGGTCGCTGTTCAGCGACTTCTGCAGCAGGTCCTTCACGCGCAGTTGCGTGTCGGTGTCCGGCAGACGCACGCGGATGTTCGCGTTGGTCGACGCGTTGTCGAACGTGACGTCGTCCGGCTTGATCTGATTCGCGGCGAGCGCGGCTTCGACAGCCGACAGCGTGGTCGAGTCGAGCTTGACCGTTGCCTTGCCGCTCGACACCTGCACCGCCGGCGCTTCGCCGAACAGGTTGGGCAGCGTGTACACGAGGCCGATGACCAGAGCCACCAGCATCACGGCGTATTTCCAGAGGGGGTAACGATTCATGAGTGGTCCAACGGGAAGGTTGGCTTGGAAGCGATGCGTCCGGCGATGAGCGCGGGCGATTCAGCGCTGGATTGCATGGATCGCCGGCGAGGCCGCGCCGGACGCGAGAGAGCAGGCCTTACAGCGACTTGATCGTGCCCTTCGGGAGAATCGTCGTGACCGACGCTTTTTGCACGGTGATTTCCGTGCCTTCCGAGATCTCGACGCCGACGTAAGCTTCACCCACCTTGGTCACCTTGCCGACGATGCCGCCATTCGTCACCACTTCATCGCCCTTGGCCATGGCGGCGAGCATGTTGCGATGTTCCTTCTGGCGCTTCATTTGCGGGCGAATCATGATGAAGTACAGCACGCCGAACATCAGGATCAGCGGCAGGAAGCTCATCAGGTTCGACTCAACGCCACCTGCTGCGGTGCCTTGGGCGAAGGCATTGGAAATGAACGACACGTTGGTCTCTCCGTTATAAGTCAAAACGATCAAAAAAATCAGCCGGTTATTCTACCACCGGCCTGACGCGCGTCGGCGCGGCGAATCGGCTTTGGGATCAACCGTTTAAAGGCTGGTTTGCCGTTTTTAGCGCCGTTCGCGAAAGTTAATTGTAAGGTTTTCCCGGCGAGGCCGACGGATTCTTCCGCTGAATCCGCGGTCCCCGCGCCGTCACGGCGCCTCGGCGGTGCCGCGCGCGCGGTTCTCGTGAAAGCGTTTGCGGAAGGGCTCGAACATTTTCGCGTCGATCGAATCGCGAATTTCCTGCATCAGTTCGAGGTAGTAGTGCAGGTTGTGGATCGTGTTCAACTGCGCACCGAGGATTTCCCCTACACGATGCAGATGGTGCAGGTAGCCGCGAGTGAAATTTCGGCAGGTGTAGCAGCCGCATTGCTCGTCGAGCGGGCGCAGCGAATTCTTGTGCGTGGCGTTGCGGATCTTGATGTCGCCAAACCGCGTGAAAAGCCAGCCGTTGCGCGCGTTGCGGGTCGGCATCACGCAGTCGAACATGTCGACGCCGGCGGCGACGCCCGCCACCAGGTCTTCCGGCGTGCCGACGCCCATCAGATAGTGCGGCTTGTTGGCCGGCAGCTTCGGGCCGATGTGGTTCAAGACGCGCATCATGTCTTCTTTCGGTTCGCCGACCGACAGCCCGCCGATCGCCAGACCGTGGAAATCCTTCTCCGCGAGCCCTGCCAGCGACTCGTCGCGCAGGTCTTCGAACATGCCGCCCTGAACGATGCCGAACAGCGCGTTCGGATTGGCCAAGCGGTTGAATTCGTCGATCGAGCGCTGCGCCCAGCGCATCGACATGCGCATGGAATCGGCCGCTTCCTTGTGCGAAGTCGGCACGTTATTGGTCGCGTACGGCGTGCATTCGTCGAACTGCATGACGATGTCCGAATTCAGCACTTTCTGGATCTGCATCGACACTTCGGGCGACAGGAACAGCTTGTCACCGTTGATCGGCGACGCGAACGTCACGCCATCTTCGGTGATCTTGCGCAGATCGCCGAGCGAAAACACCTGGAAGCCGCCCGAATCGGTCAGGATCGGCTTTTTCCAGCCCATGAAGCCGTGCAGGCCGCCGTGCGCCTCGATGGTTTCAAGGCCTGGGCGCAGCCACAGATGGAAAGTGTTGCCGAGAATGATCTGCGCGTGCATTTCCTCCAGCTCGCGCGGCTGCACCGCCTTCACGGTCCCGTACGTGCCGACCGGCATGAAGATCGGCGTTTCCACCACGCCGTGATTCAGCGTGACGCGGCCGCGGCGGGCCTGGCCGTCAGTGCCGAGCAGTTCGAATTTGAGGCCGTTTTCGGGGCGAACGTGGTCGCCGAGATAAGCGCCGTGATCGGCACGCGTGCTAACGGTGTGACCGTCGGTCATGAAATAACTCCTGTGCTACCGGAAAACAGTCCGGCGCAAATAATGAATGCCGCCGGAAGGGTTCTCGGCGGCTCCTGGAACTGCGAATTTTAAACGGCTGGTCTTGGGCTCAAACGTCGCGCCGGGTGAGCAGCATCGCGTCGCCATAGCTGAAGAAGCGGTAACGCTGCTCGATCGCATGGCGGTAAGCCTCGCGAATGGTTTCAACGCCGGCGAAGGCCGACACCAGCATCAGCAGCGTCGACTTGGGCAAGTGGAAATTGGTCACTAGCCGGTCAACCACGCGGAATTTATAGCCCGGCGTGATGAAGATGTCGGTTTCCGTGCTGGCGGCGGCAAGCGGCCGGCCCGCGGCTTCGGCGTCGCGCGCGGCGGCTTCGAGCGCGCGCATCGAGGTCGTGCCCACCGCGATCACGCGGTTGCCGCGCGCACGCGTCGCCGCGATCTGGTCGGCGAGCGCTTGCGGCAGGTGATACCACTCGCTGTGCATCTTGTGCTCGGCGAGGTTTTCCACCCGCACCGGCTGGAACGTGCCCGCGCCGACGTGCAGCGTCAGCGTCGCGCGCTGCACGCCTTTTTCGTCGAGGCGTGCGAGCAGCGCCTCGTCGAAATGCAGGCCCGCTGTGGGCGCGGCGACCGCGCCGGGATTTTGCGCGAACACTGTCTGGTAGCGGGTTTCGTCGGTCGAGTCGGGATCGTGCTCGATGTACGGCGGCAGCGGCAGACGGCCGAACTGTTCGATCAGCGTCAGGCAGTCGTCCGGAAAATGCAGCGTGTAGAACGGCTCGACGCGTTCGCCGATCGTGACGTCGAAGGCATCCGCCAGCCGGATCGTGGTGCCGGGCTGCGGGCTCTTGCTCGCGCGAATCTGCGCGAGCGCTGTGCGCTCGCCGGTGAGGCGCTCCACCAGCACTTCGATCTTGCCGCCACTGGCCTTCTGGCCGAGGAACCGCGCCTTCAGGACTTTGGTATCGTTAAAGACAAGCAAATCGCCGGGCGCGATGCACTCGGGCAACTCGGCAAAGCGGCGGTCGATCAGGCGCGCCGCGCCGGTGGCGTCGGCCGGATTGTTCACCTCGAGCAGACGGCTGGCGCTGCGCTCGGGCAGCGCGACTTGGGCGATCAACTCGGGGGGCAGATCGAAATCGAAATCGGAAAGCGTCAACATGCGAACGACTGGAAGCGAATTGAGACTGAATTGAGCCGAAGCCGGAGCCGGGCGGCTATGATTGCGGGACGCCGGAGCGGCCCGCGAGAGCGCGCGCCGTATGGCGGCGAACCCTTTGACAGCCGATATTGTACTTGCGAAGCAGCCCATGCCTTTGTCCGACCGCCGATTGCCCTCCGTTGCCGATGAAGTGAGCGCCGAACCCAGGCGCCGCGTCTCGCGAGGCAAGGCGGTGGCGGCGGGGAGCGACGCGGGCCAGGGTGTTGGCGCGGATGTCGAGTTGAGCGCTGAAAAAGCCGCGCGACAACGCGATGAATCGGACGGCAAGGCCATCGACGAAATTAGCGGGCAACGCGTAGGCAAGCTCGCTGACGCATCTGGCGGCGCGCACGCCGACAGCGTTGCCGAGCTGTCCGCCGGCAAACTTGCCGACAAATCCGCCGGCATATTCGGCGACAAACCTGCCGGCAAGTCCGGACCCAAGGCCGCTGCGAAATCTTCCGCCAAGCCCTCCGCCAAGCCCGCCGAAAAAACCGCCGACAAGCTCGCCAAGCTCGGCCTCACGCGCGACATCGACCTGGTGCTGCATCTGCCCATGCGTTACGAGGACGAGACCTCGCTGACGCCGATCGGGCATCTGCTGCCGGGCGGCATTGCGCAGACCGAAGGCGTGGTGTTCGACAACGAGATTGCCTATCGTCCGCGCCGTCAGTTGCTGGTGAAGCTGCATGACGACGCCGGCGACGAACTCGTGCTGCGCTTCCTGAACTTCTACGGCTCGCAGGTCAAGCAGATGGCGATCGGCGCGCGGCTGCGGGTGCGCGGCGACGTGCGCGGCGGTTTCTTCGGCATGGAGATGGTGCATCCGGCGGTGCGCGTGGTCGACGAAGACACGCCGCTGCCGCAGGCGCTGACGCCGGTGTATCCGAGCACGGCGGGCGTGACGCAGGCCTATCTGCGCAAATCGATCGATAACGCGCTTTCGCGTACGTCATTGCCGGAGTTGTTGCCTGAGGCCGTTGCGCGCACGTGGTTGCAGCCGCTCGGCGTGCCGTCGCTGATGGAGGCCGTGCGCACGCTGCATCATCCGGGTGTGCAGTCCGATGAGACGGCGTTGATCGATGGCACGCATCCGGCCTGGGTGCGCATCAAGTTCGAAGAACTGCTCGCGCAGCAGATGTCGCTCAAGCGCGCACACGAAGAGCGCCGCACGCGCGCGGCGCCGGCCATGCCGCGTCGCAAGCTGGGCGACGAATCCGCGCTGGTCGCGCGCTTGCTGAAGGCGTTGCCGTTTTCGCTGACGGCGGCGCAGGAGCGTGTGGGCGGCGAGATCGCGCTCGACCTGACTCAGCCGCATCCGATGCAGCGGCTATTGCAGGGCGACGTCGGCAGCGGCAAGACAATCGTCGCCGCGCTGGCCGCGGCGCAGGCCATCGACGCCGGCTATCAGGCCGCGCTCATGGCGCCGACCGAAATTCTTGCCGAACAGCATGCGCGCAAATTACGTGGCTGGCTGGAGCCGCTTGGCGTGAGCGTCGCGTGGCTGGCCGGCAGTCTGAAGACCAAAGAAAAGCGCGCCGCGATCGAAGCCGCCGCGCTCGGCACGGCGCAACTCGTGATCGGCACGCACGCGATCATTCAGGACGCGGTCGAATTCGCGCGGCTTGGGCTCGTGATCGTCGACGAACAGCACCGTTTCGGGGTGGCGCAGCGGCTTGCGTTGCGCGCCAAGGCGCAGAACGCCGCCGACGGCGCGCGTGACTTCCAGCCGCATCAACTGATGATGTCGGCGACGCCGATTCCCCGCACGCTCGCCATGACGTATTACGCCGACCTCGACGTGTCGACCATCGACGAATTACCACCCGGGCGCACGCCGATCCTGACCAAGCTCGTGTCCGACGCGCGGCGCGAGGAGGTGATCGGGCGCGTGCGCGAGGCTGCGTTGACGGGGCGTCAGGTGTACTGGGTGTGTCCGCTGATCGAGGAAAGCGAGACCTTGCAGTTGCAGACCGCGGTCGAGACTTATGAAACGCTGGTGGCCGCGTTGCCCGAGCTGAAGGTCGGCCTCGTGCATGGGCGACTTGCGCCGGCTGAGAAAGCGGCGGTGATGGATGCGTTTACTCGCAACGAGGTGCAGTTGCTGGTGGCCACGACGGTGATCGAAGTGGGCGTGGATGTGCCGAATGCGTCGTTGATGGTGATCGAGCATGCCGAGCGGTTTGGGCTTGCGCAATTGCATCAGTTGCGTGGGCGGGTGGGGCGTGGGAGTGCGGCTTCGGTTTGTGTGCTGCTTTATACGGGGCCTTTGTCGATGACTGCGCGCGCGCGGCTTCAGACTATGCGCGAGACGACCGATGGGTTTGAGATCGCCAGACGGGATCTGGAGATTCGCGGACCGGGGGAGTTTTTGGGGGCGCGGCAGTCGGGTGCGGCGATGCTCAGGTTTGCGGATCTTGAGAATGATCAGTGGCTCATTGAGCCTGCGCGGGAGGCGGCGGCTGATTTGCTGGAGAAGTATCCCGAGGTGGTGGTGCAGCATCTGGCCAGGTGGCTGGGGGCTCGGGAGCAGTATTTGAAGGCGTGAGGTTGGTGGTTTTTTTTGCCTGCGCGGCGCGTTTGTGGCCCGCTTTGGGGTTTGTTGGCCTTTCCTTGAATTCTTCGTGGTCCATTAGCGTTGCCCCTGTGCGGGGCGGCACCTACTTTCTTTGCCGCGG
>NZ_JARESQ010000036.1:0-21555 GCF_046028085.1 Paraburkholderia sp. RL17-380-BIE-A
CGGGGGGGGGGCGGGGGGGGGGGGGGGGGGGGGGGGGGGGCCGCCGGGGGGGGGGGGGGGGGGGGGCGGTTTTTTTTTAAACACACCCTGCTGGGGGGGGGGCGCCCGGGGGGGCCCCCCCCCACGCAACCCGCTCGACTTCTGGACCTCTGGCGTTGGATACCCTCATGCCTACTTATCCTGTTGCTTGTCTCGCCGCTCCGGTATTGATTGGAAGCTTGAAGGGCGGTGTCGCCTTCGTCGCGTCGCACATGCTCAACGACTTCGAACGGGTATTGGGCGTTGCCTGCGGAGCGCTCCTGTATCTGACGCGTTCGCATGAGACCACGACGTGGCGCAAGGCGATCTATTTCGTCGTGTCGCTCCTGGGCGGCAATTTTCTCGCGCGACGGATCGTCTTCAACTGGCCGCAGGTCGAACCGTGGCTAGCCGGGTTCATTGCGAGCGCGGCGCTCGTGACGTTCACGATTCTCGCGCTCGACTGGAGTGAGCGCCACGTCGAGCCGACTCTGGACCGTTTGTACGCGTGGGTCGTCAAACGGCTTCTCAAAGGATGACTCAGGCTTGCACGAAAGGCACAAAGAAGGCGGGCGGCGATAGGCCGCCTTCTTATGACTTCCGGCAGTCTCGCTACACGGCCTTTATCCCTCTAGTATGGACCTTCGATAAAAAGCATTGAGCGTCTCATTTAATTGGGATGCCGAAGCTTGTGAGAAATGTTCGATTCAGGGTGGATCAAGTCAAGTTGTCACTTGACAACCAGACTCCCACTCATTAAATTGGAGGGCGTAGATGGTTCGAGGAACCCACTCTAAGAAAGAGGTCGAGGCAGCATTGGCGTATGCCGAAAAAAACGGTTGGCGTGTTCAGGGCGGTGGCAAAGGCCACGCGTGGGGAAAAATGTATTGTCCCGACAACGACGCGGACTGTCGGTGCGGTGAGTTCTGCATATCGAGCATCTGGAGCACACCCAAGTGCCCTGGCAACCATGCCAGGCATCTGCGGAGAATCGTCGACAACTGCACGGCTCGCCGGTAGCGAAAGCGCGCTGTTGGCGAAAGCCTTGGACCGAATAAAGGCAGGAGTAAATCATGGAATATGTGTTCACGTTGAAGTACCGCCTCGCAGCGGAAGATTGCGATCTTGACGCGATCGTCGAGCGGCTGGGCGAAGCGGGGTGCGATGACGCCACCGTTGGCATCGGGCAACCGGGCCGCATCGCGCTATTTTTCACTCGCGAAGGCACGTCTGCATTCGCTGCGCTGGTCAGCGCGCTTCAAGACGTCAAACGGGCGGTGCCGTCCGCACGGCTGGTCGAGGCAGGCCCCGATTTCGTCGGCCTCACCGACGTGGCCGAAGTCGCAGGCGTGTCGAGGCAAAACATGCGCAAGCTGATGCTCAATCACGCAATCGACTTTCCGGCGGCGGTCCACGAGGGCAGCGCGTCGGTGTGGCATCTGTCGGACATCCTTGATTGGCTCATTGCGCGCGGCGGTTATGAAATCAAGGCAGACGTGTTCGACGTCGCAAAATCGGCCAAGCAGATCAACCTCGCCAAAGAAGCACGCGAGATCGAGCCGCGTCTTAACCGTCAACTCGAGTGTCTGGTGGCATAGAAGCAGGCACGGCCAGCGTGCGAATTCGCGCGGCCATGTAGTCGGCATGCGCATTGGCCTTTCGGGCCACCTTCGGCAGGCCTTGGCGCAAAGCGTTAAAATCGCCCACCACGTCCGATTTGTCAGCAGCGTCAGACGTCGGCGTGTTGTCCGTAAAAATTTACGAACGACCGTTCACAAATTTACGTTTTGCGCTAAACTGGCACGCAAGCCCTGATTCCACATGAAGGTCCTCGATTTACAGTGTCCGCATGGCCATCGGTTCGAAGGCTGGTTCGCTTCGGCTGATGACTTCGAATCGCAGCAGTCCCGCAAGCTCGTTGAATGTCCGATCTGCGGTGCGAACGAGGTGAGCCGTTTACCGTCGGCGCCGCGCCTGAACCTGTCGGGTGCGACAGAGACGAAAGCGCCAGCGGGTGCAGGCGACATGCAGGGGCGCGTGATGCGCGCCTTACGCGAGGTACTGGAGAAGACCGAGAACGTGGGCGACCGCTTCGCCGAGGAAGCGCGGCGCATTCACTACAATGAAGCGCCCGCACGCAATATTCGCGGTGTCACGACACCGGAAGACGCGAAAGCCTTGGTCGAGGAAGGCATCGAAGTGATGCCGCTGCCGGTCCCGGCTGCCTTGAAGGAACCGCTGCAATAGCGCAGTGGCTCGCTGGCGGCGGGTGGTAGCGGCCAGGAGACACTACGCATGAATCTGGACTATTCCCCCGCTGAAAGCGCGTTCCGCGCCGATATCCGCGCCTGGCTCGAGGCGAACCTGCCTCGCGATCTGAGCGACAAAGTACTCAATCACAAGCGGCTCTCCCGCGACGACTTCGCAGACTGGCATAAGCTGCTCGGCACGCGCGGCTGGTCGGCGATCGCATGGCCGCAAGAATACGGTGGCCCGGGCTGGGATGCGACCCAGCGGCACATCTGGGACGAAGAGTGCGCGCGTATCGGCGCGCCGTCCGTGCTGCCTTTCGGCGTTTCCATGGTGGCGCCCGTGTTGATGAAATACGGCAACGAGGCACAGAAGCGTCACTATTTGCCACGCATTCTCGACGGTACGGACTGGTGGTGCCAAGGCTACTCAGAGCCCGGCTCGGGTTCGGATCTGGCCTCGCTGCGCACGCGCGCCGAGCGCGCCGGCGACCATTACGTGGTCAACGGTCAGAAAACGTGGACCACGCTCGGTCAGTACGCCGACATGATGTTCTGCCTTGTACGCACGGACAGCGGCGCCAAAAAGCAGGAGGGCATTTCGTTCCTGCTGATTGACATGAAAACGCCGGGCATCACCGTGCGGCCGATCATTACGCTCGACGAAGACCACGAAGTCAACGAAGTGTTTTTCGAAGACGTGAAGGTGCCGGTCGAAAACCTGGTGGGTGAAGAGAATCGCGGCTGGACTTACGCGAAATATCTGCTCGGCCACGAGCGTACCGGTATCGCGCGGGTCGGCCAGTCGAAGCGCGAACTCGTTTTCCTGAAACGCCTTGCACGGAATCAAAAGAAGAACGGCAAACCGCTGCTGCAGGATCCGGTCTTCGGTGCAAAAGTCGCGAGCCTCGAGATCGAGTTGATGGCGCTCGAAGTCACCGTGCAGCGCGTGGTCGCCAATGAAACGGGCGGGCGCGGGCCGGGGCCGGAAGCGTCGATGCTGAAGATCAAGGGCACTGAAGTTCAGCAAGCGCTGACCGAACTGATGTTCGAAGCGATCGGGCCGCTCGCCGCGCCGTTCGACGTGCCATTCCTCGAAGGCGAACGCGCACATAGCCTGGCCGGCGACGACGATGCCGCGCCGCTGGCCGCGTACTACTTCAACTTCCGCAAGACGTCGATTTACGGCGGCTCGAACGAAATTCAAAAGAACATCATCGCGCAGATGATTCTCGGACTTTGAGGAGCGGCGCATGGACTTCACATTCAACGACGAACAACAGCAATTCGCCGACGCGTTGCGCCGCTATCTGGACAAGAGCTACGGGTTCGAAGCGCGCCAGGCGATCGTGCGATCGGAAACCGGCGTGTCAGACGTGCATTGGGCCGCGTTTGCCGAGTTGGGCCTGACGGCACTGCCGGTGCCGGAAGCGCAAGGCGGTTTCAACGGCGGCCCGATCGATATGCTGGTGGTCATGCAGGAACTCGGCCGCGCGCTGGTCGTCGAGCCTTATTGGGCGACCGCGGTCGGCGTCGAGGCAGTGCGCCTTGCGGGTAGTGAAGAGGGCGAAGACGCGTCGTTACTCGAACGTGCGGCCCACGGCGAGATCAAACTGGCGGTGGCATTTCACGAACCGCACGCACGCTACGATCTTTTTTCGATCGAGACGACCGCAAGCGGGCAGGGCGGGCAGCAGACCTTGACCGGCACGAAGTCGGTTGTGCTGCACGGCGCGCAAGCAGATCACTGGATCGTGCCGGCCCGTCTGAACGGCGAGATTGCACTCTTCGTCGTGGCACGCAATGCAGGCGGCGTCAAAGTTACGGACTACCGCACGATCGACGGTCAACGTGCCGCCACACTCGAATTCAACAGCACGCCGGCGCGCCAATTGGCAGGCAACCACGCCGGCGCGGCTGCGCTCGAACATATTGCGGACTACGGCACGGTGCTGTTGTGCGCCGAGGCGATCGGCGCGCTAGACGCCTTGAATCTCGCCACCGTCGACTACACGAAAACGCGCCAGCAGTTCGGCCAGCCGATCGCGCGTTTTCAGGCCTTGCAGCATCGTATGGTCGAGATGCTGATTCACGCCGAGCAGGCGCGTTCGGTCACGTACCTGGCTGCCATGCGCTACACGAGCACGGATGCCGACGAACGTCGCCGCGCGGTTTCCGCTGCGAAGGCACGGGTGGGGCAGGCCGCGCGCTTTGTCGGTCAGCAGGCGGTTCAGTTGCATGGCGGCATGGGCGTGACGAACGAAGTGGCCGCGGCGCATCTGTTCAAACGACTTGCTATTATCGAAACCACATTGGGCGACGTCGATCACCATCTCGCGCGGTTCGCCGCGCTGCCCGGCTTCGTCACGGCAGAAGCCTGATCCGCGGCTCGAATCGAATAAAAGGAGGTGTGACGATGGGATTGAGTTACGAGGACTTGATAGTCGGCACGAGCATCGAAATCGGTAAGCACACGTTCACGCATGACGAGATCGTCGAGTTTGCGCAGAAGTTCGATCCGCAGCCGTTCCACGTGGATGAAGCCGCGGCCGCCGAATCGCCGTTCCGCGGATTGGTCGCGAGTGGCTGGCATACCTGCTCCGTCATGATGGGCATGCTGGTGCGCAATGCGTTCGCGGGTTCCACGTCGATGGGCTCGCCGGGTATCGACGAAATCCGCTGGTTGAAGCCGGTGCGGGTCGGCGACACGATCACCATGATGAACGCCGTGCTCGACAAGCGTATCTCGGAGAGCAAGCCGGATCGCGGCATCGTATCGACGCAGTGGGAAGGCATCAATCAGCATGGCGAAACGGTCATCACGGTGCGCTCGAAGGGATTGTTCGGGCTGCGCAATCCTGGTGCCGCTTCATGACGGGCAGCGCGGCACCTGCCGCAACGTTCGGCAGCACCGCCGCCTTGCGCGCGTTGGTGGGCGCCGAGCCGCTCGTTAGCGAATGGCTGGAGGTGGATCAGGCGAGCGTCGATCGGTTTGCCGAAGCGACCGGCGATCATCAGTGGATTCATGTCGACCCGGAACGGGCGCGGCGCGAGTCACCGTTCGGCGGTCCGGTAGCGCACGGTTTTCTGACGCTTTCGTTGATCCCTGCATTGCTCAGTGAGACGGTGGTGCTCGAGCAGCGCATGGGCGTCAATTACGGATTGAACCGCGTGCGTTTTACATCCCCGGTGCCGGTCGGCTCGCGGTTGCGCGCTAAATTCGCGGTCGAATCCGTAGCCGAAGTAGATAACAACGGCGTGCAAGTGATATGGAATGTGACGCTTGAGCGGCAGGGCAGTGAGCGGCCGGTATGCGTCGCCGAGTTCATCACGCGGCATTATTTTTAACGTTTCGACGCATGCTTGTTAAAAAGCGCGAGCGACAGTGATGCCGGCTCGCGCTTTTTTTCTAATGCATATTCAGACGCCGCGGTGCAATCAAGGTTTAGCGTAGTGCGCCGCGTCGAATGCCTGGCCGACCTCAAGCCCGCGTAATCGGCGTCTCCACACGCGCTGCCGCGCCCGCATCGATATAACGTGCGAGTTCGAGTTTGGCGATCGCGTTGCGATGAACTTCGTCGGGACCGTCGGCGAAACGCAGTGTTCGCGCAGACGCATAGGCATACGCGAGCGGGAAGTCGTCGCAGACACCACCGCCACCGTGCGCCTGAATCGCCCAGTCGATCACCTGACACGCCATGTTCGGTGCGACGACCTTGATCATCGCGATCTCGCCGCGTGCGCCCTTGTTGCCGACGGTGTCCATCATGTAGGCCGTTTTCAGCGTGAGCAGACGCGCCTGTTCGATCATGCAGCGGGCTTCCGCGATACGCTCCTGCGTAACGCCTTGCGCGGCAACCGGCTTGCCGAACGCGACACGTTGCAGCGAGCGTTTCGACATTAATTCGAGGGCACGTTCAGCGAGACCAATCAGACGCATGCAGTGATGAATGCGTCCCGGTCCGAGTCGGCCTTGCGCGATCTCGAAGCCACGTCCTTCACCGAGCAGCATGTTGGTGGCGGGTACGCGCACATTCTCGAGCGTGATTTCCATGTGACCGTGCGGCGCGTCGTCGTAGCCGAACACGGTGAGCGGACGGTGCACGGTGATGCCGGTGGCGTCGGCGGGAACCAGAATCATCGACTGCTGCTGATGGCGCGGCGCTTCAGGATCTGTCTTGCCCATCACGATATAGATCTTGCAGCGCGGATCACCCGCGCCCGACGACCACCATTTGTGGCCGTTGATCACGTAGTAGTCGCCGTCTCGCACGATGCTGGTCTGGATATTGGTCGCATCCGACGACGCCACTTCAGGTTCGGTCATCAGAAACGCCGAGCGGATCTGGCCTTGCAGCAGCGGTTCGAGCCATTCGCGCTTGTTGTCGTCGCTACCGTAGCGCTCGATCGTTTCCATGTTGCCGGTGTCGGGCGCGTTGCAGTTGAACACTTCGGGCGCCCAAGGTACGCGGCCCATGATTTCGCATAGCGGCGCGTATTCGAGGTTCGTCAAGCCGGCGCCGCGCACGGATTCAGGCAGAAACAGATTCCACAAGCCGGCGTCGCGCGCCTTCTGCTTGAGTTGTTCGATCAGTTCGGTGGGTAGCCACGCGTTGCCGTTCTGGCGATTGCGGGCAATCTCAGCGTAGAACGCCTGCTCGTTCGGATAGATATGCTCGTCGAAGAATGAGAGCAGTTTCTCGCGCAATGCCTGAACCTTCGGGGTGTAATCGAAATTCATGTAAGACCTCGCGGATAACGGGTAACGGACGACGTTTGTTCGGAGCGCAACCAGATGCGTGACTCGGTCGCACGACTCAATGCGTTTTGGCGTGCCACCCAGCGTACGACCCGGCGCACGACTTCGGTCAGCGCACTTTCTGCGCGTAGCGCCAGGCGAGTTCGGCCATCGGCTTCGCACGGCGGCCGGCATCGAGCGCCTGAGCGCTGGCCGCGGTGCCGTCGACGACGCGTTTCATGATCCCTTGCAGGATCGCGGCGATGCGAAACATGTTGTACGCCAGGTAAAAATTCCAGTCGCCGTGAATCTCGAAGCCGGTGCGCTGGCAATAGCGCGCGACGTACTGGCTTTCGTCGGGAATGCCCAAGGCGGCCCAATCGAGGCCCGCGATTCCCCGGAACTGCGCCGGGTCGACGTGCCACGCCATGCAGTGATAGGCGAAGTCGGCGAGTGGATCGCCGAGCGTCGACAACTCCCAGTCGAGCACGGCGAGCACGCGCGGTTCTGAAGGATGAAAGATCAGATTGTCGAGCCGGTAGTCGCCATGCACGATCGAAGCGCGCTCGCCCGTTTCGGCCGGCATATGTTGCGGCAGCCATTCGATCAGGCGCTGCATGGCGTCGATCGGTTCGGTCTCGGAGGCGATGTACTGTTTGCTCCAGCGACCGATCTGACGTGCGAAGTAATTGCCCGGCTTGCCATAATCGGCCAGACCCAGCGCCGCGACGTCGACGCTGTGCAGCGCCGCGATCACACGGTTCATTTCGTCGTAAATGGCGGCGCGTTCGGCTGGCGTCATACCGGGCAACGACTGGTCCCACAGCACGCGGCCTTGAACGAACTCCATCACATAGAACGCGCGGCCGATCACGCTTTCGTCTTCGCACAAGGCGAGCATTTTCGCGACCGGCACATCGGTATCGGCGAGCGCGTGCATGACGCGATATTCACGTTCGACGGCGTGCGCGGACGGCAGCAGCTTCGCCGCCGGCCCGGGTTTGGCGCGCATCACATACGAGCGTGACGGCGTGAGCAGCTTGAAGGTCGGATTGGACTGCCCGCCGGCGAATTGCTCCAGCGTGAGCGGTCCGGAAAATCCGTCGACATGCCGGGTCAGCCACGCGGCGAGCGCGTCGCTGTCGAAGCGTTGCCGCTCGCTGACCGGGCGCGTGCCCTCGAAGTCCGAATAATCCGGCTGGTGTTCTGGTTCGCCGGTCTGTGTGGCTTGCACCATCTGTCTCCTCCAGTTCGGGTTCAGCTACGCTTGTATTGAATGAATTGCGCGTAGAGCATTTCCATCGTGGTATTGCGGACACCGCGATGAAGCGGCGAGGGCGGTGAATAGTTGATCGTGCGCAGCACCCAGTCGCGTGGCGCGGCGCCCACGTCGAGCGCGTTGATGCAACCGGTGGCTTGCGCCAGATGCCCGAAGAACGTGCGGCCACCGGCCGTGATCGCATGCGACAGGATGGCGCGATTCACGCCGCCGTGCAGGACGAGCAGCACGGTGTCCCACGATGTGTTCTCGCGCAACGCAGCGAGCGCGGGCAGTACGCGATCGAATAACTCGCCAATGGTCTCGCCGTCGAGAAAGCGCGTGCTTTCCGGCACGATGCCGTCGAACACGCCGAGAAACGCGGCCTCCATATCGTGCAGCGGAATATTGCCGAGCTTGCCGCCGCGAATCTCTTCCCAGGCGGGCTCGATTTCCAGTTCGATCTGCTGGGCGGTTTCGGCAAGGACGCGCTGTGCGGTTTCGATCGTGCGCGGCAAGCCGCTGACGATCACCCGGTCGAAAGTGATCTGCTGCGCGGCGAACTCGCGGCCCGCCGCGCTGGCCTGCTCGCGGCCGTTCTCGTTCAGGGGCACGGTCTCGGGATCGATCGCGCAGCCGGAGTCGTCGAAATAGGTGACGTCGCCGTGACGCATCAGAAAGATGCGGCGGCGTTTGGGCAGTTGATAGTCAGACATGGTCCTGTCGTTCACTCACGTTCACTTATACACCGGAGCGCGTTTTTCGAGGAACGCGGAAATCCCTTCAAGACTGTCCCGATGATGCAGCGACGCGACAAAGTTGTCGCGCTCCGCCACCAGATGATCAGGGAGCGGTTGCGCGCCGGCCGCGCCGATCAGCCCCTTGATGCGCGCGACTGAATTGGGCGAAATCTTGCCGAGTTCGTCGGCCCATGCAACCGCGGCGTCGCGCACGGCGCCGGTCCTGGCCAGTTTGTTGACGACGCCGAGTTCATGCAAACGCGTGGCGCCGATCGGTTTGCCTTCGATCAGTACCTCGGTGGCCAACTGACGCGGCAGCGCTTGTGCGAGGAACCACGAACCGCCGCCGTCGGGCGTCAGGCCGACGCGTGCATACGACATAACGAATTTGGCCGTGTCCGCGGCAACGATCAGGTCGCACGCGAGCGCGAGCGAGAATCCCGCGCCGGCGGCGGCGCCGTCCACGGCGGCGATCACCGGCTTCGACGAAAGGCGCAGCGCCGAGATCCATTCGCCGAGCAGGTCGATGCTCTGAGCTTGCACGGACGGATCTTTCGCGCGGTTTTCCAGCAGGCGGTTCAGATTGCCGCCCGCGCAGAAGAAGTTGTCAGCGCCGGTGATCACGACGGCGCGGATCGACGGATCGCGCTCCACCGAGTCGAGCGCTTCGATCCCTGCGGCGTACATGTCCGGGTGCAGCGCGTTGCGCGCGCCGGGGTTCGACAGCGTGAGAACCAGTGTCGATTCGCTTTCGGTCGGGCGCGAGGTCAGCAGTTCGGCGCTCATTGTTGTGTCTCCGTGGTGTGCGTGTCGGTATCGGCTGCGTCGCGTTGGGTCAGCGAAAGGCCAAGCTGGGCTCGCCGCGCGAGCCAAGGTGAAGGACGATAGCGCGGGTCGCCGAGCACACTGAACATATTGCGCAGAATCGCGAGAATGGTGGTCGAACCGAGCGCGTCGCCGAGCGCCAGCGGGCCGCGTGGGTAGCCGAGGCCGAGCGTCACGGCGAGATCGATATCGTCAGGCGTGGCGATCTGTTTTTGCGCGATGTCGCAACCGATATTGACGATAGTCGCCACCACGCGTTGCGCAACGAAGCCGGTCGAGTCGCGGATCACGGTGACGGGCACGCCGTCGGCGGCGAAGAGCGCATGCGCCGTGTCACGCGCGGCGCGAGTGGTGGCGGGCGTTGTCATCAGCGTGCGGCGATGTGCGCCGACGAGCGGAAAGAGCGCGTCGACGGCGACGACACGGCTCGCGTCGAGCGCTTCGTCGACTGCGGCTGTGGTCGCGTCGTGACCGAACGGCGTGACGACGATCAACGAGTTTGCTTCGGGCGTCGCGCCGTCGTCGAGTTTCACGCCGGCTTTCTCGATGAGTTGCACGACGGCGTCGTGCGCCTGCGGATAACGCTTGCTGACCCACACGCTGGCCGGCAGTCCAGTCGGCGCGGGCGCTTCGGCAGGCACTTGCTGCTTGCCGTCTTCGTAGCGGTAAAAGCCTTCACCCGTCTTGCGGCCGATCAATCCGCCCGCGAGCCGTGTGCCGGTGATGGGCGACGGCGTGAAGCGCGGTTCTTCATAGAACTGGTGATAGATCGACTCCATCACCGGATGCGAGACGTCCAGCGCCGTCAGGTCGAGCAACTCGAACGGCCCGAGGCGAAAGCCCGCCTGCTCGCGCATGATACGGTCGATGTCGGCGAAGCTGGCCACGCCTTCACCCGCTACGCGCAAGCCCTCGGTATTCATGCCGCGGCCCGCGTGATTCACGATGAAGCCGGGCATATCTTTCGCGCGCACCGGCGTGTGACCCATGCGGCGCGCGAGTTCCATCAGCGCGTCGCCTGCGGCGGGGTCGCTGCGCAGACCGTCGATCACTTCGACGACCTTCATCAACGGCACCGGATTGAAGAAGTGATAACCGACCACGCGCGACGGATCGCTACAGCCGGCGGCAATCGCCGTGATGGACAGCGAAGACGTATTGGACGCCAGCACGCAATGGCCGCTCACCACGGTCTCGAGTTCGCGGAACAGCGCCTGCTTCACGTCGAGTTTTTCGACGATCGCCTCGACGACCAGATCGCAACCGGCCAGATCGCCAATGGCCTGCGCGCCGCTGACATTCGCGAGCGCGGCAAGAGAGCGCGCCTGGTCGAGCTTGCCTTTCGCGGTCAACCTGGCGAAAGTCTCGGCGAGATAGTCGCGCGCGGCGCCGATTGCAGCAGGATTGGTGTCGTACAGACGCACGGTGAAACCGGCCAGTGCGGCAATCTGCGCGATGCCGCGGCCCATTGCTCCGGTTCCGACAATGCCGATAGTCTCGATGCTGAAATTGCGAGAGGTCATTGTGATGCTCGACTCCATGGTTATTTTAGAATAGCACGATCGTGCAATTTACTGGATGATTGATGGACGATCGCTGCTTTGACTTTGATTTCGATGAGCACGAGCGGTCGCATACAACCCGAAGGAAGGAGATACCCGATGATCAAGCTGTGCGGTTTCGCGCTCTCTAACTATTACAACAAAGTGAAGTTCGTGCTGCTCGAACACGGTATTCCGTTCGAGGAGGTGTCGGTGTTGCCGAGTCAGGATGAGACCATGCTGGAGCATTCGCCGCTCGGCAAGGTGCCTTATCTGCAGACCGAAGAGGGCGATCTGTGCGAATCGCAATGCATCGTCGAGTATCTGGCCGCGCGCTTTCCCGACAAGGTGATCTTCTCCGCTGACCCTTGGGAAGCGGCCAAGGAGCGCGAGCTGATCATGTTCGTCGACGTGCATCTCGAACTGACCGCGCGCAATCTCTACAAGGAAGCGTTCTTCGGCGGCACGGTGACCGAGGCGACTAAAGGGCGTGTCGAGAAACTTCTCCAGCATCACATTGCCGGCTTCAGGCGGATCGCGAAGTTCGGGCCGTACCTGAGCGGCGAGCGCTTCAGTGTTGCGGATACGGCGGGGTATGTGAGCTTGCCGCTGGTGGGCATGGCGACGCAGACAATCTACGGTCGCGATTTTTTGCTGGACGCCGGCGTGGACTGGAAGAGCTACGTGAAAGTGATCAACGCCCGGCCGGCCGCGCAACGCGTGACCGAAGATCGCAAGGCGTACATCGCGGCTTCGCGCCCGGTTTGACGGGCGCTGCCCGGCCTTAAGCGAACACGCGCGAGGCGCGCACGCCGGGACCATTGCGCGCGATAGCAGGGAACGGAGGTTCGTTCGCGGCGTCGCGCAGGACATGTCAGAGCCGCGCCAGCCGCTCGAGCGCTGTGGCGAGCGTGCTTTCCTGCTTGGCAAAGCAGAAGCGCACCACGCCAGACTCATGCGCCTCGTGATAGAACGCCGAGACCGGAATGGCCGCCACGCCGATCTCGCCGGTCAGCCATTGCGCGAATTCTGCTTCGGGCAGATCGCTGATCGCCGAATAGTCGACGCACTGAAAGTAAGTGCCCGTGCAAGGCAATAGCTTGAAGCGCGAATTCGCGAGGCCGGCGCGGAAGAAGTCGCGCTTCTTCTGATAGAACGCCGGCAGGTCGAGATACGGTGCAGGATCTTTCATGTAGTCGGCAAGCCCGATCTGCATCGGCGTATTGACCGTGAACACGTTGAACTGGTGCACCTTGCGGAACTCGGCGGTGAGCGCGGCGGGCGCGGCGACATAGCCGACTTTCCAGCCCGTCACATGGTAGGTCTTGCCGAAGCTCGACACCACGAAACTGCGCTGCGCCAGTTCTGGGTAGCGGGCCACGCTTTCGTGCGGCGCGCCGTCATAGACCATGTGTTCATACACTTCGTCGGAAAGAATCAGCACGTTGGTGCCGCGCACGATCTCTTCGAGCTTGCGCATGTCCTGCTCGCGCCAGACCGTGCCGGTCGGATTGTGCGGTGTATTGATCAGCAGGAGCCGCGTTTTCGGCGTGATCGCGGCAGCGAGCTTGTCGAACGGAATGGCGTAGTCGGGTGCCTCGAGCGTGACGAATACCGGCTTGCCGCCGGCCAGATCGATGGACGGCAGATAGCTGTCGTAGGTCGGCTCGACCACGATCACTTCGTCGCCCGGGTGGACGGTGCAGAGAATCGCGGTGAGCAACGCCTGTGTCGCGCCCGCGGTCACGGTGATTTCGGTCGTGGCGTCGTAGCGGCGCCCGTACAGGTTCGCGATCTTGTCCGAAATGGCCTGGCGCAGCGGCGCGGCGCCCGCCATGGGCGGGTACTGGTTGTGGCCGTCGCGCATGGCGTTCGCGACCGCGTCGACAATGCGTGGATCGCAGTTGAAATCGGGAAAGCCCTGACCCAAATTTACCGCGCCTTTTTCTGCGGCGAGCGCGCTCATCACGGTGAAGATCGTCGTGCCGACATTCGGCAGGCGAGACGGAAACGTGGGACTCGTGGGCGTGTCGTGCGGTGCATTCATGGCGCTGTCCGGAGCGTGGGCGAGTGGGTTAGACAAAGGCGTCGCGTGAAATGGACGAAGCCTGATTGTAGGGAATCGCGGCGCGGTGTGCGTGCCGCGAAGTGCACGTTAGCCGACTGGCCAAGGCTGTGCGCCTGGCGGGTCATGCGGTTGCAGTCTCGCCGGTGACGCTCAGGGACGCGCCAATGGCGGCGACGAAGGGCGCCGGCTGGGCGATCTGAAAGCCGAAGTCGCGTGCAATCCGTTTGGCCAGCTTCAACACCGCGCGATCTTTCGAGACCAGCCAGTCAGCCTGCGCGGCGTGCGCGAGTTCGAGAAACTTCTGGTCGTCGCGGTCTTTGCATTTGGGCAAGGGTCTCGTATCTTCCGTTTGCGCAACGGGATCGACCAGTTGCGCGAGCCGTGCGACGACTGCGAGCGCGGCGGCCTTGTCCACGTTCCGATGCACGAACTGCGGGTAGTCAAGCACGTAAGTGAGTTCGGCGAGGCAGCGCGCGTCGATCAGCGCGGTCAGCGCACCACTTTCGAGCGCGGCCGCGATCGGCCGCGTGTGCGGGTCGTCGAACACGAGAATGTCGATCCACACATTGGAATCGAGGACGACGCGCAAAGCGCCGCGTGAGACATGGGAACCGGGCATTCGATACAATCTGGCTTTCGTCTTTGACCGCCAGGCACGGCGTGCCTGCAAGCCTCTATGATAATCGTTCTGTCGCCGGCGAAATCGCTCGACTACGAAACCCCGCCTCACGTCAAAAAGCACACGATCCCCGATTTTGTCGACGACGCGGCCGAATTGATCGGCGGATTGCGCCGCTTGTCGCCGCAGCAGATCGCCTCCTTGATGGATATTTCCGATCAGCTCGCGCACCTCAATTTCCAGCGCTACGCAGAATGGTCGCCCAAATTCGGCACGCACAACGCCAAGCAGGCGGTGCTGGCGTTCAATGGCGACGTGTACGAGGGTTTCAACGCGAAAACGTTGTCGGCGGCGGATCTCGACTACGCGCAGAATCACGTGCGCGTGTTGTCCGGCCTGTACGGATTGCTGCGCCCGCTCGATCTGCTGCAACCTTACCGGCTGGAAATGGGTACGCGTTTCGCTAACCCGCGCGGCAAGGATCTGTACGCATTCTGGGGCGAGCGGATCACGCAGGCCTTGAATGCACAGCTCAAGAAGAATGCCGCGGCGTCCCGCGTGCTGGTCAATTGCGCGTCGGGCGAATACTTCAAGTCCGTCAAGCCGAAGCTGCTCGAAGCGCCGGTCATCACGCCCGTTTTCGAGGACTGGAAGGGCGGTCGCTACAAGATCATCAGCTTCCATGCAAAACGGGCGCGCGGCCTGATGGCGCGCTATGCCGTGGAGAACCGTCTCGACAAGCCCGAGCAGTTGAAGGAATTCGACGCCGAAGGCTATGCGTTCGACGCCGAAGCGTCGAATGATTCCACTTACGTATTCCGCCGCCGCGTTGCTGAATAAGCGTTTCGCCGCGCGTACAAGCAGGGAAAAACCATCATGACGTTATCCATTACGAGCAACTTCGACGCAGGCGCGATTGAAGTGCTGTCCTGCGAAGAAGCGGGCAACATCCGTTTGCGTGTGCGGCCGGACAGCCATGCCGAGTTCGCGCAGTGGTTTTACTTCCGCTTGTCCGGCGCGGCGGGCGAGCGCTGCGTGATGACCTTCGAGAATGCCGCCGCGTGCGCTTTTGCCGAAGGCTGGCGCGATTATCAGGCGGTGGCGAGCTATGACCGGGTGAACTGGTTCCGCGTACCCACGTCGTACGACGGCCGCGTGCTGACGATCGATCACACGCCGGATTTCGACCGTATTTACTACGCGTATTTCGAGCCGTATAGCGAGGAGCGTCATGCGGAGTTTCTGGGCGCGGTGCAGCAGATGCCGCAGGCGACGCTCACGGAATTGGGCAAGAGCGTCGAAGGTCGGCCCATTTCGCTGCTCACGCTCGGCACGCCGCAAACCGGCGACACACCCAGGAAGAAAATCTGGCTGATCGCGCGCCAGCATCCTGGCGAGACGATGGCCGAGTGGTTTATCGAGGGTCTCGTGAAGCGGCTCGCGGGTTGGGGCGATTGGGCGGGTGACCCGGTGGCGCGCAAGCTCTACGATCACGCGGTCTTCTACATCGTGCCGAATATGAATCCGGACGGCAGCGTGCACGGCAATCTGCGCACCAATGCGGCCGGTGCGAATCTGAATCGCGAGTGGATGGAGCCGGATGCCGCGCGCAGCCCTGAGGTGCTGGTGGTGCGCGACGCGATTCACGCGACCGGCTGCGACCTGTTCTTCGATATCCACGGTGACGAGGCGCTGCCCTACGTGTTCGTGGCCGGCTCCGAAATGCTGCCAGGCTTCACCGAGCGGCAGCGGGAAGAGCAGCAAGCGTTCATCGAAGCGTTCAAGCACGCGAGCCCCGATTTCCAGGACAAGCACGGCTACGCGGCGAGCAAATATCGTGAGGACGCGCTGAAACTGGCGTCGAAGTACATCGGCAACGAATTTGGCTGCCTGTCGCTCACGCTGGAGATGCCGTTCAAGGACAACGCGAATCTGCCTGACGAACGGGTGGGCTGGAACGGCGAGCGTAGCGCGTCGCTCGGCGCCGCGATGCTTCAGGCGATCCTGCGGCACGTGGAGACCTTTGCTTAAAGCGAACTCGGCATAGAAAAACGAGGCACGCACTTCACGGTGTGTGCCTCGTTTTCATTGGGGCGGCTGCTTGACTCGCGGCCGGCGGGCTGATGCCGCAAGCTCGAACCGCTACTGAGTTTTCTTCTTCGCCGGTGTCTTCTTCGCGGTTGCTTTGTTCGAGTTCGTTCTCGACGACTTGCCCGAGTTCGGTTTGGAAGACTTCGTGGTCGCTTTCTTCGTGGTTTTGCCGCTCGCCGAGTGCTTGCCTTTGGCGCTCTTATGCTTGCCCGACGCCGCTCGCGATCCCGAGGGTTCCGAGGCGCGCGCACGGGCCGGTGGCACCGGATCGTTCCAGCTGAACGCCAGCATCTGCGCACCGACATAGCCGCAGCGGAACTTCAGATCGGCGGGGTCGCCTTCGCCGCTTTGGCGCACGCCGAGCCCTTCGACGGTGACGATGTTGTCTACCTTGACGCGCTGCTTGCCCTCGTCGAACGAATCGTTCCACGGCGTGACCGACGCATGCGCGCTATCGAACGAGCTAGGTGGAAATTCGACATGGTCGAAGGCAGTTGACGTGCTGGCGACAAAGTTGCCATGAGCAGCGCAGTCCGCAACGAGCGGGTCTGCATGCATTTCATTGACAAATCTATTGACGAGATCGTTGTGCTGTTCGAGTTGGTCGGCGAGCGCGGAAGTGGAACAGATGAGCGAGAGACTCGCCGCATATGTTGCCAACCGGCCGACCAACCGCAGCATTCGGCGCGGTACGTTGGTGCGATCCATCTAGTTGTTAGACGCTAATGAGACATGAGGCACGTAAGATGCCCCGCGAGAGGGTGGAGTTCAATCCTGGCACAAAATATTTTGTCCTGTCGTGGTGCGCCGGCACGAGCGGTTCATGTAGCCGAGGCGCCCATTGCCGCAGCTGCACGTTCAATGGTCGTGCGAGTGTCAGGTGCGCGGTCCGCCCAATCGATATCTGCGTACGTCATAAGTGGTGACCCACGCAGGACGATACACCGCGATCAATGCCGTCGACATGCCGGTGAACCAGGCTTCCCCTGTGGCAAGTAGAAGCACGCTGAGCGCGTAGCCTGCGGGGATCACGGTCATGGAGCCGTCGGCGAGCGCGATATGCACGCCGAGAGCCGCGGCCGCCGTAAGCGACACGGCAATGGCCGGCGACACAAACCCCTGGCCGAAGATGAACATGAAGAGATTGCGCGGCAACCACGCAATGCTGATGCGTTGGACCAGAGTAGAAATGCCGACTGGCAATGCACCATAGACGAGGAAGGTCAGCGCGATACCCTGCCAGGGAGCATCGAAGACGACAGCGGCCAGACCGGTGACCACCGCCATGGCGATCAGCGCCAGCGCCCAGTCGAACAACGTGACGACTAGCGTGGCGCCGAGCAGATGCATGACGGTGCCGTCGTCGAGCCATGCGTTGGTGGCCCACAGCACCGACACTGCGACGATGATCGCAAGCCAGACATGCTGCAGGGTGCCGTCTTGAAGTCGTTTGAAAGGATTTTTCCACAGCGCGAGCGCGACCACTATCGCAGTGACGATCCAGCCACCGACAGCGACCCAGAACGGAAGCGGTGTGTAGAGGAAACCCATGTGTCTCATATTACTCGTTGGACGAGAAAAGGTGTGAGCGGATTCCATGCCAGCAGGCGCAAACGCTGTTAGAAAGTAGCCGCCCGAATGCTGACGCGTGCCCCGGCGACGCTCACGCAGGGCCTGGCGCAAGTGGGTCCGTTGCTGGTCCGGCGGGCGGCGCGTCGCCGTACTGTGCGCCCGGTTCGGCTGCCATCGGCAGCAGGGCGGCCGTGTCGTTAGCAGGCAACGGATAGTGGAAGCGCCGTCGCGTGCGGCGACGCAAAGGCACCACGCCGGCTTGCCCCATGATCGGGCGAACCGGGCCGTCGGCATCATTGCGCAGTACTTGCAGATGGTTCGATAGCCAGCCGTTGTAAAGCGCGACCGCGGCAGCGCGATTCGGCGCCCCGAGTTGCTGGAATATGCTGGTCAGATGGATCTTGACGGTGCCTTCGCTAATGCCGAGGGTGCGCGCGATCATCTTGTTGGTGCTGCCCATGTGAACGCAGCGCATGATTTGCTGCTGGCGGGGTGATAGCCCGTTGGCCAGTTTGGCGCGGCGCGGTGGAGGGCTCTTTTCGTCGAACGGCCGGATGGCGGTATCCGGCGGCAGCGGAGGATCGAGCGCCAGCGCGCCGGGCGGCACGTAGTGACCGCCCAGCAGCACCATTTCAAATGCGCGCACGATCAGACAAGGATCGGTGTCGCGCGGCACGACGCCAAGCACGCCCTCGTCCATGAGGTCCCGCACGGCGACCGGCGAGATCTGGTCCGTCAGCACTGCAATGCGCAGATCGGGGTAATGACTGAGCAGATGGCGCGTATCGGCGATCGACATCCAGTCCTGCCAATCGATGACGAGCAGGTCGGGCCGCTGACGTTTGAGCGTGCGTTCGACCTGACGCCAATCCTGGGCTTCGTTAAAACGCGCCAGACGGTCAATTTGCCGCAGTAGTGCTTTGAGTCCATCACGTCGTTCCGCGTCTGAGTTGAGTATCGAGAATCGCATGCATGTCTCCAGATGAATCGGGCGAAGTGGCGCGATGCAGACGCGCGGCTAGTGAGAGCCGGATGCGTTGCGATGCGTCGCCGTTCCTATGATGACAAATTCCCTTCAATTTGACGGCCTGTCCAAAAGGCATAAGAGGAATGACGTAAGAACGTAGAGGCACAAAAAAGCCCCGCGCTCGGCGGGGCTTTGTCATGTCGTATGCGGCGCCCGAAATGCGCCTGCGACCATGTTCAATGGAAGTGCGGCTGCGCGGGCTCCGCGTCCTCCGGCATTTCGGCATGGACGATTTCGCCGAGCGGGTCGGCATAGAGCGGCACGCCGCAATCGTCGCAATATTCCGGCTCGAAGCGGCCGGCGTGCCGGCGCACCTCGGTCACACCGGTCTCCTTGAGCAGCGCGACGATTTCCTCGAGCGGGTCGTCCGACGCGGCGGTTTCCTGCGGCTCTTCGTCGATGCCCGGCTCGCCGTTCTCACGGCCGTAAAGCGGCCACACGACGCCATAGATCACGTCATTGCTGCCCCGGCGCGTGAAGCCGACGCGGTATTCGTCGATGCGGCGTTCGCCGAAGCCCGCGACGACCGCGCGCAATTCCTGAGGCGCAGCACCGATCGTGTCGAACAGATAGCGCACGGCGGTGCGCACGGTGTGAGGGCGCACGCTCTCGTCGGCATCGCGGCAGGCAGAGTAATAGGCGTCCGGCAACAGGCACTCGAATTCGCAGCCGGGCAGCACCAGCGACAAATTTGCGCCGCCTTGCGTAGCCCATTGTTCGAGGCATTGCCCGCGCTCGATCCGGCTGCCGTGCTCTTCTTCCTGCCAGCGGAACGTCGGCTCGCCCACCGGGGCCGCGACCACGGCCAGCAGGAAGCGCGGGTCGGCCAGAATCGGCGAAGTTTCCGGCAACTCGCCGAAATTCAGTTTGACGTTGCCGCCGGTCATGGCCGCCTGAGCGAGCTGCTGGGCAATGCGCCAGGTTTCGACATGATGACGCGGCAGCTGATCGATGCTGTAAAGGAAAGGCGCCATGGCGACCCGCGTATTCGCTGCGAGCACGTGCGCTTGCAGGTGCGCGCGCAGGGCGTCGGCGGCGTCGGCCTTGAGCGGGCCGGACGGAATCATGTAGCGGGTCCAGGCGAGCACGGGCGCGGCGATCAGCAGCGCCTCATGAGGCACGCCTTCGTGTTCGATGATGAACGACTCGCTGTGCGTTTCCGCCATGTCGGCGAGCGCGCCGTAGGCGTCGGGATGATTTTGCTGCAGATGATCGAGCGCGGCGTCCAGCGTAGTCTGGTTGGCGTTGCGAACGATCTTGGCGAGCAGCGCGTCGAGTTTCGCTTCCCAGAAGCGGTCCTCGGTGCGGCTGCCCGACGCGAAAAGCGCGAGCGAAAGACCGACCAGCTTGTCGGCATCGGGTGGGAGACGTTTGGCGATTCGCGAGCGCATAAATCCGGAAATTGGGGTGTACAACCTTATATTCTAGTCTTTTCTATGCCGCCATATTATTTGGTCCGCAATGCCGGATGAATTGGGACGTTTCCGCGCGAAAAATCAGCCTGTCGAGCGCGGCTTCGAGACCGTTGCGCAGCGGCTTGGCCCGATGATATAAGACGCCCCCGGACGCGTGGCTCGCTTCTATACTGAGCGCTTTCAGCGAACGCCTGACAAAAGTATGTCCATTCGTCGCCGGGGATTGGCGCAACAGGAGATTCATCATGAAATCGGACCAACTGATCGAACGGCTTGCCGCTGTGTTCGCGCTGATTATCCTGGTGGGCGGATCGCTGCTGGTGCTGGCGCCTTTCACGACCGCGCTACTATGGGGCGCCATTCTCAGCTATAGCTCCTGGGGCTTGTACCGGAGGCTGACCGCGGCCGTCGGCGGGCGGCGCAAGTGGGCCGCCACGTTGATCGTGTTGATCATTCTGATTGTGGTGCTTGGACCGTTCGTCTATGCGGGCTTTGCTTTCGGGGCGCACGTACACGATATCGTCGCGCTGGTTCAGCGGCTCTTTGAAGCCGGCTTGCCGGATTTGCCGCCGTGGGTTGCCCGGATTCCGCTGGTGGGTTCCAGCATCGAGGCATTCTGGGAGCGTGTCACAAGCAATAATTCCGAACTGATCGCGCAATTGCGTACGCTCGCTGCACCCGCGGGCAAGTGGATTCTGGCGGCTGCAATTGCGGTTACGCATGGCCTCGGTCTGTTGGCGTTGAGCATCGTGCTCGCTTTCTTCTTTTATACGGGGGGAGAGGGCGCAGCGGCCTGGCTGAACGCCGGCATGCGGCGTATTGCCGGGGAGCGCGCCGACTATCTGCTGGCACTTGCTGGCAGCACGGTGAAGGGCGTGGTCTATGGAATTCTCGGCACGGCCCTCGTGCAGGGGATTCTGGCGGGATTCGGATGCTGGATCGCCGGTGTGCCTGCGCCGGCGCTACTCGGGTTGGCGACGTTCTTTCTGTCGGTGATACCGGGTGGGCCGGTGGTTGTCTGGTTGCCGGCGGCGATCTGGCTGTACCACGGCGGCGCGACTGGCTGGGCGATCTTTCTGGTGGTGTGGGGGGTGCTGGTCGTCGGCATGTCAGACAACGTCATCAAGCCGATTCTGATCGGGAAGAATAGCGACATGCCTTTGATTCTGGTGATGCTAGGTATCTTGGGCGGTGCATTCGCTTTTGGCTTCCTCGGCGTTTTCATCGGCCCGACTTTGCTGGCGGTCGCGTACACCGTGCTCCACGATTGGACCATTGGCGCGCCGGCTGCACGTGCTTTGGCGCCCGATATGAAAGTGCCTGTCGTCGATGAGCCGAGCCGCATAAAAAAGGCGCCTTGAATAAATTTCAGATAATGCTTGCAAGGCGCTGGC